>NZ_CALLWC010000074.1 GCF_938015785.1 uncultured Campylobacter sp. | reverse complement strand
ACCTGATACACGCCGTAGCCTAAAATCGGCATTTTGTTGCCGTCGTTTAAGATTACAAATTCCATTTTAGCTCCTTACTAAAAAAATTCATCTTATATAAAAATTTAAAATTTCGCGCTTAAGTCGTAAAATTCTATCCGCACCAAAGCGACAGGTTGGAATTTAAAAGCCAAATTCCAACCTATCGCGAAATTTTAATAATCAAAGATATTCGGATCGATCACCATCGCGCGGTAAGCTATGTCGTCTCTAGACGCCGACTCCACGTCCATTTCAAATTTAATGTCGTTTGTTTTCGGATCGATCTCCACGAGTACCATTTTGATCGTCTTATCGGGCTTTAGCAGATAGACGTTCGAGCTTGAGATGAAGTACGTGCTTTTATCCTTTTGCCACTCCACGTTGCTCGTAACCGCGCTGTAGAAATCAAATCCGCGCTCCTTGCCAAACTCCCACGTCTGCTCGACGGTGCCCTTTTTCTCGTCGATCTTGTACTCGACCGCGCGAGAATATTTTTCCTCTTTTAGCGCAGGCTGCTCCATGCCACGGCCGTCGCCGTTGTCAAATACGCTGATGTGCTTTATGCTGCCCTTGTTATCGTAGCGCGGAGTGAGCCACGCGGTGTGCTGCGTCCACGACCAGTCGAAATCGCCCTCGCATTTTGAGTTTTCGCATTTGATTTTGTTGCCGTTTTTATCGACCGGAATGAGCACTTTTTCTTTAAAGTCCGCGCTCCAGCCCTCAGGCGATGCCAGGATCCATTTTACCTTTTTGTCTCTGCCGATCTTAACTATGCCTTGGTGGCGAAGCGAGAGGATGATGCCGTCGTCGCTAGGGTCATATGAGATGGAATTTACGTGCGCCCAGTTGCGTCCCGTGCCGGTCGAGGTCACGTCGCCAAAAGGCAGATCGTCGCTGATTTTGATCTCTTTGGCGTCCATGTCGATATTTAGGCACACGGCGCGAGCGTCAAGAGCCTTGATGAGGTTGCTGCGGTAGACGTTTTTGCCGAAAATTTCATTCAGATCCCACTCGTCCACGACCTTGCCGCTGCCGTCCACTTCGATGATGTGATCTCTGATCGTGTGCGAGAGCCTGCCGTCTGCGTGGTGGTAGTTGTATTTACCGACGCGAAGCAGCAAGTGATCGCCTTTTAATGGCATCACCTCGTGGCTAAGGTCGATGTAGCCGCGCGGCAGCTCGCGATTATACACCTCCTTGCCCATCATATCGTAGCGCATATATCGCTGCGCCATGCCCCAGCTCAGATCGCCGTTTGGCAGCTGATGAAAGCCCATCATCATGCCGCCGTCCATCACTCTGCGCTCGCTGCGGTCGTAAAATTTCTGATAGTCCAGATACCATCTGACCTCGCCCTGCGTATCGACGACGAAATTTTCAGTGAAATCATTCCAGCTAGCCGCACCGCCGTTTTTCCAATCAAGCGGCTTATGGACGCTCGTAATCGTATTGTTGATGAGATAGAGCCTGTTTTTAAACGCAGGATCGACCTTTTTGACCTTCATCTTTTGCATGTGGCCAAATCTATAATCGCGGCTATACGTCACGATCGGCTGAGCGTAAATTTTATACTTTTCGACCTTCTTTTCGCCGTTAAAAACGTAGCTCACCTCAACCTCGTTTAGATAGTCCGGATATAGCCCCCAGATCGGCACGCCGTCGTGCGTCAGTAGCGCATGCTCGGAGACGTTATAGGCGATGTCGATGCCGCCGTTCGGCTTACCCAGCACCCGCACGTGGATATCCTTGATGTCCTTACCCGCCCTATCGATGACGGCCGTTAGAGGCGCCACGTCGTAGGGGTTGATAAACACCGAGCCAAGCTCGCCCTGGGTTTTTACCTGATGCGCCAAAACACCCGCACTCGCAGTCTGCGGCACCGATATAAACGCGCCGCCCGCCAAGGCCGCAGCCAAAACGATAGAACCGAAAAAATTCTTACGCATATTCGCTCCTTTTGGGTAAATTTATCAAATTTTACTACTACCAAGTCACATAATAATCATACTAGCTTTAAATCAAATTTAAAGTTAAATTCTAATATATCTACTTAAATTTTAGAACGTAAACGAGACGGGTAACAGTCTAAAATTTGATATAATTAGCCCTGCTTTATAAAATTTAAGGAGAGAAAATGCCATTCGTAAATATAAAAGTAGCCGCTCCAGAGCCTACAAAAGAGCAAAAAAAGCAAATCATCGCCGAGATTACGGACACGTTAGCGCGCGTATTAGGCAAAGACCCAGCCGCAATACTCGTGATGATCGAAACGCTCGGTATGGACAGCATCGGTAAAAGCGGTCTAAGTCTTGAGGAGATCAAACAAAATAAAGAGAAAAAATGAGCGAATTTTTATAGGATTTTGAGCCAAAAATCACGCTCGTAGCGGACACTACTTGCGCCGCTAAGCGGCCAAATTTACCGAGCGAGAGGTAGCAGTTTAAATACATCGCTGCGATCTGCTGTTGCGGGTGAGCATCAGGTTTCTCACCGAGGATTAGCGGCAGATGAGCGATCTGGAAGTCCTCAAAACCAAGCTCGCTCACGCGCCGCTCGATCCTCCCTTTGGCGCGCAGATAAAAGCTTGGCGAACCTTCGTTCGCACCCGGAGATGATACGAGCGCGAAGCGCCGCACGCCCGCCGCTTTGCCCCACTTCGCCGCCGCATAGACGTAGTCCACGTCCACGCGCAAAAACGCCTCGCGCGAGCCCGCCTGCTTCATCGTCGTGCCCAGCGCGCAAAAAATTTCATCAAATTTATGCTGTGCGATATCCGAGATACCCTCAAAATCAATGATCCGCGCGCGAAGCTTAGGGTGGCAAAAGCCTATCTCGCGGCGCGCCCATGCCCAGACCTCATCGTAGCCCCAGCTCTCGCAAAGCTCGCGCACAAGCTCCCTGCCTACGACGCCCGTAGCGCCAAGCACCAAGGCGGATTTTCCCATTTTTCGCTCCTTAAATTTCTTTAAATTTTACCGCGCTTTGGGGTCAAATTTAGCTCAGGCGCTACGATACGCGAAATTTTATACAGCGTATTGTGCGGCACGGCTCGTCGCGCGATCTATAAATGCGTAAAATTCAAAGGCGCCTGCCTGCGCAGCTTGTCGCTACGAAGCTAATCAAGTCCTGCTCGCACGTAAAGAAGCAACTTAACAGCGCAAGCTATAAGTGAGCTTGCGCCTCACCCGATCCGCTATTTGGCGGCTGCTATATAATTAAATTTCGGTTCGCTAAGTTTAAATTCGAAGCTAGCCAAATCCACCTCTCCGATGCATGCATCGCTATCGTAAAGCGTGAGCAAAAATTCTGCCGTTTGTTCGCTACTGTGGTATTGCGAAAACGCCGCATCGTAATCAAATCCGCGCTTTCCCGAAGCTACGTCGCAAAACTCGCTTTTAGTCGCGGCGGGAGCTAGAACTTTAGCCTGCATTTTGGCCTCTTTATCCTGCGCCAGCTCGTGGCTCAAACCCTCGGTGAAAGCGCTTACGAAAAATTTTGTAGCGCAATACGGCACGACGCCGGGCGCCAGAAAATAGCCGCCCACGGAGGAGATGTTTATAAGCTGAGTTTGTTTGCGTTTGTAATCTCGCGTAAATAAGCTCGAAAGTATCGCGAGCGCGGTTACGTTTAGGTCTATCATTCTTACCGTTTTTTGTAAATCCTGCTCTCCCACTAAGCCAAAATCCCCAAAGCCAGCGCTATTAATTAGCGCCTTTAGCTCATAGCTTTTTAGCTCGTCCCAAAGCGCTAAGACGTTCTCGCTGCGCGCAAGGTCGCAAATTTTAATGACTACGTCCGATTCGGGCGCGATTTGCGCGATCTCGTCCTTTAAGCTTTGCAAAAGCTCGGCTCTGCGCGCGATTAGGATCAAATTTTCTCTGCGCCCAGCAAATGCCTTTGCCGCTGCCGCTCCGATACCAGAACTTGCGCCGGTGATGACGATATATTTTTTCATTTTTTATCCTTTTTTAGATTCTTTAGTTTGAAATTTTACCGAAGCTCGCCGCGTATTCACGCGTGCGCTCGTTTTAAATTTACAAATTTGCCAGCATTTTGCGAGCGGTTTATTCGCCGCTTATGGGCGTGCGCTTGGTATCTACCGCTTTGCCGTCCAGATAATACCGACCGCCGGCGACGTAGTGAAGCGTTTTTAGCTCGTCAGGGATCTTTTCAAACAGCCAGCGTCCGCCGTCAAATATCCGCTCGTCCGCATACGCCGCGACGACCTCGCCGATGAAAAGATCATAGCTCTGCTCGTTATGAGGCTCGGGGATACGCTTGCAAACGAGCCATGCGGCGCAGCCCGCGATCAGCGGTACGCGGGAGTCATCTTTATAAAAAATTTCCACGTTTTTCATCTTGTCCGCGTTATCAAAGCGCGAGTTGTTCTCGGCGCCCAGCTCGCTAACTAGCTCCGCCTGCGCGGCCGTGGGGATCTGCACGGCGAAATACCCGCTCTTTTCGATGAGCGTCCCCGCGCATGAGCCGTTGTGCGGCACGATGGTAACCTTGTCGTAGTCAAGCGCCTGCGCCCACGTTATCGCCATCGCATTGACGTCGCCATCGTATTTGGCCGATACGAGCGTAGTCGCGCCTGGGTTTGGGATATGATTTTTGTAGATCTACTTTTATGACCTCAATTTTTGCTCCTTTGATTAAATTTTTATAGACGGCAGATACCGCGAATAATCGAATCAGCTTGGTATTGATTTGCCCTAAATTTACGTCTTAGCCTGCTGAGCAGGCCTAAGTCCTGGCGCGTTTGGATTAAATTTCTCCGCGGCGCGCGAAATTTGGCTGACTTAAAATTTCACCCGCTGTTTTCTGTGGATCTTATAGCTCTTGCCGCTTTTTAGCAGCGAAATTTTGCCGTCCTTCGAGACGTAGCAGCCACCCTTAACTTTGCTTAAAATTTCGCTCTGCGGCAAGCTCGCCCAAAAGATTTCTACCCTGCTTTTATCCGCGGAAAATATCCCGTAGATCGCAAGCGTAGCGTTATCAGGGTCGTCCAGCCTCACGTCCGCGACATCAAAAACCTGCACGCAGCCATTCTTGATCTTTGAAAAGCTCTGCCCCGCGGCAACCAAGCAGCCGTGCTCATCCGTGCCGCCGCCTACCATCGACCCCTGCACTGCGGGCACCTTGCAGACGCCCTCACTAGCGCCGCAGTCCGTAGCCGCGCCTTCGCTCCTCTTATCCGCCTCCTTGCCTAGCTTTGCATCGTGCGTCGCGCAGCCGCACAAAAGCACCGCCACAAAGGCCGCGATTAAAATTTTACCTCTCATCTTTACTCCTTTAAATAAATTTTATCTGCACTCAAAGCTACTCGCGTTATTTTCGTCGCCGCCTACGTAGGTAGCCACTTTAGGATACGCGCAAATCGGGATCTGCTTGCCCGCGCGACTCGTGCTTTTGCCTAGCAGACTAGATGGAGCCGTTCCCTGCTCGCGCCACGCTTCAAGCGCGCTTAGCGGATCGACGTCATCGATGCCGTTACCGCCGCCGCAGTGATTCATCCCAGGTAATGCAAAAAATCGCGCAAATTCGTCCGCATTCGCGTTGGTTTCCACTAGCTTTTTGAACCAATCGCGCTGATCCATCGCCGAAAATACGGGATCGGAGACGCCCGTTACGATGATGAGTTTACCGCCGTTAGCGCGGAAGCTATCTAGCTTGGTCGAAATCGCATCGTTTATCGCCGCGGTCTCGAACGTTCGCTCTACGTCCTTATCGAAATCAAAGCTCATCAGATCAAACTCCGGTTGCGGCGGCGTCAAGAAATAATAATTCATCGAACCTTTCGAGAGCACGATATTTCTAGCATTTGGCTCTGCCGTTTGCGAGTCGCCAAGCTTCCACATGCGCCAGCCGGGCTGATTTACTCCGGCATCGTAAAACCAGCCGCTGTAAATTTGCTCGCCCTTGCTGTTTTTTGCGCCCTCAAATATCGCCTTTATCACAGAAATTTTTTCTTTAGCTAGATCAAGTCCGCTAGGATCAAACTCGCAACGCTCCCAAGCGCCGATGATTCCGTCTTTTAGGCCGTCTAGCGCATCGCATTTATCCAGAACCGCCCTGCTTAGCTTATCCAAATCCTCCTGCGTAAGGGCGTTTGCAAAAATTTTCTCCCCTGCGGCGTTTTTAGGCGCGATCTTCATAAGCTGCCAGTTATCCCACTGCTCCGCGATCGCCGCGCGCGAAAGCCTAAAACCCGGATTTGCCGCAATTACGCCGTCAAATTCCAGCGGATACCTCTGCGCCGCCATCAGAGCCGAGCGTCCGCCGTTTGAGCAGCCCATAAAGTAGCTGTGCGCTGGCGCTTTTTTATACGCCGCAAAAATCAGCTGCTTTGAGACGCTCGCGACCTTGCCGATGGCCTGATATGCATAATCTAACCGCGCCTGTTGCTCAAGTCCGAACTCGGGCGTAGGCGTAGGATGTCCCGAATCGGTCGTGACGACTGCGTAGCCCCTCATAAGCGCGGGCGTTGCGGTGCTAGTGCGGATAGGCACGGCGCCAAGAGCCGGCGCTACAAAGCCGTCCAAACCGCCTCCGCCCTGAAATAGCAGCTTGCCGTTCCAGTCGCCTGGCAAGCGCAGCTCAAATTTTATGCCGTAATGCTTGCCGTCCGAGCCCGTGCGCGAGGCTATCTCGCCTTGAATTATACAGTGCGGCGCTGCTTTTAGCGTCTTTTTGGCGCCTCCCGTTAGCGCAGACATCTTATCGGCGCTGATTTCGCCGCTTTGATTCCAGATCGCTTTACTGATCTTTGTATCGTAAATTTTCGTGCCCTTTAGCGCCGCGCAAGCCCGCTCGTCAAAATCGCTCGCAAGCGCTCCCTGTAAGCCCAAAGTAGCCGTAAAGGCCGCAACTAAAATTTTATATTTCATTGCCGCTCCTTTTGAAATTTTATTAATCATAATTTTAACATAAAAATTTATCGTGATTTTACTGCGTTTATAAAAAATGATGGAATTCCGCACTAAACGGGGCGGAATTCCAAATTTAGCTAGAAGAGCGAAGCGCCCGAGCGGTCCGCGGGATCGGGCTCACCCGCCGCGCAATTTCGCAAATCGCAGCGGAATACTTCGATCGCCCAAAACCAAACCACGTGCCCAAAAAATCCCGAAACGAACTCATACCACGGAAGCTGAAAAAGCGGCAGCGTGATGCAATGCACCGCGATATTTATGACGATGCCAATGCGGCGCCCTGAAATAGCGTAATTTTAGGTAATTTCTCGACAGCGAAGTATATTTAATTTTAAATTTTCTATTGTCGCGAAGCATTAAATTTCTCGCGTGCCCTTAAAGCTTGCACGGTAAAAAATCAGCAGCGCGGCGGCTAACGCGGCAAAGCCGCAAAATAGCCCTTGGTAGCTTAAATATTCAAGCGCCTTGCCACCTACGGCAGTACCGATGCCGCCTCCGAAAAATATCGCCGTGCCTATGATCCCGGAGGATAGACCCTTGGCGGAGCCACAACGAAGTGCCGCGCTTGCTAGGACGGACTGCGCGCAAACATAGCCAAATCCCAGCAAAAACGTCCCTACATATACGGTGGCAGCGAAGCAACTCGCCAAAAGGCACAGTGCCGAAGCGGACGCCAAAAAGCCGAGGGATAGAATTTCTTTTAGCGGCAATTTCTCTTTTAAATATCTAGCAGCGTTTCCTGCCAAAAAGCAAGCGACGCCGTAAAGCATAAGGCAAGCTCCGGCGAAATTTGAGCTCAAACCCAGCTTTTTAAGCAGATAAGCACCTATGAATGAATACGCCCCAAGCACGATTGCGCCGTTACATAAAGCCAAAAAATAACTTCTCAAAAGCGCAGCATCGCCGCGCAAGCTGGCTAGGGATTTTACAAAGCTTTCGCCTCCATTTTTCGGAGCGTCTTTGAAATTTAGCGTAAATAGTGATACGAAAGATACTGCAGACAGCGCAGAAAAGGCTAAAAATATCTCCCTCCAAGAAAATCTAGCCACTGCCCATCCGCCTAAAGCCGCACTCAGCCCCTGCCCTAAAAATACCGAACCCAGAAATATCGCTACGATTTTTTGTCTATCCTTATCGTCATATGCATCGCCTATAACGCCGAGGCAGACGGCGATTATACCCGCCGCCGCGCATCCCGTGCAAAAACGAAATAAAACAAGCCACGCTAAACTTTTTGCAGTAGAGCAAAGAAGCGTAAATATCGCCAAAAAAAGCATTAGCGAGATTAAAATTTTACCTCTGCCGTAGCGATCGCTAAGATGTCCGTAAACCGGCTGAAGTAAGCCATAGGGGATCAGATATGCCGTCAAAACTGCGGAGGCGGCGCTTACCTGCACCCCAAACGTATCTGCGATGCTAGGTAGTAGTAGCGATGCGATCCAGTTATCTGCGGCAGAGATTGTCCCCGAGGCGATGATTAAGGGTAGTAGTCCTTTTTTGCAGCGCATTTTAAATTCCTAAATTTACGTAATTTTAGCCATTATAACTCTTTTGCTAGAAAATTTGGAATTTTAGTAAGCTCAGCGAATATGAGACGACAGGCATGGATCGCTAAGTTCGCAGCAAGGACGCAATGCTGCGGCAAGTATAGCGCAATGGTCGGACATACAATGCGATGCATCTACCTTGAGCAACGCGAGCAGTGAATGAATGACTAGTTTATATTTATAATCCACTTTTTTCGCACATAAAGACCTATAAGAAATAACGCAAATTTAACAATGCCACGAAGCAGAGCTATAGCATAAGGCAAATAAGGAAAGCCCTAACTTGCAACGCGAACCCTACAATAAAATTCAAAAATTCTACGCGGATTATGATGCCTAAAAATCAACTAAAAATTTTAAGTATGCATATCCCCGTAGCGCACGCTTTTTAGCCGCGCAATCCCGCCGTTTATCACAAGTCGCGACGAGCCATTTGGACGATCTCGTGCCGCTAGGTTAAATTTAATAGCAGCGGAATTTTGGAATTTTACGAATGCGGGGATTTCAACGAGCGCTTGAAATTTTAGTCTCGAGAGACGATTTTGATTTCGTTCGCGCAAGATCCGTCAAAGTCCGCGCCGAAGGGATCTTGGACCGTAAAATAATGATCTATTGCGCCGCATCCGTGCCCGATCTGCTCATCCCAACCAAGCGCCCTGCGCACGAAGCCCTTGGCATGGACGACGGCTGCGGGCAGGCTAAGCCCCGCCGCCAGCGCGCACGCGATCGCGCTTGAGAGCGTGCAGCCCGTACCGTGGGTGTTTTTCGTAGCTACTTTGGATGCGGAAAACTCATGAAATTTGCCGTTTTCGTACAAAATATCGATCGCTAAATTTGTCAAATCCCCTCCCTCGCCGCTCGGTTTAAAACCAGCGCCTAGGGAGGCTGCGGATAAATTTTGTTCAAAAGAAGGCTCCGTGCTCGCCGTTAAAATTTCACATTCGCTAGTAAAATTTTCCTCCGCGAAATCCGCGCTCTTCGTCGAGCTCGCAGAATTTTCGCGTGCGCCATTTTCGCCCATCTCGCGCAATAAGACTTTAAAATTTTGCGCCGTATCCGCCGCGCCCGCTTCCGCCGCAATGCAAGTCGCGCTCGCGCCCGTCAGATCGCCGCCTTTAATCAAAATCGCGCCACCGAAAAACTGCGAAATTTTAACTGCAGCAGCGCGCATATCGGCTAAGCTTAAAATTTTCATCTCCGCCAAAACCTCTGCTTCGCGCACGTTGGGCGTGATAATCTCCGCGGCGGGGGCGAGCTTATATTTTAGCGCATGCAGCGCGCTTTGTTTCATCAAAACTCCGCCGCTAGTAGCGACCATCACGGGATCTAAAACGACGTTTTTCGCGCCGTGCTTGCCCAGGCTCTTTGCGATGGCTTCGGCAACCCCCTCATTGGAGATCATTCCGATTTTAACGGCGTCCGGAAAGATGTCGCTAAAAATCGCATCGAGCTGCGCCTCCACAAAATGCGGCGAAACGTCCAACACGCCGAATACGCCGCGCGAATTTTGCGCCGTAAGCGCCGTAATAGCGCTCATAGCAAACATCTTATGCGCGCTAATCGTCTTGATATCGGCTTGGATGCCGGCACCGCCGCCGCTATCCGAACCCGCGATAGTAAGAATTCTTTTCATAAAAAGCCTTTAAAATTTTAGCGCGATTATATCGAAATTCCGCTATAATTCCGTCCGATATATTATTTTACGGGCTAAATTTAAGTTTTATTTATATAGTTTTTATTATAATTTATAATTTATTCGTACCATTTTTG
>NZ_CALLWC010000073.1 GCF_938015785.1 uncultured Campylobacter sp. | reverse complement strand
TTAAAACCACCCTAGAGCCTAAATCAAACCGCCGCGAATTTTTAAAAGGTCTAACGAAATTTCATAAAATCTAATAAATTCCAAAAGTTATAAGAAATCTTTCAAAAAATACGGCGAAAGAATTTTCAAAATTTTAGTTATTTACTCGTCCATACCCTGCGAAGCGGTTCGATGCTAGGCAGCTTATGCGGTCTTTGCCGCAGCGGACGATATAGCTATTTTCCATCTTTTGCCCCGCTACATGGACGTTTTTCTTATTTAAATTTACGAAGTCCGCTTGATTTCTACCACGAGTATTGTGGACAAATTTCACGCGACCATCAGCATAGATCTCGCGCACGATGCCGATATGGCTGATCTCGTTATTGACCTTGCCTTTGTTAGAGCGCAAGGTGTTTTGAAAAAACACCAAATCCCCCACTCGCGGCGTATTGCTGAGTAAATTTCTACGGCTGTAATAATTATATATTGCTTGGGATTTGCGTCCGTTTGTGAAGTATTTTGGCAGATCTTTTGAGTTAAAAAATAGATCATCGTATTTATCATTTAGCACGGTGATAAATCCGCTGCAGTCCCCTCCCGCGCGAGTGCCGGTGTAATCGTCCACAGATGCGATTAGCGGGCGGTTAAACTCGCTTCCTGGCACCGAAGTTATTCCTTCTTCATGATCGTTTAAGACATACGCTTGCTGGCTGCCGGCAGACGGGGCTTTTGAGGAGCAACCGACCAGCAAAAACGCACCCAAAGCGCAAATAATTAATTGTTTCATATAAAGATCCTTATAAAATTATATAACGATTAAATTTGGACGTAATTTTAGCGCTCAGTGGTAACAAAATGGTAACTTTAAAGCTAAATTCTGTATAATCGCCGAAATTTTACACGGAGAAATCATGCATTATCTACGAATTAACGGGGGCAAAAAACTAAGCGGCAGCGTCAAAATAAGCGGCGCAAAAAACGCTGCACTGCCGCTCATAGCTCTATCTATCCTTTCAAAAAATGAAGTCATAATTAAAAATTTACCCGCGGTTTCCGATATCCACACGCTAATTCAGCTGCTTTCAAATTTAGGCGCAAAATGCGAGTTTCTCGACGCCAACACCGTCAAAATCGATCCGCGCGAGATAAACTCGACCAAAGCGATCTACGATATAGTGCGCAAAATGCGCGCTTCGATCTTGGTGCTAGGGCCGCTTTTAGCGCGGTTTAGACACTGCGAGGTAAGCCTTCCGGGAGGCTGCGCGATCGGCGCCAGACCGATCGATCTACACCTTAGCGCGCTTGAAAAGATGGGCGCAGAGGTTAAGATCGAGCAGGGTTACGTCGTTTGCACCGCAAAAAAGGGGCTTAAGGGCGCGACTATAAATTTTGACAAAATTACCGTCACCGGCACCGAAAATATCGTAATGGCGGCTGCCTTAGCAAGCGGTACCACGCATATCATAAATGCGGCAAAAGAGCCCGAAATAATCGCCGTTTGCAACGCATTAAAAAGCGCAGGCATCGACATAGAGGGCATCGGCACGAACGAAATCCTCATCAAAGGAAGCGGCGGTGAGCTTTTAAGCTTAAACGAAATTTCGATTATTCCCGATCGCATCGAAGCAGGCACCTATCTGTGCGCAGGCGCGATCACGGGCTCTCGTATCAAGATCACGCACGCTTGCGCGGCTCATCTTGGCGCAGTGCTTGCAAAATTTGAAGATATGGGCTTTAAATTTGAAATTTCAAACGGCGGCGAGGAAATAACGATCCTGCCCGCTTCAAAGATCAAACCAGTTGAGATCATCACAAGCGAATATCCGGGCTTTCCTACCGATATGCAGGCGCAGTTTATGGCGCTTGCGTGTGTAGCCACGGGCGTCAGCACCATCGACGAGAGGCTTTTTGAAAACCGCTTCATGCACGTAAGCGAACTTTCGAGAATGGGCGCAGATATCCGCCTAAACGGACACATCGCGACGATCAGCGGCGGCAAGCTAAACGGCGCGGACGTTATGGCGACCGATCTGCGCGCCAGCTCGGCACTCGTTTTAGCCGCCCTTGCGGCGCGCGGAGAGAGCAAAATACATAGAATTTACCACCTGGATCGCGGCTACGAGAGACTAGAGGCTAAGCTTGGTGCGCTTGGCGCGGACATACAGAGGCTGGAGGAATGAAGACTTCGGAATAAAAATCTTGCGCAAGCAAGCAAAGTGGAATTTTACGAGCGAAATGTTTTGAAATTTTAAGTAACACTAGCATTAAAATAAGGCAATTGAGCCCGTAAAATTTCGCGTATTTATTTGGGTAAAATTTTGCTTTGCAAGCTTCGGCGCAACATAAAATTTAAGGCCACGCGAAGTATTAACTGTGCGAATTTTAAATGTAAAAAATGATAAAAAGGACTTAAAATGATAGGAATAAATGAGGCTATAGATTTGGCTACGGCTAGAATCACATCAAGCGGGCGGAGTGAAAAGGTACCTCTTCCCAGCGCTCTAGACCGCATCCTTTCTAGCGATATTTCTGCGATTAAAAACCTGCCCTGCTTCGATAATTCGGCGCTTGACGGCTATGCCTACGCGGCAGAATTCAAAGACGAAGAGCTAGAGATCGTAGAGCCTACGATTTTTGCAGGAGACGAAAAATTCTATGAAATAAAGGCTGCGCAAGCGCAAAAGATAATGACCGGCGCGCCAATGCCTGCAGGCGCAGACTCTGTCGCGAGGCTAGAGGATGTAGACGCGCAAGGTGGAACTCTAAAAATCCCTGCTTCCGTTCATGCCCACGACGGCTTTCGTAAAAAAGGCGAGGAGGTGCGCGCGGGCGAGCTTTTATTGCGCCGTGGCGAAATTTTAAACCCTGCTAAAATCATGCTTCTTGCCGCGCAAGGAATTTACGAAGTAAGCGTTTACGCGCGTCCTAAAATCGCTCTATTTTCCAGTGGAAACGAGCTAAAAGAGCCGTGGCAGAGCGCAAGCGAGCGCGAAATTTATAACGCCAACTCTAGCGGTATTGCTGCATTGCTGCAAAAGTACGGCTTTGAAAATGAGTATTTAGGGATTTTAAAGGATGATTTTAGCGCGGTTTGCGAGGCGCTAGATACTGCTACGCGTAAATTTGACGTGCTAATTACCAGCGGTGGAGCAAGCGCTGGGGAGGCGGATTTTATGCAAAGCGCTATGAGCGAACTTGGATTTTTGCAGGTTTTCGATCACATTGATATCAAGCCCGGCCGCCCCAGCAAGTGCTTCGCAAAAGACGGCAAATTCGTCTTTGCAATGGCAGGCAATCCAATGGCTGCTTTCGTGCTTACACGCGCAGTCATACTGCCGATCCTATTTAAGCTTAGCGGCGCAAGTGAGGCTTTTAGCGCAGAAGCGGCGATATATGCCAAGCTCGCAAGCGATCTGAAGCTAAAAAGCGGCAGAGTAAATTTAACCGTAGGCGCATATGAAGGCGGAGTTTTTACGCCTATGCCGTCGCCTTCTGGGCGCATCAGACCGCTGGCTGCGGCATCGCATTTTTTCTTGGCTGATCCCGAATGCGACAAAGTTCGCGCTGGAGAAATCGTAAAAATTTATGAAATTTAAGCGAGAAATTATTGACAAATGAAAATTTATAGGCTACAATCGCGCTTTATTTTTACCGCATGCGGGAATAGCTCAGTGGTAGAGCGCAACCTTGCCATGGTTGATGTCGCGAGTTCGACTCTCGTTTCCCGCTCCATTTTAACTTCAAATTTTAAAATTCATTCCGTTTCGCTCATTTTTAAACCGCAAAATTTCGATATGAAAGCCTTGAAATGAAAATTTTAGTTTGCGTAAGCGGCGCGAGTTTCTGCGAGATCGGACTTGATCTGCTTAAATTTCTTGCCAGCTCGCCGCATGAAATCCACGCCGTACTTACTCAGGGCGCGCGCCGCGTCCTGCGCGCCGAAAGCGGCATAGACGCGGACGAGGCTTTAAAATCCACGGAATTTATAAGTGTAAAATTTTATCCCGACACCGATCTGGGCGCGCCGCCCGCTTCGGGCTCGTTCGGCATTGACGCCACAATCTTTGCGCCCTGCTCTATTAGCTCTTTAGCTAAAATTTACGGCGGGCTTTGCGACAGCCTAAGCACTCGCGCTGCAGCAGTTGCGCTAAAAGAGCGTAAGCGGCTGATTCTTGGCGTGCGCGAGATGCCGCTTTCTGCGATCAGCCTGCGCCAGATGAGCGAGCTAGCCGCGCTCGGCGTCATCATCGCTCCGCCCGTGATCGCAGGTTACTGCGGCGTGCAAAATTTAAAAAATTTCATAATCGGCAAGTGGTGCGACGCGCTGGGCGTGCAAAACGAGCTATTTAAAAGGTGGCAATAATGCAAAACTCAAGAAAATGTATCTATCCGGGCACTTTCGATCCTATCACGAACGGCCATCTGGACGTAATCAAGCGTGCGCTGGGGCTTTTTGATGAAGTTATCGTCGCAGTCGCGCTAAACGAGAGCAAAAAACCCTACTTCAGCCTAAAATCCAGACTAGAGATGGCGCGAGCCGCGACACGCGGACTTCGCGGTATAAGTGTGCAAAGCTTTAATAATCTGCTCGTGGATTTTGCTAAATCTTGCGGCGTGCGCTTCGTTATCCGCGGGCTTCGCGCGGTTAGCGACTTTGAGTACGAGCTGCAGATCGGCTACGCAAATGCCTCGTTATGGGAGGAATTTGAGAGCGTGTATTTAATGCCGACGCTCAAAAACGCCTTCATCTCAAGCTCGATTGTCCGCTCCGTTTTGAGCCACGGCGGCGACGTTTCGCACCTAGTGCCGAGCGAAATTTTAAAATTTTTAAAAAAATGAGCTTGCAAGCGACTGAAATTTAGCCCGCAGGCGCAGCTAAATTTAAAATTTAAAACTGCACGAGAGATAAAATGAACAAGCAAATGGATGAGATAGAAAGACTGCGAACGTTTTTAAAAAGCGTGAGAGATGAATACAAAGCCTTAAATAAAATAGCCGAAGCGCAGGTCGTAAGCAGGCGCTGGGCGTCGGGTAGCTATATCAATTTAGAGCCGTTTTATTTCGAATATAACCGCTTCTTTAAGGGCAAAATTTTAAAAGCTAAACCAAAAAAGATCGCAAATGCCTACGAATACGGCTTTGACGCGCAAGATCGCGTCGTTTTTGAAAGGCAACATGACGGCAAAAAACATTTCTTTGAAAACCTTTATTTTTGGGGGCGGGACGAAGTTTTAAAATACGAATTTGGTTGCTATAACAAAAGATGCTCAAAATGCTTCAATATAAAAAGATTTATCTATGAAAATGGCGAGCTAAAGTCCATCTACTCGGCCTTTGACAACAACGCCTATGGGATAGAAAATTTTACTTACGAAGGCGGCAAACTCGCACAAAGACGGGAGTATGTAGAGCACCCTCGCGCAGGCAGAAGAAATGACGTAACAAACTATGAATTTGACGCAATGGGCGAGCTGATCTTAATAACCGAAAATGGTTATGTGCGCTATCAAAAGCCCGATAAGGATATGAGTTACAAAAAGCTTTATGAGCTCGCCGCGCAAAGGCTGCTACCCGCGATTAAAGAGACGATCAAAAAGCACGCGCCCGCCCGTAAACTCTACTGCATAAATTTAGCTTGCGATAATAGGAGTTTACCGCCGATCATCGGATTCGGCTCGCAAGAACAGCGCGCGTAGTGGCTTGCACAAAAGGACGGTTGGCTTCTTTGGCTCGTTACTGATTACGAGTTTCGAGCCGAGGTCGAAGTAGACTACGAAACGGCGAAAATTTTTGATCTTTTCAATCAAGAAACGCAGCTAAATGATAAATATGCGCAGGCTAAAAAGCTCATTTGGGAGTGCGTGAAGCAGCTCAAAGCAGGTCTTGGCGAATTTGCGCTCGATATGACGGAGGATTTTACGATCACGGCTACCGATTGCGATCTTGGCAATCTGAGGAAAGATTTCATAGCGATAAATCCCGAGCTTGTAAGCACGTATAAGGGCAAAATTTAAAATTTACAAACTGCACGGGAGATGAAAATGAATAAGCAAATGGATGAGATAGAAAGACTGCAAGCGCTTTTTAAAAGCGCCAAAAACGACTACGAAGCCATAAAAAAGAGGGCTGAAGCGCAGGCCGTAAGCAGGCGCTGGGCATCAAATCAGTATTTAAATTTTGAGCCGTTTTATTTTGAGTTCAACCGCTTCTCAAAAGGTAGGGTTTTAAAAGAAGCGCCCAAAAAGATCGCAAACGCCTACGAATACGGCTTTGACGCGCAAGATCGCGCCGTTTTTGAGAGGCAGTATGTGAGCGAAAAATATTTCTACGAAGAGTTTTATTTTTGGCGCCTGGATGAAATTTTAAGCTACCGATTTGATTATTACGATAAAAAATGCGTGAACGTAAAAAGATTTGTCTATGAGGATGGCGCGCTAAAGTCAATCTACTCGGCTTTTGCGAGCGAAGGCTACTGGATAGAGAATTTCGCTTACGAAGGCGGCAAGCTCGCGCAAAAGCAGTGGCGCGGCACGGATCCATACGGAGGCAAATTCGACCGCGTCATAAACTACGAATTTGACGCTATAGGCGAGCTAAGTTTAATAGTCGAGGGCGGCTACGTGCACTACAGAAAACCGGATAAAAAAATGAGCTACAAAAAGCTCTACGAGCTCGCCGCGCAAAGGTTGCTGCCCGCGATTAAAGAGACGATCAAAAAGCATGCGCCCGCCTGCAAGCTCTACTGCATAAATTTAGCCTACGACGACACGGGCTCGCTGCCGCCTCAGATCGGATTCGGCTCGCAAGAACAGCGCGCGCAGTGGCTTGCGCAGGGCGATGACGATAACTGGATCGTTTGGAACGTCGCCGATTACGAGTTTCAGGCCGAGTTGGACGAGGATGACGAGACGGCAAATCTTTTTGATCTTTTCAATCAAGAAACGCGGCTAAACGGCAGATACTCGCAAGCCAAAAAGCTTATTTTAGAGTGCGCGAAGCAGCTTAAGGCGGATATCGGTGAGCTCGGGCTCGACGTGAGCGAGGATTTTGCGCTCGTAGCGAGTGATTATGATCTTAGCGATCTGCGGAAAAATTTCAAAGCGATAAATCCAGAGCTTGTAAGCGCGTATAAGGGCAAAATTTAAAATTTCATCGTCGCGATTTTCTCATCGCACATAGCGTTTTGCCCGCCCGCGCCGCTAGGCAACATACCCTACCCTACATGACGCCGCTGCCCTGCTCCGCCCGAAGTGCCGCCCGTTCCATATAGCGTCATCCGCTTCGCATAGTACATACCCTGCTTTACGAAGCGTGCCATTCTATCCGCACGGCGCGCCGTCTTTATCCGGCTGACGCCCTACTCCGCTCCGCTCGGTACGCGCTCCTTAAGCGCAAATTTACTCGCTCGCTGCTCGAGCGCTAAATTTAACCGCGAGCCGCACCGCAAAGAGTAAGTGCTTAGCAACAAAGCGCCCGATAAAATTTTACGCCGAAAGATCAAAATCGGCTCGCACAAGCTCGCGCAAAAGCCCGATTTGGAGGCGAAATTTAGCGCCCGGCCGTTTAAAAAAGCCGCTATTTAGCTATAAGCTTGTAAAATAGCGCACAAATTTAAAGGCGAAAAATGTATGTAATATTCGAAGGTATCGACGGCGTGGGCAAAAGCACGCAGATAGCGCGACTGGCGTCGGCTTTCCCGCAAGCGATCGTGACCAAGGAGCCCGGCGGCACGAAGCTCGGCGAAGCGGTGCGAAGCCTCGTTTTGGGCGAGGATTTTAAGTGGCGGCGCGGCAGCGTAAATCTGCGCGAGGCCTGCGGCGAAATTTCAAAGCGCACCGAGCTGCTTTTGTTCCTCGCAGACCGCGCCGAGCACTACGAGCGCGTGATAAAGGGCGGTGCGGACAGGCTCGTGCTAAGCGATCGCGGTTTCATCTCGGGGCTTGCCTATGCGCTGGCAAACGACGAAAACGCGGATCTTAGCGAGCTTATTGCGCTTAATAAATTTGCGCTGGGGGGCAAATTTGCAGATAAAATCGTGCTGTTTTCCGCGGACGAACAGCTCGTCAAGAAACGACTCAAAACGCGCGCTAGCAGCGATATAATCGAGGCTCGCGGGCTCAAATACCTAATGCGCGTGCAAGAGTTGATGGCGCGAGCATGCGCGGCGTGCGGCGTTCAGACGCTGCAAATAGACGCTGCACAATCCGAAGAAGCGATCTGCGATCAGATAAGAAATTTCATACTTTCTTAAAATTTTAAGACGTGGAATTTTGCCGCAGAAGTTGATTTCTGAGGCTTGCCGTAAAATTTTAGCTATGGAATTTCATCGCGAAATTTTAACTATGGAATTCCGCCCATAAAATTTCAGCTCCAAATTTCGTTATGGAATTTTATAGGAGAGATTCTAGGTAAAATTTCATGGGCGGAATTTGTTTTATAATTTCGCAGCAAAATTTCGCCATAGAATTCTGTCTTAAAATTCCGCCGCAGACCAAAAAGCGCGGAATTTCATAAGCAAAATCCCGCGCGGAATTTTAATTCGCGGATTCGCAGGCAGAATTCCGCTTAAGCTTTAGATTGAAAGGATAGCGATGAAGACGTTAAAGTTTGTTTTACGCAAGGTTTTTAAATTTATATTTTTGTTTTGGGTGGTCATAAGCTCGCTTTTCGGCACATATATGATCGCCGATAAATTTTTCGGCCGTACCTTCGTAGCCTGGACGCTCATCCGTGATTTTAGCAGCGCTTCGCTGGATCTGAAGAATTTTAGCATCAGCGCCCGCTTAAGAGCTACCACTATCGGCGGATGACTATGGCGCGACGAGCGCAAGCCGAAGCCCGACTTCTCGGACGACAACTCCACTGGCGCCCCGTATGAACTAAGTATAAATTTTGAGCACGTGAGCGCGCCCGGGATCGTGCTGAAAAACATCAAGCTCGAGCAGGTGCAAAGCGGACGCGTCGTGTTTGAAAAGGATGAGCTAGAGGTGCCGATAGAGATGGGCTATAGCGGTTACAAAAGCGGCAGATTGGAGATACCTGATCTCGATTCTGCGCATGTCAAACACAGACTGAGCGCCGAAATATGCGTATCTGGGGGCGCCTGCACAAGCTTCGTGCATTATTTCTTGCCATACAGACATGTAGAGGGTACAGCGGCTCTGCGGGGCATTTTTTAGCCGCGAGAAATTCGGCGCGGAATTTTAAAACATAAAATTTGCGGCGGTATGAATTAATTTGGCGGAATAAACGAGTAGATTATCGATGCCCGTAACGTGGCGGCATGCTTTATTCGCGTGGCGGAATTTTGTAGCTTGCCGTATTTGTACGAAACGAAATTTCAAAATTTCGCGGCGCATAAAATTTATAGCGCAGCGTGAAATTCTACCCGGCAAAAATTTATGCCCTATTCCGGCACCGATAAATAAATCTGCTAACAAATCCCGAGAGGCGACAATCTATAAAATGATAAATTTACAATGCAGCGATTGGGCACAAAATTTTAAAATTACCGGCAAAAATATCATGATTTAAAAAGCGCGTTACTTATTATAAAATGCGCTTTATTATCATTCGCTCTCTTATAATTTTTAGCATTTTTACTAGCCGTTTCAAAAACGCTTTGCAAAATTTAGGCTATATTAAAGCTTAAAATACGCCTATTACGCATTTCTTGACTATTTAAAATTTTTTACTTCTTAAAAATCAAAATTTTAGCCATTTAAAATTTATACTTGAATTTAAACTGCAATTTAATTAAACATTAAAAATCTTTGTATTATTATTCGCCGCGTTAATAATCAATTCTATAATCATTAAGTAAGGAAATATGAATGTTTAGAAGATTCTCTCTCTCTCTCTATGCCTCGCTGCTCTTTTATGGCTCGCTTTACGCGGAAGAGCCGACCAACTCACAAGAATTAGGAACTATCCAGGTAACCGGCAATGTCGATTCGCAAAGCGTAGCCGAGCAAAAGGTCGGCGAAACAAAAACCACCGCGCAGACTATTAAGAAGCAGCAGATCACCGATAGTAGAGACTTGGTGCGATACCAAACGGGTGTTACGGCGGTAGAGGCTGGTCGTTTCGGCACGAGCGGCTATGCCGTGCGCGGCGTGGATGAAAACCGCGTCGCCATAACGATAGACGGACTTCGTCAGGCAGAAACTCTAAGCTCGCAAGGCTTCAAAGAGCTTTTTGAAGGTTACGGAAATTTCAATAACACCCGCAATAGCGTGGAGATGGAAAACGTCAAAGTTGCGACCATAACAAAAGGCGCGGATTCGATAAAAACGGGCTCGGGAGCGCTGGGCGGATCGGTAATGTTTGAGACGAAAGACGCAAGGGATTATCTGATAAACAAAGACTTTCACTTTGGCTTTAAAAACGGATATCAAAGTATGAATTCCCAAAATATGAGATCGCTTACTTTCGCAGGAAGATACAAATGGCTCGATCTGTTGGTAATAAATACGAAAAGAAACGGCCGCGAGATCAAAAATTATTTCTACAATATCTACTCGCCAAAAGAGGATAGAACAAAAGTCGGCAGGGAAAGAGAAAAGGCAGATCCCTATCATATAACCCGCACCAGCACTATGGTAAAGATCGGTTTTCAGCCGGCCGATGAGCATAGATTTAGCATTATGAATGATGATTCAACTCTTAAATCCAAAGGAGAGGATTTATCCTATTCGCTTCGCTCATACAGCTACTCATTGCAGGATACGAAGCTGGGAGAGAGGATAACGAACGATAAATCTCATAGAAAAAACATTCAATTCGCCTACGAAAATTTTGTAGAAACGCCGTTTTGGGATACTTTTAAAGTATCGTATTCTACGCAAAAGATACGAAATAAAGCAAAGACCGACGAATACTGCAACAACGACAAGTGCAATAACGTCAGAAACCCAAACGGTCTAGATCTGGTATATGATAAGAAAGCGGGTGTGTATAAAATAGTAGATAAATACGGCAAAGAGCTTACGCCCGATCTCGATACCAGCGGATGGAGTACGGAAAGAGATTTTAGAGACAGCAAAGGCAACAAGGTCGAGTGGCAAGAAGACGGAGGTAGGCTCGATTATATGCTTTTAGACTGCTCTAAGATAGACTGTACTAAGAAATTTCGAGTCTCAAGGCTATATCAAGATAATATGGGAAACTGGAAACACGACTACGTAGATAGAGATATTGAGATAAAAACGGCTCCCGACGGCACGAAATACGGTAGAGTAAAGGTCGAAAAAGATTCAGGCGGTTTCTTTGACGAGGATACAAGGATCATAAGGCCGAAATCGGCGGGCTATGCAGAAGATCAATATCACGACAGAGATTTAAATACCGATACGAATCAGTTTGATATAAAATTTGAAAAAGAACTTAAAGTATTTCAAACCCAGCACTATATAAAATACGGCGGTCTTTTAGAGAAAACGAAAAAAGTAATGATAGATCAAGACGGCTTTAAAGGTGAAAATGAAAAATGGTGGGCGAGTAAATTTTACGGCTATAAATTTGAGCCGAGCAATCCGAATGCGGATTCGAACGGATATGTTTTAAAGCCGAATTGGTATCCGGGCGCCAATGGCCCGAAAAGCAACACGGGAATGAAGCAAACCTATCTCATCCCCGTAGAGACTAGAACTACCGCTTTGTTTATCGGAGATGATTTTAAGATCACGGATTGGTTGGGACTGGATTTAAATTATCGATACGACAAGGTAAAACATATGCCCAAATACGACGAGAACATTCCCGTGCCGAAGGGCTTGATAGCAGGCATCTTCGTGCCGCTACCGGGCAATGCTTACGGGCCGGGAGCTACGTGCGGATACAATACCCCTTGTATGAACGAAAATATCAGACAAAATTTAGCAATACTGCTTCAAAATAAAGAATTTAAAAGCGATTCTTATACGCTCGGGTTAAATTTGGATCCGCTCGATTTTATGAGATTTCAGCTTAAATATTCAAAAGGGTTTCGCGCTCCGACATCGGATGAGATGTATATGACCTTTAAGCATCCGAGCTTTTCGATCGCGCCTAACGTTGATTTAAAAGCCGAGATCGCAAAAACAAAAGAGGCCGCCTTGACGTTTTATAAAGATCAAAGCTTCATAACGTTTGATATTTTTAAAACCGATTACGATAACTTTATAGATTTGGTATTTTTAAGGATGAAGGCCGTTGAAGTAGGAAGCGCTTTGCAATATCCGTTTTGGCAGAACAAAAACAGAGATAGCGCCAAAGTCAATGGCTTTGAAATAAACGCCCATATGGAATTAGGCGATGTCTCCTCCACGCTTGAAGGCTTTAGGATAGGATATAAATTTACCAAGCAAAGAGGTAGGATGGACGGAGATATACCGATGAACGCCATTCAGCCGCCGACTTCGGTTTATAATATCGGCTACTCCGCACCAGGCGATAAATACGGCATAGACCTTTTCATAACGAGCGTCGGAGAGAAAAAGGCCAAAGATAGCTACAATATGTATTGGAAAGAGCAGATGGAGCACATAGACCCCGATAGCGGTCAGATCGTGCCCGGCAAAAAGATCAAAGGAAAACCCGTGACCGATAGCACGCTAGCATGGAGGAGCGGAAATTATACGGTTTTGGACATCATAACCTACGCAAGACCTCATAAAAATTTTAATTTCGGCTTCGGCGTTTATAATATCACGAACACCAAATATATCACTTGGGATTCAGCCAGATCCATCAGGGGATTCGGAACGACGAATTTGATAGATCAAAACACCGGCGCGGGCATCGGCAGGTTTTACGCGCCGCGCAGAAATTTTAGATTTAACTGGGAGATAACGTTTTAGGTCGGCTGCCTGTTAAGTCGATTGCTTAGATGTTAGCGCTAAGCGCGATTTAAATTTATCCGAAATTCCGGCTCAAGCGAGCTTAGCTCGTTTGAGTTTCCGCCGTCTTCAAAATAAACGGCGAGCGATCAAAGGCTTAGGAGCGCGGGAATTTAAAAATGTAAAATTTGCAGCGGTATGGTTTATTCGCGTGGCGGAATTTTGCCGCTTGCCGTATTTGTGCAAAACAAAATTTCAAAATTTCGCGGCGCATAAAATTTATAGCATGGCGCGAAATTCTGCCCGGCAAAATTTGAGGTAACAGAATTATAAAATTCCGTGTAGTGTATTTGTGCGGCGGGGTAGCGCTATTTTTTGCGACGCTTGCGCCACGATGAGAGTTTTTGCATGCAAGTAGAACAAATTAGGCATATCATGCACACAAGCGTAAGCACTACGCAAGAATAGAAAAAATCGCTCAGGCTTGTCGTTTTACCCTCAATAAATGTCATATAAATCCAAAGCAGTACCGCAATCACAGCGATGCAAAAAAGCAGTACCGCCCAAAATAGTCGCGCCAAGCTAAGTAGCCGCTCGGCAAGGCTAAACGCCAGTTGTGTCAAACGAGGCGCGCGCCTTTCAATAGCGCGGATGATCGAATAAATGTGCGCCAGAATTATCATCGCAACGAGCGCAAGCCCCGCACAAGTGTAGAAAAAATCGCCTAGGTTTGAGAATGCGTCTTTTTTGGACGCAAAATAGATCGCGTAAAATACCGTCGTGGCGAAAAAGATCAGACCGAATGTAATCAAAACATCCCAAGCTAAAGATAGTGCGCGCTTCGCGGCATCTAGCGCACTCAACGCAAAATCGCGGGCATATTCCAAAGGCGTTCTGCGGCGCTCGACTTCCAAGGCGACGAGGCTGCCTAAATATCCCTGCTTGCAGTATTTTACGCGCACTAAATCGCCCTGCTTAAACGAGAATGCCCTGCAACGCATGCGAAAGCGAACACCGCCGATCTCAAAAAGCACGAGCGTCTCGATCTCCTGCCTAAGGACGCGAACGTGCAAGTTTTCTATCCTGCCTTCGATACAGGGCTGCTTATTTCGCATAATCCTCCAAAATTAAGTTTAAATTTCGCGCCGCTTGCTAGGCGCTTGTTTGCTCGGCGCTAGAAAAACCCGCTCATCTTTCCCGCAAGGCTCTGCGGCGCGACGGAATTCTACGCGACAAAATTCCGCGACTCCTAATTTCGTGCAGCAAGATGGACTAATCGCGAGCTTGATTTTAAAATTTTCGCTAAATTCCGCCGCGCTTATCGGCGGCAAATTTAATACGGTTAGCTTTACGAGCGCGGTTCGCACCGCATACTAAACAAACATGTTTAAATTTAAGATCATAAAATTTAAAAATCGCCGGATATCAAATTACAAGCCGTAAATTTAAATATAGAACTCAAATACTATCGCGTACATATACGAGCTTTGAGATCTTAGTAAAATTTTGCCCTTTAAATTTACGCGCAGTTTTCGCCGTATATAAATTTTTGCGCGATTTTGGAAGTATTTCTTATACGTATTTTGCCAGGCGAATTTAAGCGCAAATCCAGCGCAGTGCAACTTTGCTTGCGTAAAATTTTAACGCGAGCAAAGCCGATTAAATTTGACCTCGAAATTTTAACGAGGCTTTAGCGCACAAGTCTCGTTTTGTTCTAGTGATTCAAATTTCAGCCAAAAGCCGCTACGCACAAAATCAAAATTTTATTAAACCCGCATTTGAGCCGAAATTTTACTAAATTTTAAAGCTAGCGCAGTCCGAATTTCAACGCACCTAAAAATAAATTCTAAACGTTAAATCTAAAGTGCATCACGTCGCCGTCTTGCACGACGTAGTCCTTGCCCTCAAGGCGCATTTTGCCCGCTTCTTTCGCCCTGCTCTCGCCGCCGCACGCGATAAAATCTTCAAATCCGATCACCTCGGCTCTGATAAATCCGCGCTCAAAGTCGTTGTGAATCACGCTCGCGGCCTTCGGGGCCTTCCAGCCCTTCGTGATCGTCCACGCGCGAACCTCCATCTCGCCTGCGGTAAAGTAGCTGATGAGGCTGAGCTTCGCAAATGAGCGCTTGATGATGAGTTCCAGCCCGCTTTGCTGCGCGCCCAGGCTTTGCAGCATCTCGTGCGTCTCCTCATCGCTTAAGCCTATGAGCTCCTCTTCGATCTTGGCGCAGAGCTTGATCACCTCGGCGCCGCGGGCGCTTGCATATTCTCTTACGCGCGCGACGTATTCGTTATCTTGCGCGATGCCGTCTTCGTCCACATTGGCGCCGTAGATTACATCCTTGGCGCTAAGCAGGCGCAGCTCGCGATTTAAAGCGATGTAGCTTTCGTCCTCTTTGAGCGCGAAATTTGAAGCGGGCTTGCCGTCGTTTAGATGCGCCAAAAGCTCGTTTGCTACGGCTAGCGCCTCTTTAGCGCCCTTTTGATTTGCTTTGGCTTCCTTGCCGAGACGCTCGATCTTGCGGCCAAGCTGCTCGATGTCCGCTAAAATAAGCTCGGTTTCGATGATCTCGATGTCGCGGATAGGATCGACGCAGCCTTCGACGTGGGTTATGTCGCCGCTTTCGAAGCAGCGCACGATATGAAGGATGATCTCGCACTCGCGGATATTTGAAAGAAATTTATTCCCCAGCCCCTCGCCCTTGCTAGCTCCGCGCACGAGGCCTGCGATATCTACAAACTCGATAGTCGAATGCACGATGCGACCGGGCTTAACAATCTGCGCTAGCTTGCCGAGCCTGGCATCGGGCACGGGCACGACCGCTTTATTAGGCTCAATCGTGCAGAACGGATAGTTCTGCGCCTGCGCGTTTTGTGCGCCGCTAAGTGCATTAAAAGTAGTGGATTTACCGACGTTCGGAAGCCCTACGATCCCTACTGAAAGCCCCATCTACGCGTCCTTCAGCTCTTTGGCTAGAGCCTGCAAGAAATATAGGCTAGCTCTCACGCCCGCGCCAGTCGCGCCTGCCGCGTAATAGCCCCACGCCTTTTCCAGATACGCAGGCCCCGCGATGTCGAGGTGCAGCCACTTGTCTTTATACTCGTCCTTTATAAATTTATCCAAAAACAGCCCCGCGGTTATCGCGCCGCCGTACCTGCTGGAGGAGCAGTTGGAGATGTCTGCGATACTGCTTTTGATTAGCTCGCGCAGATAATCGTTAAATTCCAAAATACTAAATAGCTCGCCGCTACAATCGCTAAGATCTTTAAATTTACGCTTTAGCTCCTCGCTGTTTCCCATGATACCGCTAGTGTATTCGCCTAGCCCCACGACGCAAGCGCCGGTAAGCGTCGCCATATCGATTAGCAGACCTGGCTCAAGATCCTGCGCGTAGCTTAGGCAGTCGGCAAGCACGAGCCGCCCCTCTGCGTCGGTGTTTCGCACCTCTATGCTTACGCCGCTGCGACTAAGCAGCACGTCGTCGGGCTTATACGAATCGCCGCCGATCATATTTTCGGTAGCGCCGATGACCGCATGTATCTCAAACGGCAGCTCTAGCTCGGCAGCGCCCTTGATGATGCCCATCGCGGCAAGCGCGCCGCTTTTGTCGCTTTTCATCGTAAGCATATAATCGGCAGGCTTCAAACTTAGCCCGCCGCTGTCGTAAGTAAGCCCTTTGCCCACGAAAACGACGCGCTTTAGGCAGCGCTGCGGCTTATAGATCAGATGAATTAGGCGCGGCGGATGAGCACTGGAGCGATTAACCGCCAAAAACGCATTCATATTCTGCTCTCGCAAAAAGTCCTCGTCGTAAATTTTAACGCTCACGTCGTCGTAGTTTGAGGCTAGAATTTCAGCCTCGCTCGCCATCTTTTCGGGTGTGTAAATTTCAGGAATCTCATTGACGCCATCGCGCGTAAAATTTGCGGCGTTTGCCATCACGGTGCCCTGCTGCACGCCGTAGTTCATCTTTTGCACGTCGGGGCTACTGCCGCCGTACTCCTGCGTAGAGATTAAAATTTCATTCAAGCTGGAGCTTTTCTTCTCGCTTTTGTATTTATTAAACTCATAGCCGCCCAAAAGCACGCCCTCGACCATCGCCATTGTACTTCTGCGGTCGCATCCGCATTTGTAAAAGGCGATTTTAAAATTTTTGATCGCATAGCCCTTGAGCGCATTGTATGCGCTCGCAAGCGCCGCTCGCAACCTATCGAAGCTAAGCTCCTTAACGCCGACGTACAGCCGTCCGCTCTCGGCAAGGAGTAGATTGCCCTCGCCTTTGTAATTAAAAAGCGCAAACTTATCCGTGTCTTTAATAAATTCGTGATTTAAATTTTTATCCACAACTAAAATAACTTCAAAATCCGCCTCTATCTCGTTAATTTTACGATCTAGCAGTTTTACTTTCATCTCGTTCCTTTCGTGAGTTCATAAAGTGATTTTCCATACGTTTAAATAGCCTAAAAAATAGATATAAAATTCCGCCTATGATAGGTATCGCAAAATACCAGTGTTGCTCGATTAGCCGCAGCCCGCTCCAGATCTCCTCGCCGAAATACCACGCCAAAACCATCGTCGCACCCGACCAGCACCAAGCACTAAAAAGATTGATAATCGCAAATTTCTTTGCGCTGTAGCGAGTGATGCCGATACTCATCGGGATGATGACGCGAAAGCCATACATATAGCGCTGCATTAAAATTATCGGCCAACCGTAGCGTTGCAAAAGCAAGTGCGCAATCGCAAATTTTCGGCGCTGCGCCGCGAGCTTTTTACTGATATATTTTTTGTTGTAGCGACCGATATAAAAATAAAACTGATCGCCGCAAAATGCCCCAAGGCCCGCGACAAAGATACCTAGCGGCAAATTTATATGACCCTCGTGCGCCATGATACCGCCCAAAATCAGCGCGATTTCGCCTTCTAAAATACACCAAACGAAAAGCACGATATAGGCGTATTGGTGGTATTGTTGTAATAAATTTTTAAGTAGCTCTTCCAAATTACGCCTCTAAAACGCAATAAACGTTTGTGCGGCGCGAAAATTCGCCTAGATCGTTTAACTCGCGCAAATTTAATAAAAAGCACGCCTCGACGCATTTAGCCTGCGTCTGCGCGATGAGATCTAATGCCGCTCGTGCGGTGCCTCCGGTGGCTATTAGATCATCAATTAACAGAACCTTGGCATCTTGCACGCCGGAGAATGCATCCACGTGCATCTCGACCTGATCGAAGCCATATTCAAGGCTGTATTTTTGCGAAATCGTGATATAAGGGAGCTTCTTTGGCTTTCTAATCGGCACAAAAGCGACCCTCAACCTCGCAGCAAGTGCCGCTGCAAAAATAAATCCGCGACTTTCTATGCCTACTATGTAATCAAGTCCGTAATCAGCGTAGCGCTCGGCTAGATGATCAAGCAGGAAATTAAACGCCTCGCGATCGCCTACGAGCGTCGTGATATCGTAAAACAAAATACCGGGCTTTGGGAAGTCGCGCACGGTGCGGATCGAGCGAAATAAATAGCTTTTTTGCTCGTTGCTTAGACTTTTCATAGCTTACCTCTTTTCAATCTTGCGTTTTGGATTTTTAAGCTGCAGTTTTCGCTCTCCTCATTTTGCAGGGCCTCAATGCCGAAGCGAAGGGCAGTTTTGAGCTTTTCGTTATCGCTTTTAAGCTTTGAAATTCTTTCTTCGCTCTTTCGAAGTAAGGCGTAAATTTTAGAATTTTTTCGTATCGATAGAATAAGTAGTGCTGCAAAAAATAGCGCTAAAACGCCTAATACTACGCTCATTGCTCGCCTCCTTCATTTGGATTTGCAAAGCGGCGTATAGTAGCGAGTGTTGCGTTAAAATACACACTAGAAAGATTTGCTCCCTTTGAATTTACGCTCGTAATAGCAGAATTCTCATCTGTTAAACTCGCACTAGCGCAATTTGCGTTTTCTCGCTTAACGCTCACACAGACGGAATTTGTAGCCTTGAAATTTATAATTGCTGGGTTCAAACCGACAAAATCTTTGCGGCTAGCTTTTTGAGCAAAATTTTTCTCACAAACGCTCTCGCGCGTAAAATTTAACGTAGAATTTGCACTAGTAGAATTTTTACCCAATGGATTTTTCCCATCAAAGATTATCTTTGCGTGCGCAGAATTTAAATTTATATGATGTGCGCCACCAAAGCTTATCAAGGAATTCTCGCCGGTAAATAAGGAATTTTTATCGTTAAGGCTCCGCGCAAAATTTGACGCGGAATCCGTGTCGATGGGATTTTTGCTAGAAGGGTTTTTACCACCGAAGCTTAATTTGGAATTTCGTCCGTTTAAATTAGCGTCACAGCTTTGTTCTGCAAAATTTTGAGCGGAGTTCTGAATGGAATTCGATTCGTCAAATCCAAGCATGAAATTCGCACTGCCGCAAGCACCTAGCTTTGCGACGCGCTTAATGTGCCTACCGCCCGCAAAATCGGTGCTAAAAAACGCCCTAATTATATCCTCAATCACTAGCGCGCCCATTAATCGCTCGCCGAAGGCTAGGACGTTGGCGTCGTTGTGCTCTCTAGCTAGTCTAGCGCTCGTTGCGTCATGACACAGCGCGCAGCGGATGTGAGCGCGGCGGTTTGCGGCGATGCTGATACCGATGCCCGTACCGCAAATCAAAACGCCGTAAATGCCGTAGTCGGTGGAATTTAAAATTTTATCTTTGCTCGCATTCTGGCTTACGGCTGCGTTTACGCAGGTAGTCATGCTTTCGCTAGCGTTAAAATTTTGACGACTAGCGTTTTTTATAATGTTAAAATTTTCATTTTTCTCGCTACATTGTACGGCGTCGTTAAAATTTCCGCAGCCGTTTATACTTGCGACAAAATTTTCGTTACCGCCCGCTTCGGAATTTTCCGCGGCTGCAGGAGAATTTATGTCGCTACTTTCTTTAAAATTTTCACTTCGCGCGCAGGCTTCACATTCGGCTAAAATTTTATCCGCCAACGTGCCTGCAAAATCGGGATAATCCACGCTCGCTTCGGCACTATGAGTGCCAAGATCGACCGCTTCGTAACCCAAAGTGGCGAGCGCTTTTTTGGCTTGCTCTTTGGCATGAAAGCCCGCATGATCGCTCGCTATGAAAATTTTATTTATTTGCATTGCCGCTCCTTATTTTTGCTCATAGATTAGGCTCTCATCGTTTTGCAAGGTATCGACGAAGCGCCCGATTCGCTCCCAGCGGATCTTGCGATCGGCATCGATACTAAAATATGTAAACCACGGCTTGCCGACGATCAGACGATAAGGTACCGGACCCCAAAAGCGGCTATCGGCGGAATTATTTCGATTATCGCCTATCATAAAATACTCATCCTGCGGCACTTTGATGTAAAAGGCATTGAAGCTTATCCCCGCAGCTTCGAAGCTGTGAGGAATTTCGCTTAGACTAATGGGCTTCATAGAAAATTCACCCTTCTCAAGTGCGATTTTGACATTTGTTAGCATCGAGTTCTTAGCATTAGGGTCGTAGTGAATGCCCTTAAATTTATACGGCTCTTTAACATATTTTTCGCCACCCAAAATCACAATGTCGCGAGCATCGTAGTTTGCGGCAATGAACTCGTCGCCTTCATGCGGACGAAGGTAGAAATTATTCAGATCAAATATCACCTCGTCACCGCCTACGGCAAAATTTCGCTTTACAAAGTGCATTTTTTCATTAAGCGGATAGCGAAAAACCACGATGTCGCCGCGCTTCGGACCCTCGCCACGGATGATATGCCCATCTCCGTCGCTATCAGGAGCTACCTGCCACTCTACAAAGGGAATATGCGGAGTCGGGATGCCGTAGCTAAATTTTTTAACGAATAAAAAATCACCCTCCAAAAGCGTAGTGCGCATCGATCCGCTGGGGATCACGAAGGCTTGCGCAACAAAAAGAATGACGAATAAAACGACGATGACCGTCCCCGTCCAACTTGATAAAAAGTGATAAATTTTGCTTAGTATTTTCATTTAGGCTCTTTGTCTTAAGCGATTTTTCGCCGATTTTATCGTGTTGTTCAAAAGCATCGCAATCGTCATCGGCCCCACGCCTCCGGGCACGGGCGTGATGAACGAGCATTTCGGCGCGACTGCTTCAAAATCGACGTCGCCTCTTAGCTTGCCGTCCTCGCCGCGATTGATCCCTACGTCGATCACCACTGCGCCTTGTTTTACCATATCGGCGCCCACAAAATGCGCCTTGCCGACCGCCACGACCAAAATATCGGCGTCTGCGCAAAGTTGCTTTAGGTTTTTCGTCTTACTATGAGCGATAGTGACGGTAGCGTCGGCATTTAGAAGCAGGCTAGCCATCGGCTTTCCTACGATATTGCTACGACCCAGCACGACGGCGTTTTTACCCGCTATCTGCACGCCGTATTCCTCAAGCAGGCGCATCACGCCAAGCGGAGTGCAAGGCACAAAACCGTCCGCAAGCCCGCTAGTAAGCTTGCCTACGTTTATCGCGCTAAATCCGTCCACGTCCTTTTGCGGGCTTATTTTTTCTAAAATTTTATTCGTATCGATATGTTTTGGAAGCGGCAACTGCACCAAAATGCCGTCGATACTTTCGTCTTCGTTTAAATTTTCTATCAGTTCTAAAAGCGCTGCCTCGCTCACGTTGGAGCTCAAGCGGTGCGCTACGGAGCGGATCCCGCAGGCGGCACAGGCTTTTTCCTTGCTCGCGACATAGGTCTTGCTCGCCGCATCCTCGCCTACTAAAATCACCGCCAGCGCGGGCTTTACGCCCTTTGCGGCAAGATCCGAAGCGTCCGATTTGATCTCATCTTTTACCTTCGCGCTTATGCTTTTGCCGTCGATTAAAGTCATTTAAAGCCTTTTTGAAAAATAAGGCAAATGTTACCCTAAAATTTATAAAATTTAGATTTATTCAGCGGGATTTTATGGGAATTTGAAAGAATTTTAAAAAGAATTTCGTCCTAAATTTAAGCCTGCTCAAATAAGCCTAAATTTTATCGTCATTATAGACGGATGGACACCTTGACACCGCTATATTCAGGCTGCAACGCTGCTAAGGCTTGCATTGCGGAATGAAGCCTTATTTGAGCAAAAACTACAATGTTTCCATTTTCTCGCCGTTAAACGTCTCGTATCGTCGCCCGCCGCGCAATATACGCTATGCATAATAGTAGCCTGTATAATGGTGGCTCGGCGCCTTATTTCGCTCTGGCTCTGGGACATCTTGCGGTCCGCTCCTAGAGCAGCCGCATAGAAACAGCGCCGCACACAGAAACAAAACGATCTTTTTCACCATATATCCTTTTCAAAATTTTTATAATTTTATCTTTGATTGGTTGCAAAATTTCATAAAATTTTTCAAAGCACTCATAAAAATTTTATCCCCTTTGAAATTTAAAATTTTGGCGAATTCTAACGACACAAATTTCGTCAAAATTTAGGCTTCGCGCAGCTTACAATTTCGCTAAAAAATTAAAATTCTGGCGACTCAAATCGTATTTAGTGCGATTTTACGCTATGCGCGCCGTGCAAGATCGCGTAGCTTCTATTTTGCGCGTCGAAATGCCGCGCTAAATACACTGCTAAATACAACCGCGCCGCTTTGGAATTTTAAAATTTCGCCGAATTTTAAAGGCGCCGCGTTTAAATTTACTCGTTGCGCAGCGTTTGCAATACGTCGATCTGCGTGGCTTTTTTCGCCGGATACCATGACGATAGCGCTACGATAAGCACCGCGCCGATTAAAATCATCGCCAAATCGCCTAGCGAAAGCTCCATCGGCAGCTTCGAGCTTCCGTAAACGTCGGCCGGTAGATTTACGATGTCGAAGCTTCCGAGCAGCCACACGCCAAATAGGCCCAAAACGAGCCCGAATATGATGCCGCCGCCGCCGATCGTGGCTCCGAGCGCAAAAAAGGTCCTCTTAACCTCCTTTTTGCTGGCGCCCAGGCTAAGTAAAAGCGCGATCTCTTGGCGGCGGTTCATCACGGTCATCAGAAGCGAGCTTACGATATTTAGGCTCGCGACTAGGATTATTAGCATCAGCACGATGAAAAGCGCGCGCTTTTCAAGCGCAAGGGCGCTGAAAAAATTGCCGTTTTGCTGCCACCAGCCCACGGCGCTAGCACCGCCGGGGAGGCTTTTTTTGATGCGCTCCAGATCCTTAAACGGATCGTTTGAAAAAACATGCACGCCGTCGAATGTCCCCTCGTCGTAGCCCAAAATTTTGGCTAGATCGCTCGCGTCCGCGTAGGAATACGCCTTGTCGTAGGCGATCAGCCCGGAGCTAAAATCCGCGCGCACGTCAAAGCGCTTCATCTTAGGGATCAGCGCAAAGCCGCCAGGATCGCTCTTCGTAAAAATCATCGTGATCTTGCCGCCCTCATCCAGCATAAACTCATCTTTGATCCCGCGCCCTATCATTATGCCGTAATCCGTTAGATTGGCGTCTTTGGCGCCTGCCGCGACGACGGAGTTGATGCGCTTTTCGTCGTTTAAATTTACGCCGAAAATCAGCCCGCCCTCGAGCTTCTCGCCGCCTTTGGCGATGACTTGCGAGCTGATATACGGGCTAAAGATCAGATCTGGAAAGTCCGCCCGCAGCCCCTCCACGTCGTCTTTTGAAATGCCGCCGCGAAAGTGGCTGTGGATCGTGATCGGGTAGTTCATCGTAAAGAGCTTGCGCTCAAATTCCTTATCGAAACCGTTCATTATCGCCATCGCGACGATCAGCACCGTAAGCCCCACGCCGACGCCCAAGAACGCAAGCAGCGCCGAAAGCGTAATGAAAGGCTGAGAGCGATCGAATCTGAGATATTTGAATAATAAATACTTTACCAAAAAGCCGTCCTTGTAAAATTTTACATAAAATTTGGCACTAAATTCTATGTGAAATTTTAAGTATTTTGGAATTTTAAAATTCCAAAAACAGGCTCCACGCCTTGGAATACTAAGTTTTAACTAAATAGAATTTTACCTAGGTGTGAACTATAATTTTAAATACTCTTGAAATGTTTCAAATCCCAACGGGACAAAATTGAAGTTAAATTTAAAGATAGTGGAAAATGAGCTGTAACTCCCAACGGGATAGAATTCTACTCTATTGTTTCTTGCACTTTGCTTGATTGCTAGCCGGTTTCAAACCACAGCGAGTTTTAAAAATTTAAAATCGCGCCGAAATCTATTTATACGCAGTGAAATTCACCCCCAAGAGATATCGGATACGACAAACCAAACAGATCGTATTGCAAAACTTTGAAATTTTAAACCCGAATTCTAAATTTTAAAATTTCAAGCGCCTTAAATTTTA
>NZ_CALLWC010000072.1 GCF_938015785.1 uncultured Campylobacter sp. | reverse complement strand
AAATCTCGGGCGGAACCTGCGTAACCTCATCCACTCTAATCGGCGAAACGGTCATAAAATTCGCGTTTCTGCCGAAGTCTAGCTCATCAATGTCCGCAAGCTTTTCATACAAATCCCACGTCGTAGCGATATCGCTAAAGAAGCTTATACCATAGTAATTCTCTCGCCCTTTATCGCTAAAGCGTAAAAAATTCGCCAAGTTTTGCATTTGCGTATTTTGATCCTCGCTCAGCTTTGGGCTAAACTTCAGGCGGATGCCCTGCGCATCGTTTGGCATACTAATTTTAATGCCTTTAAAACCGGAGATCGATTGTATGCAGAGCGAAAAAGCAACTGCTATAAATAGCGCGATATAAATCTTTTTCATTTGAGCTGCCTTTTTAAAATTTAACATTCTTGGTATCTAGCTGCGCGATATTTATAAAATTTAAGCGAGCGCTTTGCAGGCTTGATTTAAAAATCATCACATCGCTCTGCGCTTCGCAAATTCCATCAAATTTTAAAATTTTGGAATTTCGCCAGCGTCTTAAAGGTGAGGCGAAATTCCAAATCGAAGGATGCTTGTAAATTTTATTTATAAGCCTTGATCGCTTTGTCTAGAATTTTCTCGGCTTCCGCGGCGCTTGCAAAATCCTTTACTTTAACCCATTTATTCGGCTCTAAAAGCTTGTAGGTTTCGAAGAAATTTTTGATCTTATCCAGCGTCGCTTTAGGCAGATCGGAGACCCCTTTAATGCCCTCAAATCGCGGATCGATCTTGCTAACCGGCACGGCAAGCAGCTTCTCGTCCATGCCGCTTTCATCCTCCATCATCAAAACGCCGATTAGGCGACACGGGATCACGCTACCGGCGGCAAGCGGGTATTCGTTTAGCACTAAAACATCCGCAGGATCGCCGTCGTCGGCTAAGGTATTGGGCACGAAGCCGTAGTTTGCGGGGTAAAACATCGCGCCGTAGAGTACGCGATCTACGCATAGCGCGCCGCTTGCTTTGTCGATCTCGTATTTGATGTTCGAGCCGTAAGGGATCTCGATCACTGCGTTGATTTTATCGGGGTTTGAGCCCACTTTTATCTTTGAAAGATCCATAGTTTTCCTTTATTTAGAATTTAAAATTTTGATATTTTTTACGTCTATCGTCGTTTTGGTAAAATCTTTGTCGATCTCGCCGCTAATTCGCACGAGCGTATTTTCATCCACGCTCACGCCGCGCCAAACGTCATCATCGATCTCAACCTCGATGCTATCGCCGTTTTGATCCACAAATCTATAATGCTCGTGTCTGAGCTGGGATTTTATCTTGCCGTCGATTACGACAAAAGAATCATCTCTTAATTTAAGCGCCTCTTTGACGCTTAACGGTTGAGTTTGCGCCGCGGAGCCGCTTGGCACAAACCCGCCCGCGCCGAATGCGACCGCACATAAAGCCATACTAAGTAAAAATTTTCTAACCATATCTATCCTTAAATTTTAATCTCTGCATTTGCAAACAGATCTGAAATTTCATTAAATTTGAAATCTGCTTGCATTTGGGCGCTCGCATTTAAAATTTACACAGCGGCTACTTAATTTTACGCCTAAAATTTAACTATCTCCATTAACGGCAAGCTATAAATTTAAAAGCGCGCTCGCTTCGGAGGCGCGTTAAATTTAAGCGCGATCTGCACCGCTCGCGATGCAAAAAAGGAGCCGGAGGCGCTTAAAATTTAAGCCGCCGTCCAAGCGCGCTAGCCTAATTTTTCGATCTGTGCGGCGATTATAGCGTTTATGTCCGCTACGATCTCCTCGACCGTGCGCTCGCCGTTTACGCTGTAAAATACGCCCGCGTCGCCGTAAAATTTACGGATATCCTCGATCGGCTCTGAAAATACCGCCATGCGGTTTTTAAAGACTTCCTCGTTATCGTCCGCCCCGCGAGCGCGTCCTAAGACACGCTCCTTAGCGACCTCCTCGCTGACGCACACCTCGATGACTGCGCTAAGATTTACATCATCGTCGCCTCGCAGTACCTCGTCTAGCTTATTCATCTGCTCGACGCTTCTTGGATAGCCGTCGATGATGATGAAGTCTTTAGGCGAGCTTTTAATCGCGCTAACGATAGCATTTACAACGATATCAAGCGGCACGAGATTGCCTTTAGAGATGAAGCCGTCTATCTGCCTACCAAGAGCGCTGCCGCTTGCTACCTCGGCGCGAAGCAGATCGCCCGTGGAGTAGTGCTCGATGCTTTGATTCATCTGAGCGATCATACTCGCATCGGTCGTTTTGCCGCTGCCAGGAGCGCCAATGATTAGAAAAAGGCTTTTCATTTTTGCTCCTTCTTATGAAGCCTAAGACCTAGCTCGCGAAGCTGCTCATCTGTAACGACGCTAGGGGCTTTGGTAAGCGGACACTGCGCGCGCTGCGTTTTAGGAAACGCGATAACCTCGCGAATACTGCTTGAGCCGGTAACGAGCATCATCAGCCTGTCAAAGCCGATCGCGATACCTCCGTGCGGAGGCGCGCCGAAGCTTAGCGCATCGAGCAGGAAGCCGAATTTCTCTCTCTGCTCCGCAGGCTCGATCTTAAGCAGCCTAAAGACCTTTTCTTGAATGTCCGCTTTGTGAATCCTGATGCTGCCGCCGCCAAGCTCGATGCCGTTTAGCACGACGTCGTAGGCAATCGAGGTAATGTCCTCTAAATCAGGCTCGTCGGGATTGTTCGGCATCGTGAAAGGATGGTGCATCGCGGAGTAGCTGCCGTCGTCGTTTTGCTCAAACATAGGGAAATTTACGACCCACAAAAACTCAAGCCTGTTCGGATCTATGAGACCAAGCTCGTTTGCGAGGAAAATTCTAAATCTGCCCATATAATCAAGCACGATTTTCTTTTTGCCCGCGCCGAAAAATACGACGTCGCCGACCTTTAGCTCGCAGCGCTTGATGAGCTCATCAAGCTCGCTTTTTTCAAAGAATTTTACCAGCGGCCCCTTTAGTCCGTCCTCTTTTACTTGGATAAACGCAAGTCCCTGCGCGCCGAATTTTTTCACGTATTCCTCAAAGCCTTGCATCTGTCGCTTGCTAAATTTCAGATCGCCACCCTCGACTTTTAGGGCTTTTACGCGGTTAGCTTTGCGGTCCTTGGCTAAATTTGAAAAAATTTCGTTGCTCGATTTTTCAAAAATATCGGCTACGTCGATGAAAGGCATATCGTAGCGAAGATCGGGTTTGTCGCTGCCGTAAAGCTCCATCGCGTCTTTATACTCCATATGTCTAAAAGGGGTGACGATCTCGCGACCGCAGGATTTGAAAATATCCTTTAAAACCTCCTCGGCTACGCGCATTACGTCGTATTGGGTATTGAAGCTCATCTCGATATCGATCTGCGTAAATTCCGGCTGGCGGTCGGCGCGCAGGTCCTCATCGCGGAAGCAACGCGCGATCTGGAAGTATTTATCAAAGCCCGAGCACATCAAAAGCTGCTTGAAAAGCTGCGGACTTTGCGGAAGCGCGTAGAAGCTGCCCGGATAGACGCGGCTAGGCACCAGATAATCCCTAGCGCCCTCAGGCGTCGCGCGCGTTAAGATCGGCGTTTCGACCTCCACAAAGCCCAGCCTATCAAGAGCATTTCGCGCGGCGATCGCGGCCTTGGAACGCATCTTAAATTTATCGAAGCTTCCCTCAGCGCGCAGATCCAAAAAGCGGTATTTCAGCTTCGTTTCTTCGTTGACGCTTTTATCGCCGATTACGAAAGGAAGCGGCTTGCTTGGATTTTCGATCTCTAAGCTTTCTACTACGACTTCGATGTCGCCGGTTTTTAAATTTGGATTTTCTAGCCCCTCGCCGCGAGCTCGGATCTTGCCGACGGCTTTTAGGACAAATTCGTTTCGCACGGTATTTGCTACCTCGTATGCCGAGTGGCTATCTTTGGGATCACAGACTAGCTGTAACAGCCCGCTTCGGTCGCGCAAATCTATAAAAATCACGCCGCCGTGGTCGCGGTAAGAATTTACCCAGCCGCACACGGTTACACTTTTGCCGATATCGTTTTTACTCAAATCGGCGCAATAATGACTTCGCAAATTTACTCCTTTAAAATTATTTGTAAAACGCAAGTATAGTTAAATTTTGCTTTTACAAAGCTAATTTTTTATAAAATAAAACTATGGAAAACAAAATTCATAAAAACCTTAAATTCGCGGGACTAATAGCCAAAAAATCAGAAGAGATTCGCCCCGTCGTGGAGCAAATTTGCGAAATTTTAAAAGCGCAAGGTATTGAGCTTTTGCTTGAAGAGGACGGAGCGGAATTTTTCGGCCTTAAGTCGCATACGCTTGCAGAAATTTTAAAAAAGACCAATTTTTTAATTAGCCTCGGCGGCGACGGCACGCTCATCGGGCTTGCGAGGCTACTAAGCGACAAAAACGCCTTTATTTTGGGTATCAACGCGGGCACTTTGGGCTTTTTAACGGACGTGCAGCCGAGCGAATTTGCAAAATTTTTAAAGGAATTTCTGCGCGGCGAATACGAGATCGAGCGCCCGTTTTTGCTTGAAGTGATACTGGAAAACGGCAGCGGCAAGATCGTCCGCAAGACCGCATTTAACGACGTCGTAATCACCCGCAGCCATATCTCTTCGATGGCGAAGATCGATGCGTTTTTAAATAGAAAATATTTCAACACCTACTACGGCGACGGCGTGATCGTAAGCTCCGCTGTAGGCTCGACCGCGTATAATATGAGCGCGAACGGATCTATCGTCTATCCGCTGTGCGACGTGTTTTGCGTCACGCCGATCTGCTCGCATAGCCTGACGCAGCGGCCTTTGATCCTGCCAAAAGAATATCTCGCGAGCTTCAAAAACGCCGGAAGCTCCGAAGTTAGCGTCGTCATCGACGGACAAGACGTTTTTGATATGGCGGAATTTCACAGCGTGAGCGTTAAAATTTCGCACGCCAAGGCAAATTTAATAAAACGCAGAAGCTACGATTATTTCGACGTTTTAAAAGCCAAACTCAGATGGGGGCACGGCGGATGCTAGAAAGAATTTATATTAAAAATAATCTAGGTTTTTGCGAGAGCGAGCTTAGTTTTGGCCCGGGACTTAGCGTATTTACAGGCATCAGCGGCGCGGGTAAATCGGTATTAATAGGCGCGATTTTAGCGGTGTTCGGTCTTAACGAATGCGAGGCTGAGCTCATAGAAGCGGACGTAGAGCATCAATTTGATATGGAAAATTTCGGCTTGATAAACGATACGCCAAATATTTTTCGCGTCCTAAAAGAGCGTAGCTTGCGATACTTTATAAATTCCCAATCGGTCTCGAAAAAAAATCTAAGCACGATCGCCGGCGAATACGTGAAATTTTTAGGCGCGAAAAACGCTGGCGAAATGAGTAGCGGCAGCTTGCTAAAATTACTTGATTTTATCGCCGCGAAAAAAGATGCGGTGCATGCGCAAAGCCTATTGGAGCTTCAAAGCGCCTTTGCGGAATTTAGCCGCACAAAAAAGCAGCTGGATGAAATTTTAGATCAAGAGCGCAAGATCGAGGAGTTAAAGGAATTTGCTCGCTTCGAGATTGAAAAAATCGAGCGCGTATCGCCTAAGATCGGCGAATATGAGGAGCTTTTGCAAATCAAAAAAAAGCTTAGTAAAAAAGATAAGATCGAGGAACTTTGGGCTAGGGCGCAGGGCGTTTTTGAGCTAGAACGCAGCGTCATCGAAGCGCTAAGCCTCAGCGGGCTGGATAGCGCGTTTTTTGAGGATGCGATGAACGAACTGCGGCTAAAGCGAGAAAGCTTGAGCTTAGACGAGCTCGAAAATATCGACATAGAGAAAATTTTAGATCGTATCGAAGCTCTTAGCGCGCTAAATAGGCGCTACGGAAGCGTAGAAGAAGCTTTAGCTACGCTTGAAGCGCGTAAGAAAGAGCTTGAGCATTACGAGCAGTTAAGCTTTGAAAAAACCAAGTTGCAAGTGGAATTTAAACGCCTTAGCGAAAGCACCGCTACCCTTGCCGAAAAAATCAGCGAGGCTCGCAAGGGCGCTAAAAAACGGCTCGAGGATCTGATAAATTCCTATCTAAAGCAGCTTTATATGGACGGAGTGGAGCTTAGTTTTAAGCCTACGGCGCTTAGTGAGTGCGGCACAGACGAAATTTGCGTCAGCTTGTGCAAGACGGAATTTAAAAATTTAAGCTCAGGCGAAACGAACCGCCTACGCCTTGCTTTCATCGCGGCAAGCTTGGAGCTTACAAATAACGGCGAGGGAATTTTGATCTTAGACGAGATTGATTCAAATTTAAGCGGAAAAGAGGCGATGAGTATCGCAAACGTGCTGGTAAAAATTTCAAAATTTTATCAAATTTTTGCGATCTCGCACCAGCCGCAGCTTAGCTCAAAGGCTGCGTCACACTTTTTAGTAAGTAAAACTAACGGCAAATCTAGCGTGAGATTATTAAGCGAAAATGAGAAAATAACAGAGCTAGCTCGTATGATAAGCGGCGAGACTATTACTGCAGAAGCCCTGGAATTCGCTAAAAAACTAAGGCAAAGCTGAAGGAATTTTAAGCTTAAGTTTAAATCTGAAATTTTTCGCTACAATACCGCGTTTAATTTAAATTTAAGTGTGATTTTGCAAAACGACGTAAAATCCGCTTCGAAAAATTTTATCAAGTGAGTTTTATGATTATAGATACACATTGCCATTTAGACGATGCTAGTTTCGACGCCGATTTGGACGCGGTGATTGAGCGTGCCACGATTGCAGGCGTGCGTAGCATCATCATTCCCGGTGCCGATGTAGCAGACCTAGATAAGGCATGTAAAATTTCGCACGCGCGGAATAATGTGTATTTTGCCGTAGGGGTGCATCCATACGAGATAGATTCTTTCGATATGGAGGTGCTGAAGCGGTATGCTGACGATCCCAAATGCGTGGGCGTTGGCGAATGCGGTCTTGATTATTTCAGACTTAAGCAGCAAGAGAGCAAGGAAACCAAAGCCTTAGAAATCTCCCACCAAAAAGACGCCTTCATCTCACAAATCGATCTAGCAACACAACTTCAAAAACCACTTATAGTCCATATCCGAGAAGCAAACGAAGATAGCTTTGGAATTCTAAAAGATCGCGCCGGCGATTTATGCGGCGGTGTTTTGCACTGCTTCAATGCCAGCAAGCTTTTGCTAGGTCTTAGCGAATACGGATTTTACTTCGGTATCGGCGGAGTTTTGACATTCAAAAATGCAAAAAACTTAGTTGAGATCTTACCGCAAATTCCGCAAGAGCGCCTTTTAATCGAGACGGATGCACCGTATCTAACTCCGCATCCGCATCGCGGCGAGCGCAACGAGCCTGCATTCACGAGACTCGTGGTAGAAAAAGTCGCGGAAATTTTAAGCCTAAGCGTAGAAGAGGTTGAAGCAATAACGACTCAAAACGCCTGTAGGCTTTTTGGCGATAAAATCAAAGGAGAGATATGAAAGCCATAAAATTTATACTGCTAGCCCTGCTTTTAATGGGCGAAGCGTTTGCGAGCCAGCCCGGTCTGATGCGCGCAAATCACGACTATATTTTAAATCAATTCGGCATCGAAAATAACGAATCGAGCAAAAACGTAGTCGCGGGCATATTCCGTGCGATCAATGCAAGCGATCGCAAGCAGTTTAAGCATATCGTGACTTCGCAGTCGCACAATGCCTACTTAGTCAAATCCGAGGTCGATAACATCGAAGCTCCGGAATTCTTATTGTATTTGGCAATGGTAGAATCTCATCTTAAAAACACCGTAACTTCGGGCGCTAGCGCAGGTGGTATGTGGCAGCTGATGCCGGCAACTGCGAAAAATTTCGGTCTTAGAGTAGATAGCGCCGTGGATGAGCGTCGCGATCCTGCAGCCTCTACGGATGCTGCGTTTTCGTATATTTTGCATCTGAAGCAAAATTTTGGCAAGTGGTATTTAGCGCTAATGGCGTATAATTGTGGCGATCAAAAACTTAAAAATGCGATTGCAGCTACTGGCAGCGACGATCTGGATCGCTTGCTAAAAAGTCCCGCACTTCCTAATGAGACTAAGAATTTTATCAAGCGCATTATCAAATACGCTTACATTGCTCAAAATGAAAATATGCGCAAAATTTTGCTTTTTGAAAGTGAGCCGTGGGGGCTAAAACGTATCGCCGTAGCTCCGGGCACAAAGCTAAGCGCGGTTGCAAAACAGATCGGAATTTCGCCGTCACAGATGCAGGATTACAACGCGCATATTAAAAACGGAATTTCACCGCTTAACGGCAAGTACTTCTTTTATATCCCACAAAGCAAATATGCAGAATTTGTCGTAAATCAAGGCGCGTTTCAAGCGTATGAACCACGTCTGAAACAGCGCAAGCCAGGACGTGTGTTAGCAGGTTTGGCGAACGAGCTTAGTCTCAAAGACAAAAACGAAATAGCGCTAAATAATATAAAATTTAACAAATAGATCGGATCGCAGGTGTCGTACCAGAAAATCGCTCTTTTTAGTGCGCTTTTTGCGCTGATTCTTGCCGGTTGTTCGTTTCGCTCCGCACCGTCGTCTAGATCGTCTGCGGGCGGTGCGGGCAAGATCGGCAAAAACTCTCCCGCCACCATGCGCCCTTATAAAATTAACGGCAAAACCTACTACCCCGAGCAAGTAAGCGTCGGCGATACTCAGATCGGCATCGCCAGCTGGTATGGGCCGAATTTTCATGGCAAATACACCTCAAACGGCGAAATTTACGATATGAACGGCATGACCGCCGCGCACAAAACCTATCCAATGAATACTATGGTAAAGGTCACGAATCGCGACACCGGCGCTACCGCAACCGTGCGCATCAACGATCGCGGTCCATTCGTGGATGGTCGCATCATCGATCTTAGCAAAACAGCTGCTAATTTAGTAGGCGTATTTGCCAAAGGTACGGCGCCGGTAAAACTCGAAGTAGTGGGCTTTTATGGGCATACTATCGCCAAAGGCTCGCCGAAAGCAACCATTGTCGGCGGAAATTTTATGGTGCAAATCGGTGCGTTTAGAAACAGAAGCGGCGCACAAATTTATCAGCGCGATTACCACGGCACGGCGGGATATCCTGCGATCATCAAAGAATTTAGCATAGATGGCGCGCCGATTTATCGCGTCTTTTTAAGTGGATTTAAGAGTGAGGATGAGGCGAGAGATTTCGCGCATAATGGCAAGTTTACTGGAGCTTTCATCGTAAGGGAGTAGCAAGTTTTATTTGACGGCTTTTCCTTCGTTTTTTGCTTGATAAGGGTTTTGTTAAATTTATTTGTGAGTTACTTGCGGTAAAATTTCCCGTCATCTAATAGTTATCTGCTTTAGCTGCGGCGAAGTGCGAACTACTTGCAAGCTATTCGTAGCAGAAAAGTGCGCCTGCCTGCTTGAGCTTTGTTTTTTAATAGGACGCCGCAGCTGATAAAATTTTATATTGCTAGGGGATAAAGCATGCAAAAATATCCGAAAGTTTATAGTTTAGAAAAGAGTTCGGCTATACTTGAAAAATATAAAGACGAGCTGAGCGTAGAACAATACGAGCAAAACAGATCTATCATCTGCAACCACGCGATAGAGGGTATGTTTGCAAACGAGCAAGATATAATCGATCTTATCAAGGTCGATAAGGGAGAAAGAACGCCCGATGAGATAATAAATGAATATAAAAAAGAGTGGAGCGTTTTATAGCGCAGTAGAAAATATTAAATTTTGGATAGTGAAATATCAGAGGTATTTTGACGCAGCTCATCGGTCCTTTGAATTTTAATCGTGCAAAAAAGTTACGACTTCATGTTCTTTTGGCAAATTTTCTCTACCTCTAATACCGCGATTGCCGTATTCCGCCAGAGCTTCTTTTAAAATTTTATAAAGCTCATCCAATGAAATTCCGTAAGTGCTGGAATTTATACTTTCTAGCTTATATTTGATAAAAAACGGATTATCCACGAGCATTTTACTTGTAGTCTCGTCATAAATTCGCCTTATATCAAGCTCAATATCTCTACCTTTATAGTGAAGCAACCAAATATCCTCACCCGTAAATCCATCTCGCGGATCCGGCATAGATGCCAAACATACATGAATAAACCAAGCATCTCTTTGCCTATCGATAACCCAATTCATCCAATCGGTATCATTATCCTGGATTGGGTATGTGTAATTGTGTTTCATCAGTAGCTCGTTCATATTGCTTAAAATATCATATTTCTTCAAGTCCTCTTTCGAAATATATTCTGCTACAAACGCCATCTAGCCCTCCTTGAGAAATTCTATAATTTAAATTTAATCACTCGTATACAGACCGAACAAAGACGAGAGCTCAAATTTAACGTCTTTGTCGCTTAGCAATTTATTATTCGGCACTGCAATAATGCCCGATTTAAACCTATACAATATATACTTTTTAAATTTAAATCCATTGAGCGCCAAGAAAATGAAATGGCGCAACATGGTGATTAAAAAGTATAATGGGCTTGTCAAATACGCTATTATTTTGTCACTTTTATTTTTGATATCTTTCATCCATAAGCCAGCCCCTTCTTCATTGTATGGTATCAACGCCCAAGTTACCGATACGAGATCGTCTTTTTGCAAAATTTCGGTTTTAAATTTCATATGTTCGTCTATATGGTCGAATGAAATTTTATCATCATAAAATTTTGTAAAAAACTTATTGTAAAATTCTTGATAGGCTATTTTTATCTCCCAAAAAATACTAAATAAAATTCCGAAAATCCCCATCACTAATGCGGCTTTTCGCATTATTTCTTTATAAGGATCTAATTCCGGCGTCAAATTTAGTAAGACAAAAAACAAGAATATAAGCACGCCCGTTATTTTATTTGATATAGTAAGCCTAAAAAAGTAGTCGTTTTCTATGATTATCGGCTCTTTGTCGCGGTCTTTCATAATATTTTCCTTCTTTAAAATCGCGCATGATTTTACCTTAACAGCGCTTTGCGAGGGATTAAAATTTTAGCCTTGCCGTACCTCATAAATTTTTAAAATTATATTTCTATGCATATGCCGATTATTCAAAGACAAACTTCCCGCCCGTTTTCGATAGAATTTTAAAATTTCGATTTAAATTTCTAGCCCATGCAGAAAACGCGCTTTAATCCAAAAAGCATAGAAAAACGCAGCTTTGCGCAGAAATTCAGGCGCTTTGTAGCTCGCCACCTCTTTTAAATTTAGCGTCCAAAAATACGCAGAATTTCACGCCGTATAGGTAGAAAATCCAGCTTATGTAGATCCACAGAAAGAAAAATAGCGCGACCGAAAACGAGCCGTAGATGCTAAGATAGGTTTTGTTATAAAAGACGTATTGCGCAAAAACTAGTCTTGAAAGCCACCATAAAATCGATGCTACGAGCGATGAGGCAAGCACCGCTTTTGCGCGGATCTCGCGGTTGATCGCCGTAGCATAAGTAATCGCAAAGATCCCCCAAACGATTAAGTAGGGTAGAATTTTAAGCAAATTTATCCAGCTCGTAAACTCGGTTTTATTTAGTAGCTCCTGGAGCTCGCCGCTGATATAAAACGACGCTCCAAGTCCCACAGGAGCGAGTGTCATCAGCGTCCAGTAGGTGCTTAGGCTCTTAAAAAAGCTTCGCTCGGGCGAATGCGAAATGCGCGCGATAATCGCTTCAAAATCTCCGAAAAACAGCACCGACGTAACTAACACTGCGCAAAAGCCCGTTACGCCAAGGCTTAGCCCGTTTGCCATAAATTCCTCGATATAGTGTGCCATGCTCGCTTGATTTGCAGGCAGGAAGTTTGAAAAGATAAAGCCCATAATCTTATCGTAGTAGCCTTTGAAGCTTGGTAGCTGCATAAAGACGCTAAGCGAGACCATCAGCACCGGCAGTAGCGCCAGAATCGTGTGAAAGCTAAGGCTTGATGCATGGTGCATGAGCTCGGTATCGTAGAGGCGGAAGAAATTTTTAAGTCGGTTTTGCACTTGCATAAGCGCCAGTATTAGTTTTTTCATACGGGCGATTTTACATTAAAATTTTAGAATTTCATATAAATTTGCGCAATTTTTCTTTTGTATCGCGGTATATCGTCTATGAAATTTAAAGCTAAAAAATGCGACTACAAATATATAAATTTATATCTCGAATTTAGCCTAAATTTAGGAAAGTTTTTCTAATATGCTAAAAAATAATATTAAATATATCCATAACGAAGGGAAAATAATGGAACGAAGGAAAACGATGAAATTTAAAATTTCATTAGCGGCATGTATGTGCCTACTATGCGGTAGTTTGGCTGCAGCGCAAAGTGACGGTAATTCTGCGCCTGAAAAGTCGCAGAATATGGGCGTAATCGAGGTAAATTCCGTCGGCGATAATATCAGCGAGAGCGGTATCGACGAGGGCTTTTTGAGCAAAAACGTGCAGCATGGTCTGCTTGCGGGCAAGCGCGCTTTGGATCTTCCCTATCAGATCAACACGATCAGTAAGGAGATCATGAACCACCAAGGCGTCACCGGCTACGAGGAGGCGGTTAAATACTTCCCGTCTGCACAGATTCAGATGCGCGGCGGTGCTACGGTCGGACGCCCGCAGACGCGCGGCTTTGAGGGCAGCGTCGTAGGCAACAGCTTCTGGGACGGCTTTTATACGATTTCGACGACGGCGATTCCGATGGCGATGTTTGAGAGCTTTCAGGTGCAAAACGGCGTCGCAGGCTCGCTCTACGGCGCGCAAAATCCGGTCGGGATTTTCAGCTACACGCGCAAGCGCCCGGTAAAAGATCAATACATCATCTGGAGCGATTATATGTCGCGAAGCAACCTAGGTCTTGGTCTTGATCTATCCGATAAATTTGAAAAATTCGGCTACCGCACGGTATTTTACGGATCAAACGGCGACAGACAACCGAAAGGCTCAAATTTACAGCGTCGCTTAGCCAGCGTCACGATGGAATTTTATCCGACGGGCGATCTAACGTTCGAAACCGCGGCTAGTTATTACGAGCACAATACTAAAGGCTTTGCGGGGCAGTTTGCTCTTGGCGTGCGAGACGGTAAGATCGTTGATGGAATGGTGCTTCCAAAAGCGGTTGATTCCTCAAGGCGCGGTCTTGGGCAGAGCTTTGGAGGTATGCATCTAAAAACCACTACCGCAAGCGCGAAATTTAAATTTACGCCTACCGATAAATGGTATTTAGAGGGCGGCTTTCAGTTTCAGCGCGCCGATCGTGATACTCATGGCGTTGTAAATTATATCTTGCCTAGCACACATCCGCAATATACAAAGCCGGGCGATTATCAAACCAGACACAGCGGCGGTGCTACGGCGGCATATAGATTCGACCTGCCAAGCGGCTATCTCAAGGCCAATACTCAGTTTAACACGGGCGATATCGAGCATGATTTTAGCGTGCAGACCAATGGCTATCACTGGACGCAGGATAGATATAAGATCGCGAGCACCAACTACACTTCACCTACTATAGGCAATATCTACGATCCTAAAATTCTAAATTACACCGGTGCTAGACGCGGAAGCGGGCTGTATCACTATGCGGTTTTGGATATGTATAACGTCTCGATGCTAGATGATATCACGATAAATGATAAATTTGACATGATGTTGAGCGCATCTAAGGCGTGGATGAGGCAGGAATCCTACAATACCCGCCAAAAAAGACTTGTTAAAGCCTATAGTGATTCGGGCTATAGCTGGGCGGGCAGCTTGATCTTTCATCCCGTAGAGGATGCCAGCATCTACTACACCTACGCAGATAGCTTGCAACAGGGCTCTACCTATGTTTATAATAGCGGTCCGCATAACGGCGAGGTCGTCTCTACGTCGCCGTATCGCTCCAAGCAGCATGAGATCGGCGCTAAGATCCGCGTAGCCGATATGATCGATTTTAGCGTGGCGTATTTCGATATTCGCAGACCTATCGCATATCTAAATAGCTCTACGGGGCTTTATGGCATAAACGGCGAGCAGCGCAACCGCGGATTTGAGTTTATGAGCGGCGGACGAATTACGCAAAATTTAAGCGTGCTGGGCGGCTTTACCTATATTGATCCAAAGATGCATAACGTAAGCATCGCGGGCGCTAATCGCAAGGTCGCAAACGGCATCCCTAAACTAAACGCAAATTTGATGTTTGATTACGTAATCCCGGGCACCGATAAGCTCGCGATCAGTACAAATTTTCACTACACCGGCAAGATGTATCTGGACGATCTAAACACTCAGCGCACTCCTAGCTTTTTCGTTACCGATCTTGGCATGAGATATACGAGCGAGCACCTTTTGGGCGATAAGACTACGCTACGCTTCAACGTAAATAACGTATTTAACAAAAAATACTGGGCGGGAATGTATCCTGCGAGCGCCGACGGCGCGGGCGGACTTAACGTAACTAGCGTACTAGGCTCGGCAAACGGCGTAACGCTGGGCGAGAGCAGAAGCTTTATGCTCTCTGCGGAGGTGAAATTTTAAAATCTAGCGAGTTTAAAATTTTTGCCCAAGCGGTGCGCGCAGATGCCGCGACCGCTTTTAAATTTATGAAATTTTATCGCTCTAAGCAGCAAGACTAAATTTAACGAGGCTTAGTTTTAATTCATTTTAAATTTAAGCCTTGGATTTTGAAATTTTAAACCTTGATTTTAAAATTTCGATCTTTAAATTTTTAAGTCGCTGCGCCTCAGCTTGCCCGCAAATTTTATCGCGCGGTTTAAAATTTAGCCGTTTTTGGTTATAATCTTTGCAAAACCACGAAACGGAGAGCAATGAAACAAGTCCTAATCATCGCAAGCGGAAAGTTTGCGCGCCATTTTTTATCCAAAGTTTGTAAAATCAAAGATGTCATCAGATCATATCGCGTCATAGCTAAAAATACGGATGCTGTGCCCGCAGAGCTTGAAAACGAGTCAAATTTTTCGGTCGAAATTTTTGATCCTACTAGCATTGAGCGGTTGCGCGTGGTGCTAGCAGAAGAGGAATTTGACCGCTGCATAGTGATAATGGAGGATGAATTTGACACTAAAGTAACGCTTGAAAATTTAAAGACGCTCGCTCCGGATTTAGAGCTTTACGTGGACGATTTTTGGGGACTTTTGCGCGAAAATAAAAATGAAGCTCGCGTAAAAATCGTAAATACCCTCGCGCTAAATTCCTCGCGCTTCATCGGTTTTTTACCCGATAGTCCCGTTTTTGCTGATAATATCGGGCTTGGACGCGGAGAGATAATGGAGGTAAAAGTGCCCGTAGGAAGCTCGTTTGCGTATAAAAAAATCAGTACGCTTTCTAATGCCAAATATCAAATTCCGATGATTTACCGCCACAACAATTACATCGTAACGACGCCCGGCTCGCGGATCTATCCGAATGATACGATCTTAGTCGTTGGTGAGCCTAGTGCGCTGCGAGCGGTGTTTGCTGAAGTAAAAAAGCAAAGTGGGCAATTTCCATCGCCGTTTGGGCTAAATATTTTCGCGCTAATCGATATGAAAAAAATGAGCGGCGACGAGATAGCTAGGACGGTTAGGGCGCTTGAGTTTTTGGATTTACATATTAGAAATCATAAAATTTATTTAAGAATTTTAAATCCGCTGTTAAACGACGCTTTTAGCGAGCTTAAAGCTCTGTGTGAGCGGGATAAATTTGAAATTCTCATCGATTACTCGGGCGAATTAAATTTAAAGCGCGACGTGAGCGAAAATAAAGCAGGCTTGGTAGTTTGCTCAAGCGGAGTTTTTGAGGCGAAAAAAGCAGCACTTAAAGCACTTGAAATTCCGGTGCTAAGCCTTGGAGAGGGCGAGCTAAAAGATGTGCGTAAAAGCGTCGTGCTAAGTGCCGGCGAGCGGCTTCGCGAGGAATCAAGTATCGTCTTTGACATCAGCTCGCAGCTAGGGCTAGACGTGTATTTGTATCTTTTCGGCGAGAGCGAAAAAGGCGAGTTTGCGCAAAGCTACGTGAGCTTATCGAAGCTTTTTAAGCAGAGTTTATTCGTGATTCCTTGCGAGCGGCAAAATCCGATTTTAGCGCTAGGCAGCGAGCGAGATCTGCTGCAGTTCGTGCCATTTAATGATAGAATTTTGGCGCGTAAGCTCACATCGATTTTCAATCAGGATTTGGATCAGATGTATTTTAAACTCGGCAAAAATCATCAAATTTTCGTTCCGAGCGATTACGGGTATGAAAAGTAATCGAAATTTATGTTACAATTACCCAAAAATCAAAGGTAGCGTATGAAAATCGATCTTAATTTAGGCAAAAAATACAGCGTTTTTATCGACGAATTGCATAGTTTAAAACTTAGCGGTAAGGTCGCTATCGTGACAAATCCCAAAGTAGGGGGGCTGTGGCTTGATTTTTTACTGCAGCGGCTAGATTGCGAGCAAAAATTTATCATCACGATCCCAGACGGCGAGGAGTATAAAAATACCGCGAGCGTGGAGCAAATTTTAGAGCAGCTTTTTGGCTCCAAGCTTGATCGCAAAAGCACGCTCATCGCTCTTGGTGGCGGCGTCATCAGCGACATAACGGGCTTTTGCGCGAGCATTTATGAGCGCGGTATCGATTTTATCAATATACCTACGACCTTGCTAGCGCAAGTGGATGCAAGCGTCGGCGGCAAGACGGGCGTAAATAATCGCTTCGGCAAAAATTTAATCGGCTCCTTTTATCAGCCGCGCGCGGTTTATTGCGAGAGCAAATTTTTATCGACGCTTCCTGCGCGAGAGTTTGCCGCAGGCGTTGCGGAGGCGGTAAAGATGGCGGTATGCTTTGATGTCGAACTATTTAAATTTTTCGAGACGCACGATCTAAAAAGCGCCGATGAAATTTCGCACGTAATCGCTCGCTGCGTGGAGATTAAAGCAAACATTGTAGAGCAAGACGAGCGCGAAAGCGGCGTGCGTGCAGTGTTAAACTACGGACACACCTTCGCTCACGCTATCGAAAAAATTACTGATTATAAAAAATTTTTGCACGGCGAGGCTGTGGCGGTCGGTATGGTGATGGCAAATGCGCTAGCACGCCGTCTTGATAAATTAAATGAGCTTGAAGAGGAGCAGATCCGTAAAGTGCTTCAAAAATTCGCGCTTCCGATAAAATTCCACGTAGAGGATGCGGACGCGTTTTACGAGCTGTTTTTTCTCGATAAAAAGAGCGAAAACGGCAAGATAAAATTTATCCTACCCGATGGCATTGGTAAATTCTACGCTTCCAAAGAGATCGCAAAAGATGAAGTAATTGCAGCGCTGAAAGAGTTTGAATGAGAGTGCTTGCAGCTATTTTTTTGATTTTTAATCTTGCATTTTGCGAGGCAAATTCTACACTCTCCACCGCGCATACGCGCTTAGAATCTAACGCTAGCTCCACCGCTAGTGAGAAGAAAGATGAAAATTCTAAGCTAACCGCGTCGCTAAAAGATCAGATCCGTGTTATTGACGATGAGATCAAAAATAATATCTGGGTCTCTCGCTTTTCAAATTTCATCGGCTATCAAAATTTACAAAAGCAATCCAGCCAGCTCGAAGCGGAGCTAAAAAAGAGCGCCGGCACCGATAAGATCGCAGAGATTCAAAAAAAACTTCGCGCCGTAAAAGAGCAGCTCATACTGCTAAAAGAGTATGAAAAATCTCCGTTTTTAGATATCATCGCGATGCCCGAAACTCCAGAGCCTGCGCGCATTACAAATCCTTTTTCGATAATTTCAGGTTTTTCTACGATTAGAAATTTGCAAGCTCAAAAGATGGAGCAGAAAAACGCGATCGAAAATATTAAAATTTTAATCGATAAACTTGAAGCAAAAAGAGCGCTATATGAGCGTTTGATGCAGATTGATACGGACGCAAGCGCTGCGGCGGAGCTTAAAAGCTTAGATTACGAGCTTAGCGAGTTTAGCTCCGCATACGAGATCGCGCAGACCACATACGACGTTTACGAAAAAAAGATCAACTCCCAAATCGCCGTGCAGACCGCCGATATAAAAGCTCAAATCAAGCGCGCGGGAAATATCGCCGTATGGATACTCGTAGTCATCGCGCTGTCGTTTTTATGCAAGGTAGTGGCGAAAAAATATATCAAAAACGACGAGAATTTTTATATCGTAAATAAAGCTATCAACGTTTTAAATTTCACGCTGATTGCGCTGATACTGCTCTTTTCTTACATCGAGAATATGACGCATTTCGTGACGGTTTTGGGCTTTGCCTCGGCAGGTCTTGCGATTGCGATGAAAGATATGTTTATGAGCTCCTTAGGCTGGCTTACGATCGTACTTGGCGGCAGTTTTCGCGTGGGCGATCGTATCCGGGTGCATAAAAACGGCGAGACCTACGTAGGCGATATCATCGATATTTCGGTGCTTAGGATGACGATTTTTGAGGACGTTACTATGACTACGTGGAGAGAAAATAAACGCGCGGGCAGGGTGATTTTCATACCGAATAATTATATTTTTACTGATCTTATCTCAAACTACACCCATAGTGGACTTAAGACCGTCTGGGACGGAATCAGCATACTTTTAACATTTGATAGCAACCATAAAAAGGCGATGTATCTCATAAAAAACATCGTGCGGAAGTATTCCAAAGGCTACACCGACATCGCCAAAAAGCAGATGGGCAAGCTTCGCTCGCAATACAGCATCAAAAATCCAAATGTCGAGCCTAGAATTTTTAGCTTTTTTGAGCCATACGGCATTGAAATTTCGGTTTGGTATATGACGAACTCTTACGCGACGCTCGGGCTTCGCAGCAACATCTCGGCTGAAATTTTAGATGCGCTAAGAAGCGAGTCCGATATCAAGATCGCCTATCCTGCTTACACGCTTTTTAACGGCAAAAATTATGCGGCTGCGGGCGGAAATTTTGCGGCGCAAGATCTCGGCTCCGAGCAGCAAGGCTCACAAAATTTAAACGCAGCGGCGCAGGGCGCTGGCTTTGCTACAGGAAGCGGATCGGGGAGCGAAATTTGAAAATTTATTTTAAAACGTTCGGATGTCGCACCAATATCTATGACACGCAGCTTATAAAAAGTAACCTCAAATCGGGCGAGATCACGCACGACGAGCAGGGCGCGGACGTAGTCGTGATAAACTCCTGCACCGTTACGAACGGCGCCGACGCGGACGTGCGAAACTACGTAAATAAGATGAACCGCCTCGGCAAAAAGATATTGCTAACAGGCTGCGGCGCGGTCTCGCGCGGCGAAGAGCTGTATAAAAACGGCGCGGTCTTCGGGGTGTTTGGGATGTCGCAAAAGGAAAAGATCAATGAATTTTTGGGCTCGGAGTCAAAATTTTATGATATCGGAGGTCTTGACGGCGTCGAAAAGAATCTGGTAAGCGACTACGAGGATCACACCAAAGCCTTTATTAAAATTCAAGAGGGGTGCGATTTTAACTGCAGCTACTGCATAATCCCCTCGGTGCGCGGCCGCTCGCGCAGCAGCTCTGAAGACGCGATCTTAAAAGAGGCGGAAAGCCTTGCCGCAAACGGTTTTGGCGAGATCGTGTTAACCGGCACCAATATCGGAAGCTACGGCAAAGCCGCGGGCACGAGCCTGGGCGCGCTGCTTCAAAAACTGGGCGCGATACGCGGAATTCGCCGTATCCGCCTAGGCAGCATTGAGCCCTCGCAGATCGATGAGAGCTTTCGCGAAATTTTATCCGAGCCGTGGCTGGAGCGGCATCTGCACATCGCGCTTCAGCACACTTCGCAAAAGATGCTTAGCATAATGCGCCGCCGAAATTCCGCGCTAAGGGATTTGGAGCTTTTTTGCGAGCTTGCGGAGCGCGGGTTTGCGCTGGGGACGGACTTTATCGTCGCGCATCCGGGCGAGAGCGAAGAGATTTGGCTCGAAGCGGTAGAAAATTTCAAAAAATTTCCGCTCACGCATCTGCACGCCTTTATCTTTTCGCCGCGGCAAGGGACCGCCTCGGCGTCACTAAAAGGTCGCATAGACGGCAAAACGGCGAAGGCACGGCTGAAGATGCTGCAGAACATAACGGCGCTGAATAATTATAAATTTCGTCTTTCGCACAAGGTGCCGCTAAATGTGCTGATCGAGCGGAAAAACGGAGAGTTTTATGAAGGATATGATCAATTTTATGATAAAATTTGGATCAAAAGCGATGAGGATTTGTCGAAAAAATGGATGGAGATAAGAGATTATGAGGTTAAATTTGATGGAAATTTTGCATAAAATCAAAAAAAGCAAGCTAAATATAATTCTGATTTTTTTAGTGCTGCTTATCGTTTTGCTCTCGATCGTTTATTTTAAAGATGATTCGCGATACATCACCGAGCGCGAATTTAGCGAGCTGGTGCGAAAAGATCAGATCAAGCGCGCGCATATCGAGGACGGCAATTTAAATTTTACCTACGACGGCAAACGCTATAAAATTTTAGTCGATCTCGTAGATCTTAAGGAGCTATCAAATCACGCTCTAATCAGCAAAGAAAAGGATGATGGCACGAGCGGTATCAGCGCGATCTTGGTAATTTTTACGTTCGCATTTTTTCTCTTCGTATATTATTTTGAAACCGTTTTGGCTAGACGCCGCAGGATGGACGGCACCGCGCGTCAGAGCGCTAGCGCAGGCGGCGAGCTCGGCGATCTTTCGCCAAGCGTTAGCGACGTGAGATTTAGCGACGTCGCGGGCATCAGCGAGGTCAAGGGCGAACTCATAGAGATCGTGGATTTTTTAAAAAATCCCGCAAAATACCGAAATTTTGGCATCAAGCTGCCAAAAGGAATTTTAATGATCGGCGAGCCGGGCGTCGGCAAGACCCTTATCGCAAAAGCCGTAGCCGGCGAGGCGGACGTGCCGTTTTTTTACCAAAGCGGCGCAAGCTTCGCCGAGGTCTTTGTGGGCGTCGGTGCTAGGCGGGTTCGCGAGCTGTTTGCGAAGGCCAAATCCTGCGCGCCCGCAATTATTTTTATCGACGAGATCGACGCGGTCGGCGGCAAGCGCGGTATTGGGCGCAACGACGAGCGGGAAGCGACGCTAAATCAGCTGCTGACCGAGATGGATGGGTTTGAGGAAAATAGCGGCGTGATGGTAATCGGCGCGACCAATAAAATAAATTTGATCGACGATGCGCTACTGCGCTCGGGGCGCTTTGATAGGCGCGTTTTTATTGGGCTTCCGAACTACAAAGACCGCATCGAAATTTTAAAAATTTACCTCGAGGGCAAAAGATGCAGCGCAAATATCAACAAAGTAAGCCGCCTCTGCGTGGGCTTTAGCGGCGCGGGAGTAGCGACGCTGGTAAATGAAGCCGCAATCAACGCTCTTAAGCGAGGTAGCGATACGATCGAGCTTAGCGATTTTGAAAACGTGCGAATGAGGGTCTTTTACGGCGTGCAAAAAAGTAGAATTCTCACCGAATACGAAAAGGAGATCCAGGCGTTTTATCAGGGTGCGAAGGCGCTTAGCGCGTATTGGTATTCGTTTGATTTCGAAAAGATCGAGCTTTTAAACGATAAATTTTTAAACGAGGATTTCGAGATCGAATCTAAAACGCAAATTTTAAATCAAATTAAAGTGCTTTTAAGCGGCATGGCGGCGCTACAAATCCATAAAAACGACGCTTTTTCAAATTCTGCTAGCGACGTAAAGCAGGCTATCGCGCTGGCGCAAAAGATGGTTTTCGAGCTCGCGATGGGCGATAGTTTCACCCCTAGCGCGCAGAGCGTGAATAAAATTTTGCAAGATTGCTACGACGAGGTAAGCGAGATAATCCGCACGATGCAAGATAAGCTAAATCAAATTTCAAAGCAAATTTTCGTTTATGAGTTCATAACTTTCGAGGATGTTCAAAAGATTTGCGAATCCGATGGTGCGGAGCAAGAAGGCGTCTCCGAGCAAGAGCAAGATTTGCAAAAGCTGGAAAAAGATAGCGAAAGCTCTGAAGAAAAGCCGCAAGACGGCACGCTAAATTTTGATTAAATTTTAAAATTTAAAATTCTAATAAAG
>NZ_CALLWC010000071.1 GCF_938015785.1 uncultured Campylobacter sp. | reverse complement strand
CAAATTCTTTCTTATTGGTAAAATTTATAAATTTCCTTACAGGCTTCTTATTATTAGGTATTTCATTGTCAAAAATAAGAATGACTGGATTTGCAGCTATATCTTTTGTTATTTTTTTAAAATACTCAGAATAATTTACAACTTCTCGTCCTACAAAAAACCTATAGATATTTTGAATTGAATCCGCTCCATCTTTTACAAAATTTAAAAAATATTCAAGCCTCTTTGTTTTTCTTAAAAATGATACTTTAAATTCAAATTCGTCATTACTATTTTTTTTAATCAAATCTGGAAAATATGCATATAGACTTTTTATTGCGGATTTCAAATACAATATATCCGTTTTTCCTTCTGTAATAATGAGTGGTTTTTGATTAGCAAAGAAATACTTATAAAAAATAAATTTTTGATATTCTTTTTCTCTGCAATTTAACTTTTTATCATTACTTTTCTTACCATCGTTATGTTTATTATCATTAATATTGATTATATTGTTATACCGATCAATTTGATTAATAAAAGCAAATCTTCCTTCAAGTTGATTCATGGTGGCATCTTTGCCATCAATATTAAAGGATTTATTCTTATAAAATGAATGCGCCATTGCTCTAGTTGTTTTATAATATGCATGGCTGACGTTTAATTTTTTATTAACAACCAATCCAGTAACTTCTTGTCTTGAATCTTTATAGAAAAGCCTAGTCTTCTTCTGGTTAATGCAAAAGCCCGCCTTTTCTACTTCTTTCGAAATACACAATAAAAACTCATTATATATATTCAAAAAATCTTTATTATTGGTAGAAAATGTTAAATCATCTGCGTATCTTGTATAATCAAGCTTATATTTTTTAGCAAGTTTTAATATTCGCATATCAAATATATTACATATTATGTTTGATATAATTGGAGAAGTCGGGGCTCCTTGCGGAAGAGAACCCTTGTAACAACATAATTGAGCTATAATAATTGCTATATCTTTTGGGATTCTGAAATTTATATTTTTTTCAAAAAACCCAACAACTCTACCGAAATGAAAGCTAGCGAAAAAGTCCTTTAAATCTATATTTAAAACAAACCGCTTATTTCTGTGGATTCTAGCATTAGTTATTATGCTTTTGCCTTTTTCAAAACCGTGAGAGATATTAATTTTTATATTTTCATCTTTTTTGATCTTATTTTGATAGTTATACAGCTTATTCATTAGTCTATTTTGTATTTTTTTTAAAATCTTCTTATCAGGCGCATTAATGATTCTAGTGCCACCATTCTTCTTTGGTATTTCAAATGTAGTATATAAATTCTCCACTTTAATGTGATAAAGTATGTAGGTTAATAATTTAAGTTCAATTCCCAAAAAAACAGCAAAATCTTTTCTTGTTTTTACATCTTTTAAACTAAGCATAACTATCCAAAGGAAAAATCAGAATGTGTGGCAACTCATTATACAAAATAATTGCATTATTGTAAGCATGTAGCAAAGTTTGCCAACATTTTAGTCAACGTTTGCGAAACACAAACACAAAATCTAGCCACACATCTTTGAAATTGTAAATACTTTTAGCTTAATTAACTATTAAACTCATTGAGTAAAAATTTATCAGTTTAATAAGCTTTTTATGACTTTAGAAAATATCTTTATGCCAGCCGTATTTTGCGATGGGTTTTTCGTGCTATCTTTTCCCCTTCTACCCCCATATCGGCAATATAATCGTAGCTTTTGATGATTATCCACGCTCCGTCATATCAAAGACCAAGTCGCTGAGATTTACCAAATAATGCAGTACATGCAGAATCCATCGATATCGGTAAATGTGGTTTCGTAGTCGTTTTAAAGGATATAAAGTGTATTTCCCGTACCCGAGCGACTATAAGTTATTTCGCCGACTTCATGCACTATGCCCTCATTACTTATGCCAAAGTACGCGGAAAGCAGGCTACCGCCTGATATACCGCTTTTGCGAAGGCTGCTTTTGCGTAGAAATTTGGCAGCGCGCCACGTAAAGATACAGCTCTGCGCGAAATTTTGAAATTTTGCGTTTTGTAAATTTAATGCGCCGTTTGACAGCTGTCGCGAGGTGGCGAAATTTTATAATGTAATAGGCGCCGCTTTTTGAATGCGGATAGCCCGCCGCCGTGAAGTAAAATTTAAACCATATGGCGCGAGCGAGGTCATTTTTGAGCCTGAGGCGCAAAAGGCGCTACAGCACATCAAGGCCTTGGGGCTTGAGCGGCTAAACGTCTGCATCGCCAAGACGCAATATAGCTTCAGCGACGATGCCAAGGCGCTCGGGCGTGCACGCGGCTTTAAGCTCAGCGTCAAAGATCTTCAGATCCGCACGGGAGCGGGCTTCATCGTAGCCGTTTGCGGCAAGATAATGCTTATGCCGGGGCTGCCGAAGGTTCCTAACGCGCTAAATATGAGGATTACGGACGATGGCGTTATAAGCGGATTGGCGTGATCTGAAATTTTATTTTTTGCGCGCCCGCCTTGGGGTTTAAGCTTAGCATTCGCAGGTACTCAGATGAGAGAGGAGTGGAGTTGCCGATTTGCAAAATTTGGCTGAATTCGCTCGCTTGCGGGTAAATTTTAAGCGTGGGATTTTGCGGATCGGCTTTGATTTTTAAAAACAGAGGCTGATTTGACGAGAATTTGACGTTAGGTTTGTCTTTTAAAATTTGACGAATTGCCCATAATCTCTCGCCAAAGCGGATAAAATTGCTTGCCTTTTTGGCAAATCCCACTAATCGTAAATTTGAGATTTTTACGTCAAATTTATGGGAAAATCAACGTAACGTATTTTGGCGTTTTTATTGATCAAATTTGCCTAGGCAAGCCAAAAATCCTGCGCGAAACAGAGCTAAATTTTAACCTTCTCCCACGGCTCAATCCCGCCTGCAACCTCCTCAAAAACGCCTATGATTTCTATATTTTTTACGCTCAAATTTCGTTCGTATGCCTTGATGTCGCGCGATTTTAGTTTCTCTTGCAAAAAGGCGAATTCATACTCGATCTGCCCGCGAGAGACGCTGATTTTAGCCAAATTTCGCGCGTCAAATTCGCCCACCTTCGCGGCGTCAAATTTATACCCGCGAGCGCAGCCCTCCTCATAAACTTCCGCCAGATACGCATTTACTGCCGCCTGCGCGTTTTCATGCGTGTAAAAGCGGTCAAGCTGCGGGTGATTTTTGTAGCCTTTAGTAAGCCCAGCCAGCACGTTTTTAGCTAGCAGCGCCTCGCGCCACAGCGCCACGAGCCCCTTTGCGTCGAGATATTTAAAGCTTATCGTCCAAAGTCTCATTTTCGCCTTTCGTTAAATTTCGTCGTCAAATTCGGCGCGCTTTGCGCCGCAGCCTGAGCGGCGATAAATTCGCGTCTTAAATTTGGCCGCACCCTAGATTAGAGGCTAAATTTTACCTCGCCGCACATTTAAATTTCTCGCTTATTGTAGCTTGCCTCTGCATAGCACGGGGATCTTTTCTACGACCTCGTCGCCGCTAACGAGATAGGCGAACTCGTGTAAATTTACGACGGGGCAGATGTGGTTCGGATAAATTTCGAGCCGATCGCCCACGCGCACGGCGTCTCGCAGCACTCTGTCGTAGATGATCGCGTGCTCGTCGTAAACGCCATTTATCCACACATCCGTGCCCTTTATGCGCCCGAGCCCGGGCGTGGCGGTGAAGCCCTCGGCGCGCCTTTGCTGCGTGAGCCCCTTGGCGCCGACGTCGGTGATGATGCGATCCGTCGTAGGCCTGCTGATGACGGTCGTAAGGATACTCGCCGCATTCATCGAATAATCGCCGTACGCCTGCGCTTGCGAGGCGTCCATAAAGATGTAGGTGCCCGGGCGGATCTCGGTGACGCCCTTTAAAATTTCAAAATCATTTATGAGCGATGGCGTCGAGCCGATACTAACGACGCGTGCGGGCAGAGCCAGCTCGCGCGCGATATCCGCAAACTCCAGCGTGCGGCGCTGCGCGGCTAGATGGATGCGCTCGCATTCGCTTTTACCAGCGGCCTTGTAGGAGTGGCCGTCGTGAGAGAATACGCCGCGGAATTCGATATTTTTGCAGCCTTTTAGAAATTTTATAAACGCCGCGAAATCCTGCTTTTCTACAAAGCCCGAGCGGTTTTCGCCCACTTCGATCTCGGCAAGCACGCAGGCCTTCGTGCCGCTGCGCTCAAAGGCGCACTCTATCAGGCGCGCCTGCTCTATGCTATCTGCGCCGAAGCTTAAGTTTATCCCCGCGCGCAAAAGCGCGATGATGCGCTGAAATTTCAGCTCGCCCACGATCTCGTTTGCGATAAATATATCTTTCAGCCCGTTTGCCGCCATGATCTCGGCTTCGCCCGTTTTGGCGACCGTGATGCCAGCAGCGCCGATGCTTTTTTGCAGCTTCGCGAAATAGGGCATTTTGTGCGTTTTGGTGTGCGGGCGCAGGCTCACGCCCGCGGCATCCGCGTAGCTTTGCATCTTTTGCAGGTTGCGAAGCGCGATTTCGCGATCAATCAGCAGCGCCGGCGTGTCGATCTCCGATACCTTCATAGGCTTCCTCCTAGTTAAATTTACGAAATTTTAATGCGTCCGCGCTTAGTGGCTGAGCCCGTTTTGCGGCGGCGAAATTTTAAAATTTAGCGCCGCTTGCAAAGGGCGAAATTTACGCGCTTCTCGCAAAATATGGAATTTGCGCGCCGCAAATTTAGCTTCGTCTGCGAAATAGCGGTTTGCTCGCCGTAAATCGGCGCCATGCGCGAGACGTTTGAATTTGGCGAGTAGATTTGCGTTTCCGCGCCGCACAAAGCAGCGCCGGTAAAAGCAATACCGCGCGCCGCATGAAAAAGTCAAAATAAAATTCTAAAATGCGCCGAGTAAAAAATCAATACACGCGCCGTACCGCTAGGCTCACGGAGTTCTCGGCTCCGCTTCACGCCGTTTTATTCCTCGTGCGCTCCGTTTTTCTTGCGGCGCATATTCGCGTTAAATTTTTCGGCGAGCGATCCGACGCACTAGCCGTTTTGCGCTGCTGTCTCTGTTTCCGTGCCGCCGCCCGCATTTTTTTGCTAAAGCTCGTTTCGCGCTACCGTCTGTGTTTTTACACCGCCGTCTATTTTAGTGCCGCCGCTCGTTTCCGAAGTGACACTTCATTTTAGCGCGCCTCGCTATTTTTTATCTTGTAGCACCTTGTCGCGCCATTTCGAGTTTGCTTTATTGTCGGTCGCTACGTCTTTGGATATCTCGGCTGCCGCTTCGAAATTTTTACTTACGCCCTCTTTGGAATTCTCGTATTTTAGGGCGTTTTCGCTTTTAATGCCGATGCTTTGCGCTTCGCTCGCGGCGTCGATATTAGCGCCTAAAAAGATAAATTCCCAGTCGTATTTCTTCTGCTTGTCGCTAATCATCTTTTTGATCTGCGCTTTGGAGTATTCGCGGCTTGAGTTCTCCATCCCGTCGGTGATGATGACGAAAAGCACGCGATTGTTTTTGGCATAGATATCCGGCACCCGCTCGATACGCGCTATTGTGCTGCCGACGGCGTCCAGTAACGCGGTGTTGCCGCCGGCGTAGTACTCTTTAGACGTTAGGTTTTCGACCTTCTTAAGCGGCGTGCGATCATGGATGACATTAAATTTCGTATCAAAAAGCACGGTCGTGACGCTGGCGTCGATGCCCTCTTTACGCTCCTTTTCTATCATCGAGTTAAATCCGCCGATCGTATCGCTCTCAAGCCCGCTCATCGAGCCTGATTTGTCTAAGATCAGCACCAATTCCAGGTGATTTACGCCGTCTTTATGATCGGGCGGTGTGGCGAGCTCTACACTTTTGGCAAACAATATGCCCGCAAGCGCGGCAACAAGAAGGATGATTTTTTTCATAGGGGCTCCTTTGTTAAAATTCCGTTATTTTACTATTGTATCGCTTAAGCAATGAAATTTTATCGCTAAAGCTTCGCTGCACGCCTTTGCTGGGTAAATTTTAATACGAAATTTATTGCGGAATTTTAACGTATCCTTGCGAGAGACGCCGCAAAGTTCGGCGTGACATAGAATTTTGCATGGCGCAGAATTTCACCGCGAAATTTTAAGGCGCAGAATTTTATGCGATATGGAATTCGCGTGCAAATTTATGCGGCACGGGATTTTACGACGCAAAATTCCACGTGGCGTGGAATTTATGGAATTTACGGCGCCGCAAAATCAAACGTCTGCGGATCTGCTCCGTTTTGCGCTGAGGTAGCTTCCGATCTCGCTTATTAAGACGCCAGATAGGATGAGCGCCGCGCCTAAAATTTGCATCGCGCTTAGCCTCTCGCCGCCCACGAATACGCCCATAATGCCCGCCGTTACGGGCTCTAGTGTGAAAAACAGAGCGGTTTTTACGGGCGTCGTGTATTTTTGCATCAAGGCCTGCGCGAAAAAGCCAAAAACCGTTCCCAGCAGGCAGATTACCGCCATCGCGACGAAAAAGCTTCTATCCATCACCGGCACGATGCTGACTCTTTCAAAAAAGATCGCCGCAAAGCAGCAAAGCACGCTTAAGCAGAGGATCTGTACGTAGGCGATGCCCGCTACGTCGCAGCTTTGCACGAAGCGGTTGGTCAGCACGATGTGAAACGAATACGCGCACGCGCAAACTAGCGCCAGCGCTTCGCCCTTGCCGAGGCCTAGCTGCGTGTCGCCGATGAGATAGAGCCCAGCGATCGCAAGCGCGATGCCCGCGTAGGCGTAGGAGTAAATTCTATGCCTAAACAGCGCCGCGGCGATGAAGGGTACGAGCGCGACGTTTAGGCCGATGATGAAGGCTACGGAGGAGCTTTGCGCAAATTTAAAAGCGAAGGTCTGCGACGTAAAGCCCGCGAATAAAAACAGGCTAAGCACCGCGCCGTGCTTGATCTCGCGCGAAGTGAGCGCTTTGAGCTTCGGGAAAAATATCGCGCCTGCGATGATGCTCGCGGCGAAAAAGCGCCAAAATAACAGCACGAAGACGTTGTTGCTCGCAAGCGCCTGCGAGGTGGGCAGATACCCGAGCCCAAAAGCGGTCGCTACGAAGAGCATTCCGATATCGGCTCTAAATTCCAAATTTTTATTCATCTGCGTCCTTTTTGAAAATTTAAAGTCGTAATTTTACGAAATTTTAGGTAAAAAATAGGCTAAATTTTGGCGGAGCGGTTTGGAATTTCGGATTTTAAAATCGCGAGTTAAATTTTAAGCGTCCGGCTCGTCTTTTGGGCTTACGTTGGGCTCATTTTTTTGTGTTTGCCCACACTTGTTCGCACACTCGTTGCCGCCGCTTCGCTACGCGTACATTTTACGGCTGCTACTCGCGCGATCATTATGCTGCTTTGCTACGGCTTGTCATAAATTTTCATAGCTATTGCTCGCGCGTGGATAAATTTAAAATTTAATCGCCCGCGCCCTCTTTGTCATTTTTTAGAATTTCTATGTTTGCGCGCTCATTCGCACCTTTTAAGCTTATAGTTTTTTTGAGCGCGGATTTAAGGGGGGGGGTCTTTGCCTCTTTTGATTTCATCATCTTATAGCGCCTCTTTCTTATCTCTGCTTCGATAAATTTTATATCTTGCTGTGCGTATGGGAATGAGAGCGTGAAATTTTTTCCGCTTTGCCCGTCTTCTACTATCAAAATCGGCATCTCGCCCCTCATTCCTTTCTCCGTAAGGGCGTTTTCTATATCGATCTTTGTGCTAAATTTAAACGACAAAAATCTCCACTCTTTCCTTACGGTGCGGCTGTCTATGATGACCCCTTTTTCGGTTAATAGCCATAGGGATATAAGTATCAAAACAATGCCCATCGCGATCACGAGTGCGGTCTCGTCGCCACTTCTGTGTAAGAAGCCGTCTATACATAAAGGGTCGTTTGCGTCAAAGCATGTAACTTTACCTTTACCTTTTATCCTTTTTATCCAGGGCTCGTCAAACGCCACTATCGACCCCCAAGATAAAAGGAATATGACGAGCGTAAATTTGGCTACAGGGCTAGGCGGTATGAGCCAGGCGCCATTTTGCACGGTTTTATAAGAAGCGCTGCTTTTAAACAGAAAGTTTTTTAAACCGCAAAGTACAAATAGCACTACATTTGCAAAAAGCACAAAATATAAAAGCCTCATGCGGCTCCTTTCATTGCGGATATTTTACGACGATATATTTAAATTTAGGCGTTTCGCTCGACCGCTTCGACTTTTGAAATTTCAGCGAGCTTTTCTAATATAAAATTTTGCAAAAAATCTATATCCTTTTGTGCATACAAATATCCCGCTCCGAATTTAACACCGCTAATTTTGCCTCGTATGCTGATTATTTTTACGCCTCTTATAAACCATGTGGCGTAGTTCATCTCGTCAAAGTATATCTTTTCCGTATGCCTAAACGGCAGAATCTCCCATTCTTTGCAGATGCCGCTTTTATCTATTCTGATTCCTTTTTGAATTAGCACGATGAAGGAAAAAATTATGACGCAGACCGATCCGATTTTACTAAGTATTAGTCTGGGCCTGCTTATTTGCAGATACCCATCCACGCATCTGGGATCGCCTTCTTCGAAGCATCTTAAATTTATGCCCGCCGCTTTATACTCTTGCGAGCAAACTTTATCATGGGTGTAAAAGCAAGGTATCGGCTTGCCGTTGTGTTTTGCTACGTTCGGGCTGGATAGGGTGATTACGCCGAGGCTTAAGCACATTATAAACATCTGCATTTTTAAGAGCGGATCGGTGGAGATAAACAGAGTTCCGTGATCTACGGTTTTGAATGATCTGTTTTTATCAAGCAATGAAACAAGAAGGCAAAAGCCTATCGTAACATAAAGGATTATCGTAGCAAACTCGACTATACTTTGCGACATAATAATGACCTTGTTTTTGGATTACGCAAGCTCGCGTTTTTGGCAATTTTAGCGCAAAATTTCTAAATTTACGAGATTCTAAGTGCGCTTTTTATAAATCGCAATTAGAATTTTACCTCGTTAGCGTGATCTTACCGCGCGAAAGGCGGATTAAATTTTTAGCTTTGAGATCTTGCAGCACGCGGTTTATGACGTTGCGCGAGGTGCCTAGGCGCTCTTGTGATGCCATAACGCGCCTTAAATCGCAGCCTAAATCTTAATGATAATTATCTAAATATTTAAAATCGCACAATATAATTGCGAACCTCAATCAAATAAAGATTAAATTTATCTCGCAAGGATCTACAATGAGCTCGCTTTTGAAGCGCAATAAAATTTTGTTTAACGTCCATCTGATTTTGTCGATCGTTTTTTCTATCCCGCTGCTTATCATAGGCGTTACGGGCGCGATTTTGTCGTATCAGCACGAGTTTGAGGCGCTAATAAACGCGGGCTCTAAAAAGGTCGAAAAAACGGGCGAAATGCAAAGCGTGGAGAAAATCCTGCAAAGCTTTAGCGAGCAAACGGGCGCTAAGCAGCCCGTAAGGCTCGTCGTGCCCAAAAGCGATGACGAAGCCTTCGTCATTTACGCAAACAGAAATGATGCGTATCTGGTCAATCCATACACCGCGCAGATCATCGGCAAGGATCGCGGCACGGACTTTGTGCTAACGGTGATGGCGCTGCATCGAAATTTGGGCCTAGCGCTAAGCGGCAATAAAACCGCGGCCGAGGTCGGCAAACAGATCGTAGGCGCGAGCGCCACAGCGATGATACTGCTCGTAATAAGTGGCGTCTGGCTGCATTTTCCAAGGCTAAAGCGTAAATTTATCGAAGCTATAAAGCCAAATTTTAAACTCAAAAAATACGCTCTTTTTTATAATCTCCACACGAGCCTAGGCTCGCTAAGTGCAGTGATTTACCTGCTTATCTGTTTGACTGGGCTTAATTGGTCGTACGGCTGGTATAACGATGCCGTGATGAAGCTTTTCGTAAGTTCGCAAAATTTACCGCAAGCTAGCGCGCCTAAAGCCGTCGCTTCTAAAGATCACGCCGCCGCACCTGCTAAAGAGGAGGGCAAAAAGCCCGATACGTATAAATTTAGCGACGTGCAGAGGGGTTATGAGATATTCAGATCAAGCGGAATAGAGTATAAAGAATTTACCCTAATGCTCGCAGCCGGAGATAAGATCGGCGTCAGATACTACGAGCCCGACGCGCCCGCTACCGCCCGTCCAAAAGGCGCGAGCGTGAAGCTAAAGGAGGGCAAAGTCGCACAGCAGAAGCAGACGGACGGTATCACCGTGGGCGAGTTTAAAGATGCGAACTATCAGCTTCACACGGGCTATTTTTTCGGGCTAGCGGGTAAAATTTTATGGTCGCTCGTTTCGCTTTGCATGGCGCTTTTTATCTTTAGCGGCTTTTATATGACAGTAAAAAGGGCGTTTAAGCTGGGAAAGCCCGGCTAAATTTTACCCTCTCGGCAAGAGGTGCGACGAGCGCGCAAGAGAGCCGAATACCTACAAAGCATTGAGATGAAATTTGCTAGAGTAGATCAAGCAAAAGCTCTGATTTAACGATATTTGAGACATTCTAAAATTATCGCGGATTAAGTCTATGTGAGGTATATTGCGGAAAATTTTAGGAGCGAAATTTGAAAACGAGATATTATCTGTGCTTAGCCTTCATCATAATAATATGTTCTTCCGGCATAATATTTTATTTGGTCGAAAAAGAAGAAACCGATCCATATGAATGGATATGTAATATGGATGGCAATCTTACGGATATACAGCTTAAAGATAGGGCGTTAAAGTGTATGCTTAAAGATTGGCACTTTTTTTATAACTTTAATAAAAGAGAATATGATAGACGAATTAAAGCAGTTAAAAAGGAATATGGCGATACGGCCAACGAAATCGGCGGCGGCGTAGAGATCCGTTATTCAGAATGCCATAGCGATAAACGCCCCGATGATAAATGCGAATTTTACAAGATAGATAAAAGGCTAAATTTAGATTATCTTATGGATTTGGGCTCAAAAATTTGCAGAAACGGCAAAGCGATACAAGATGCCGAGACCTATATAGATAAAGAAATTTTTAAAACCGAAGTCGTATATCCTTGGGAAGATAAGGAAAATTTGGTTTTGGAAGATGGCTCCTTAAAGTACGGAATATTTTTTAATGATATTGATGAGGATAGTTATAGGGATAGGGAATCTAGGGAAATTATATTAACAGAAAAAATTTTCAACAATTCATTGGAAATTGATAATAATTTTGGTTTTAACCATACGGATATTGTATTTGTTATGCCAATAAATTCGATATTTTTGAGTCTTTATACATATATTGAGCCGAGTAGTCCAAATTATGATATTTTTTGCCATAGGTATGAACAATATAAAAATAGAATAAAAATTGATGAAGCGAGTTATAAAATAGATGATTTTGAGACGCCTATAAAATATCTACCGCTCCATGTTAATTATAGCTTCCTATTTATAGTAATAGATAAAAATATGAAATTTAACAAAAGCCTAGAATACAACTTGTTGTATAAATACTACTACGATGAAAAAGAGAAAACAATAAAACAAATATTGGATAAGGAGCGATAAATGGCGGATATAACTAAATTTTACCTTCGCGGCAAGAGGTGCGACGAGCGCGCAAGAGAGCCTAATACCTACGAAGCATTGAGATGAAATTTGCCGAAGCGGATCAAGAAAAGCCCTGATTTAACGATATTTGAGGCATACTAAAATTATCGTAGATTAAGTATATGTGAGGTATATTGCGGAAAATTTTAGGAGCGAAATTTGAAAACGAGATATTATCTGTGCTTGGTCTTCATCATAATAATATGCGCTTTGTGCGCGATACTTTCGATTATTGCGGAGTATAAATACCCAAATTCAGCCGAAAAAATTGAAACCGATCCATATGAATGGGTATGCGATCTAGATGGCAATCTTACGGATATACAGCTTAAGGATAGGGCACTAAAGTGCATGCTTAAAAAGACCTATAAATCTATAAATATTTCAGCGGAGGAATTCCGTGATATGGAAAGAAAAATAAAGAAACAATACGGTAAAGTAGAGGATGAATTTTATAATTTTTATAGCGGGTTGGCGGAAAGATGCGGTGGAAATAATCGCCCAGATAAAGCTTGCGAATTTTTCATTGTAGATGACAATATAAATTTAGAATATTTTATGAGTTTGGGAGACAGGGCTTGCAATGGTAAACAAGCCGTAGCAAATTTCAAAGATTTTGTAAATATGTCCATGCTCAAAGGCGAAGTTGTTTACCCCTGGGAAAATAATAATAGTTTAATCTTGTCGGATGGAAATTTAAAATACAAATTATATTTTAGCGGATTAGAAAATGATAAACATGTATTTGATATGTTATTTACGGAAAAAATATTTTTAAATGAAATTAATCCTAAAATATACGACCACAAATATCCTAATGATAAAATTTTTTCTATTCCAACCGACATGCTATTTTTTGATATGTATGTAAGCCTAATAGATAAAAAATACGATAACTTTTGTAATTTATATAACTTTAAAAAGAAAGATATAAAACCGTATAAAGCGTTTTTTGAGTTAGAAGGTAGAAAATATAGTAGGTATGCTTTTTATCTAGGTATTTTTGATGAAAATTATACATATAAATACGATATAAAAGATAATTTGCTGGGTGTGGAGCAAGGATATTATTACGATGAAAAAACCAAAGAGATAAAACGAGAGCAATAAAATAGAATTTATAAAATTTACCCGCCGTGCCTACTTAAAATTCTTATTTAGCGCTATTTGCCCCTTGCGCCGCGAGTGATCATCAAGGATTGCTCGTAGAAAATTAGCAGCGTTATTGAAACGCCGGTGCCGAGCGCCAGCGAGATCGAGACCGTGGCAAGGGCGTTATCGAAAAACGAGATAAGATGAGCGAGTTTATGCTCTGCGCCCACGGCTCTGATATAAGAAAACAGCGCCAAGACCGCCTTATAGGCGTAGATGCCCGGGATCATCGGAAGTAGCGCAGGAAAGGCGATGATCTCTGCGGGTACCTTAAGGCGCTTGGCGCAGAGCATCCCCAAAACGCCGATCAGAAACGACGCAAAAAGCGTCGCGGCGGCGATCGAAAAAATTTGGCTTTGAATCAGCAAAAACCTGCACGAATGCGCAACCGCCGCAAGCAGCGCCGAGAAGGCGAGCGTCTTTTTTGGCGGCATGCACGCATACGCAAACCCAAGCCCCGCCGCAGCGGCAAAGCAGGCGTCCTTAAATACCGAAAGTGCTATATCAAACATTTACAAGCCCCAAATTTGAGATGCTAAGCGTCAGAAAGAGCCCGATCGCGATGCAGATGATCAAAAGCCCCGTGTTCAGCCCTCTGCTGATGCCTACGAGCATATTTTCGTTTAGGATGTCAAATACCGAGTTGATCAGCCAGACGCCCGGGATCAAAAACAATATGCTCGATCCCACAGCGACGTCGGGTGTGGCGCTAAGCCCGTAGCGAGCGCCTAGCGAGACGATAAATGAGACTGCGAACGAAACGGCGATGTATTGGATTTTTAGATTGATTTTGAGCCTGCTAAGCAGATAGCGGGCGCAAATTCCAAAAGCCGTAGCCGCAAAAACGAGCGCCATCGCGCCGCTATCGCCGCCGAAAAGCTCGCAGAATGCGGCATTTGCGACGCTTAGCAAAACGAGAGTTTTGGCGAAGCTTTTCTTTTGCGAGGCTAAAATTTCTGCAAATGCGGCTCTGGCGCGCGCAAGGGGGATTTTCTCGTCGTAAATTTCCCAGCTAAGTGCGCTTAGCTCAGAGATCAGATCGAAGCTGATCTGCGCTGCAGCGCCCGTTTTGACGTAGGTGCGGCGGATGGAGTTGTCCGCAGGTTCCATCACGCTGATGATGAAGTGGCGCACGAAGATCATCAGGCTCGCCTCATAGCCGTAAGCGCCTGCTATCCTGCGCACGCAGCGCTCGATGCGCACGGTGTAAGTGCCGATACTAAGCATCTTGGCGGTGTATTCACTAAGAAAATTGGTGAGCTCTTGGATTTGCGGCCTCGCCGCTTCCGCTTCTTTTGTCGGTGCTATCTCTGCTATCATTATTTCCTCCGCTACCCTTGTAATCTCAATATCATTTTGCGCTGCTTTTGTCATTTTTGCTTCTACGGCGCTCGTTGTAGCTTCCTGTTTTTGCGGCGCCCGCCATCGTTTTTGATGTCGCTATGATGTCCGCCGTCGCGGAATTTTTATTTTTAAAATTTAACGCAGTAGCGCCCGTGGCGGAATTCTCGCTATCTAAATTTGACGCGGCGACATCGCTTGTAGCAGTAAAATTTTGACTGCTTAAATTTTGATTGTTCAAATTTAACGTCACTTTGGAATTTACGTCATTCAAATTTAACGCCGAGGTTGAATTCTCGCCGCTAGGATTTTTTGTCGCCGCCACAGAGCTTTCATCGCTCAAATTTGAAGCGGCGCAATTCCGCTTTTTTAAAGAATTCTCCTCATCTAAATTTAACTCGCAGGCCGAGCTTTGCTTGCTTAAATTTAAACTTTCGGCATCCTCGCAAGATTCGCTAAATTTAGAATTTTTCACGCTTACCTCAAGCTGATGAGATCAAGCGGGTTGATGTGGTAGTTTTGCTGCGTCACTTCAAAGGTCAGATCTGAGCCGATACGCCCGATGATGTAGCCCTTTTTGACGTTGGAGCCGACGCGCACGGTAGGCGGGATCTGATTTAGATGCGCGTAGATCGTGTGGATGCCGCCGCTGTGCTCTAGGATCACGACCTTATCGAGCACGGCGGTTTCTTTAGCAAAGACCACTTTACCCGGCAGCACCGCCTTAACCTGCGTGTCGCCGCTGTTTGAGCCTAGCACGATATTTTCGTTGAAAAGTTTGATGTTATACACAGGATCGTTGTAGTTGCCGAATTTTCGCTTCAAATACGCGCCGTTTAAAGGCGCTGCGGTCTTGGCTCCGCTGTATTTTTTGACGCGCGAGGACTGATAGCTAGAGCCGTACTGCTTGACTTTTTGGTTGATCTTACTTACGCGCTCATCCGCTGGCTCGCTCACTTCTGGCTCGGGCTCGCTAGGAGGCGCAGGCTCAGGCTTGCCCGCCTTTTTTGCTGCCGCTTTTGCTTTGGCGTACTCTTTTTCGCGCGCCTGGCGCTCCTTTTGCTTCTGCGCTTCAAGCTTTGCTTGGCGCGTCGCTTCCTCCTTCTGCGCTTTGGCTTTTTCCTCCGCATCGTCGATGATCTTAAGCTCCTGCAAGGTCTTAGATATGGCGTCTTGTTCGTCGTTTATCTTCTCCAGCTTCGCGATGTAGTCCTCTTTGTCCTTTTTCATCTGCGCGAGCTTTTCTTTTTGGGTAGTTTGTTTAGCGTTAAGCTCGGTTTTTTTCTTGTCGTAGCCCGCCATGCTCGCCTGGATCGATTTGATCTTTTTGTTCTGCTCGTTGATAAAATTTTGATTATTTTCGTAGTCTTTGATCAGCCCCTTCAGCTCGTCGTTCATAACGACGCCAAGCCCTTCTAAAATTTCGCTAGCCATGATAGAATCGGGCGTGGTGGTGGAATTTACGTCGGTGATGAGATCAAATGATAGCTCTTGCGAGATCACGCTTGCGATCTTGCTTTCTAGATCGTTTTGCACGCTAAGAAGCGTGACGTTTTGGCTATTAAGCTTTTCAAGCTCCTGCGCTTCGGCGGCGTATTGATCTTTTAAGCCCTCGATCGCATCGCTTAGCTGTTTGATCTCGCCCTCGCGCTTTTTAAAGCCCTCCTGCTCCTTTACGATTTGGCCTGCAATCTCATCGATCTTTTGCGAGAGTTGCATCCCCTCCTTTTGCGAGCTTTTGAGCTCTTGACCCGCTTTGGCGATCTTATCTTTCGTGCTTTGACCCTTTGTGGGCGCGGCATAAGTAAGAGCCGCGGCAAGCCCCAGCGCAAGAAGCGGCGCTAAAAAAGCCCTTTTCATGCTCGTTTATTTCCGATTTGCAGCATCACAAAACTTACCGCGATTATAGATAGCGCTAAAGCCACGCCTAAAAGGATCAACGCGTCGTAAGGCAGCACTATGGCGGTGCGTAGATCGCCGATACCCTTAAGCGTGGTCGAAAACACCTCCCAAGAAGGAAGCGCTATATAAAAGCAGGTCACGATCAGCGTGGCGATGAAGGAGTCTATTATCGCCATTCGGTAGAGCTTGCCGCTTTTTATCAGAAACGACGCGCCGAAAAGCTCCATGATCTCGATGCGCTCTTTGTGCTCGTAAACCCAAATACGCATCTGGCGGTGGATTAGCATCACGCCTAAAAGCACGATGAGAAACGCAAAGCCGTAAACGAGGCTTTTGATAAGCAGTAAAATTTTAAAAATTTCATCGTGGGTCTTTTTAAAAATTTCAACCCGCGTGAGCGAGCCTATGGATTTTAGATCCTGCTCGATCTTGGCAAGCTGCGCTGCGTCGGGGAAGCTTTCGAGCTTGACGCTATAAAATTTAGGCAAATTTTTACTAAGCTCGGCAAAGGCATTTTGTGAAATTTTACCCTTCAGACGCTCGGTGATGCCCGCTGTGGAAATTTCGCTAATCGAGCTGATTTTAGGCACCGCTTTTTGCGCGTCTTGCAGACTGAGCGGAGTTTTGGAGACTAGCACGATGTTGTATTCGTTTTGGATCGAGCGCTCGTAGCTTTTGGTTAGGTTACTCATAAAAATTCCAAACTGCACTGAAAAAAGCAGCGCGACGAGCGAAAAGATCACGCCGAAATGGGTTTTAATCGATTTCATTTACTTTAGCGTCCTTAATCTCAAAATGTCGGTGCCTAAAACGCAGCGTGGCGGGCATTTTGTGCGTCACGATAACGACGCAGGCGTTCCACGACTCGCACGCCGAACGTAGCAAATTCCAAATAATGGCGCTGGAGTAGTCGTCCAAATTTCCCGTAGGCTCGTCGCACAGCAGTAGCCGCGGATTATGCGCCATCGCACGCGCCAAAGCCACGCGCTGCTGCTCGCCGCCGCTAAGCTCGAGCGGATACTTGCCCATTTTGTGCCCGAGCTCGACGTGGCGCAGTAGCTTTTTAGCTTGGTCTTGGCAGACCTGCTGATTGTAGCCCATTATCATTAACGGAAGCATTATGTTGCGCTCGATCGTCCATTCGTTGATCAGGCGGTAGTTTTGAAAGATAATGCCGATGCGCTGGCGCAGGGTGCGCAGATCGGAGTTTGTGATGCCCTTTAAATCGCACAAGCAGACGTTCAACTCGCCGCCGATGATGTCGATGCCGCCGTAGAAGGACTTAAGCAGCGTGGATTTGCCGCTGCCGCTCTTGCCCGTGATGATGACGAAGTCCTTCGCGCCGATGCCGAAACTCGCGTCTTGGATGACCGCGCCCGCCTTTTCGTAGCCTAGCGTGAGGCCCGCTGCGGTGATGATGTTGTAATCGTCCGTTATCTCTGCCATTGTGAAAATATCTCCGAAATTTTTTGATGTGCCGCGTGGTTTTCGCGCGTAGGAAGCGGGCGGCGGATGAAGTAGCGCGTACCGCTTGCGTTTGCGCGGATGAAACACTGCTGCGGAAAGTCGAATGCCCCGAGTGAAAGCAGGATTAGCACGTCCTGCGGCTCGGCGGTGCACGGCTTGTTTTGCCGTTCGTCTTGCGGCTCGGCACGATTTAATTTGCCTTGGTGTTCGGCTTGCAACTCGTCATGGTTTGGCTCGCTTTGGCGACCGACTTGCGACTTGATAGAATTTGACTTATTTTGTAATTCTGCTTGCGGTTCAGCAGCGTGGTTTAGCTCGTTTTTCAGTTCGGCTTGCGGCTCATTTTTGCAAAGTAAGACGCTTGCTTTTTTTGGAATTTTCGTAACGTTTGCTTCGTTTGCGCGGATTACATTTGATGCGGAGCTTGCTTTTGCTGCACGGGTCGCCGCGAATGAGCCGTCCAAATTCGGCATATTGCTTGCATCTATTGTGCCGATCGCTGCGGGTGTAGTGCTTGCGCCTGTCGTATCGATAGCTGCAAGCGCACCCTCCGTGTCGCTAGCATTTGGCGCGCTGCTTGTTGCGATCTGCTCGCAGGCTAAAGCGCGCTTTTCGCTCGGGGCGGGGCGACTAAATTTAGCGCTTGCTGTGACGGGAGCGTCACTCGCTAAATTTACGCCCTTTGCGCTCAAGCGATCATCGTTTAAATTTACGCCGTCTTTTGCGCCCGTTTTATCCGCGCGGTTTGTATTTGGCGCGACGCTTGCTTTTTTTAGAATTTGCGCAGCGTTCGCGCAAGCTAAAATTTTATCGCCCGCTGTCGTAGCTAAAATTTTGCTGCCGCCTAACGAAATTTCATCCATGCTCGCGCGCTCGGTTAAATTTCCGCCGCGCGTCGCGTCTAAATTTATAGCCTCGTCGTTCATCGCTTCGTCCGCGCTGCTTAAATTCACGCCGTCCGCCGCGCAAGTTCCGCCTGCCTCCAAGCTTTTTTGCGCGTCGAAGTAAAAAATTTCCTCAAAATGCACGAAAAAATCCTCGCCTTTGAAGGTGGAATTTTTAAAATTTCGCGCGATTGCCGCCGCGTCAAATTTTAAAAATTCCATCTCAAACCGCTGCGGCTCGGCCTGGCCCGCGGTTTTGTTCTCATAGATCAGATCGTAGATATCCTTATCCATTTTGCGCCATCTATCCTCGTATTTGCTCGCTACGGCGGCGTCGCGGTTTTTGAAGTGTGAAATTTCGCCCGCTTTGCGCTGCACGTAGGGCGAGAGCTTTTGCATCGCGTAGAGGAAGTACTCCTCGCTGTCGGTGCGAAGCTCGAAGCGGCCGCCGCGCCCGAGCGTGCGTGCGATCTGCGAGGCGAACTCGTCGCTTATGACGCGGCGGTGCGGCGCGTCGTCCCACGGCACGGGGAAGTGCAAAAATACGCGCTGCAGGCAGCCCGCAGGAAGCAGGCTCAGCAAAACCCGTGCGTCGGTGGCAATCAGGGCAATGTTTTGCAGCCCCTCGCGGATCGCTAGCTTTGCGACCTGTTCGATCGCGGGCTTATAAATTTCAATGCCGATTAGCAGCGCGTCTTGATTTGAGCGCGCTTGATGAAGCAGGTGTCTGCCCGAGCCGAAGCCGATCTCGATGAAAATTTTATTAAATTTAGAGCTTTTTACGAGGGATAAAATTTTATTCTCGCCCAAAATCAGCGGCGTTTTTTCGGTAAGCGAGCTGTCTTTGTAAGCAAATGCCTGCGAGATGATCTGCCCGCAGAAGCGCTCTTTAAAAATTTCGAGTGCTCGTTGCAGATGACCGATCTTAGCGGGTTTGGTAATCTTTTCGCCCTTTACTATCACCTTGTCGCCGCTGGGCTTTACGATGATAAAAAACTCGCTATCAAAGCTTTTGGTTCGCACGAGCATTAAATTTCTGCCGCGCGCCGTCTCTAAAAATTCGACTTCGCCGAATCTAGCCGGCAGCGGCGGCAGGCTCACGCTTTGGGTTATGAAATTCGGCAAGCTTTATTCTGCCTGCGCTGCGGCAATGACTGCACTAGGCTTGGACAGCTCTCCGTTTTCGGTTTTGACGGTGATGCGGTATTCATATCCTTCGCCGTAATCGATATTATCGATATATTCAGCACTAAGTCTGCCGCGAACCTCTTTAATCGTGCTCCACGACTCGCCTCCCTTAGGACGGCGCTCGATTAGATAAGAGCTTACTCGAAGATCCGGATGCGGGCGCCAGATGATCTTAACGCGGCCCGGAAGCCCGTAGATCGCCTGCGCAAACGGCACGGACTCTAACATCTTCGCCGTGCTTGCGATAGCGACCGGAGAAGGAGCCGAAACGCCCTTGGCGCCGTATGTGCGCACCGTATATTTATACGAAGTGCCCGGCTGCAGCCTCGTATCTACGTAGTGAGTGGAGTATGGATCTGCGATGGTGGCGATCTTTTTGGCTTCGCCGCCGCTTGCCGGCGCTCGGTAAACGACAAAGCCCAGTACGGCGGTATTGCTGTCGTATCTAGGCCACTCAAGCCCAATCTCATTGTCGCTCGTGATCGTCCTAATGCCCTCTACGCGCGGCAGGCTTTCGTCGCTTGCGCTAGGCGCGCTAGACATAGCGCAGCCACCCGCTAGTATCGCTAAAGTAGCACTCAACGTTAGTCGGTAAAATTTTTTCATAAATTTCATCCTTTACCTTTTGATTTGTCGTAAAATTTAGAAATTCGCTCGGCAAGCCCGCGCATATTTTCACCTCTTTGCCGCTTCGCGGATGGATGAAATAGAGCAAATAGGCATGGAGCAAAATCCTGCTAATTTTAGCGTTTTCGCTCTTAAATCCGTATAAATGATCGCCCAAAATGTGCCGATTTATCGAGCTTAAATGCACGCGGATCTGATGCGTGCGACCCGTGAAGAGCTTTGCCGCGACAAGATTAAAGCTCTTTAGGTTTATCGGCGGCAGGTTTTGGTTTTGAGCGGGATTTTTAAAATTTAAAAATTTATTCTCGGCGAGACGGGCGGGGCGGGTTTGATCCGCGCTCATTTTGGCGGTTAAAATTTTATCTGCGCTATCCGCGCGGCTGCTTGGAATTTTATCTGCGCTTTGGATTGAAATTTTATCCGCACTCCGCATGCAATTATTTGAAATTTCATCCGCGTTATTCGCGCCTGCATAGTCGTTTAAAATTTCATCCATGCCCGCATTCTTGCTCGCGCTTACGTTGGTAATCGAAATTTTATCTACGCCCGCAGTTAGGCCTACATTTAAAATTTTATTCCCGCGCGTGCTTACGTCGGTCGCTAAAATTTTACTCGTATCTGCGTCCCTGTTAGCGTTTAAAATTTTATCCTCGTCCGCATACATAGCCGAGATTTTGCCCATATCTGTGGTTGCGTCTAAAATTTTATCGACATCTAAAATTTTATCCGTAGCGTCACCAGAAATTTTGTCCTTAGCCGAAATTCTACTTGCGCTTGCGTTCGCAGCTAAAATTTTATCGGTGGCTGAAATTTTATCCGTGCTTGTGCTCTTACCCGCAGCTGTACCATCGTCCGCGCTCGTACTTAAAATTTTATCGCATTTCTCGGCGGAGTTTTGAAGCTCCGTTAGTTCCGCTCCGCTTAAAATTTCATAAAACGCGCTCTTTGCGCTGCGTCCGCCGGGCACGATCCCCATTTTTAGACGGTTTGCAGGGTTGCGAGAGATCGGGCGCTCGATCACGCAGGGCTCTTTCAGCGGCAGGTCGATGAGCGCGAGGTATATCCGCCCCATGCTCTTGTCGCTTAGTTGCGCCGAGAGCGCGGCGTGCGCGGCGTTGTTTTTGGCGACGAGTAGGGCGCCGCTGGTGAGTTTATCCAGGCGGTGCACGATGCCCGCGCGAAGCTCGCCGCCGAGCGTGGAAAGCAGATAGCCGCGGGACTTGAGCCAGTCCACGAGCGTGGGCTCTTTGACGCTTGCGGCGGGGTGAACGGTAAGGCCCGCAGGCTTATTCACCACGAGCAGATCATCATCCTCGTATAAAATTTCAACATCGAAGTTTAGCCTCTCCGCGCTCATTTGCTGCGGCGCGGGCGCGGGGTAGTCGATACGTACTAGCTCGCCCGCGGATAGCTTGTAGCCGGGCTTAGTTTGCACGGCTCCGTTCACTCTGACCGCTGCGGATTTGATTAAGCTTGATATTTGATTGCGCGAAATTCCAAGCTGCGAGCTTAAAAAAACGTCGAGCCTTTCGCTGCATTGTGCTATTAGATTATCCAAATTTATACCTTTTTTGGCTATTCTTACGTCAAAATTTTAATTAGGATTAAGCGTTGTTTAAAATTGACAAAAAGATTTTAGCATATTTTGATTTCATTCAACCTTTTTTAATCGTGCCGATAGTGGTTTTTTCATACGTTTTAATAAGCGAGGCAAACGACGTGCTGTCCTCGAAACAAGTCGTTTATTTCGGCGTAGGATTTGCCGTTTTTACTCTATTTTTTCTCTTTCCGATACGCAAATTTTTATATCTCATACCGATATTTTATTGGACAAATATCATATTGCTGCTCAGCGTCGATTTTTTCGGCGTTAGCAAGCTAGGAGCTAGGCGCTGGCTGGAGATTCCTTTCGTGCATTTTACGCTGCAACCGAGCGAGGTGATGAAGCCCGCGTTTATCCTGATGCTGATGTATCTGATACACAAAAATCCGCCGCCGAAAAACGGCTACGGGCTGAAGGATTTTTTGCGCCTTAGCTTTTACATACTTCTGCCTTTTGTTCTGATCGCGAAAGAGCCCGATCTAGGCACCGCCGCGATACTTTTTTTGACGGGATTTGCAATCCTTTTTATTATCGGCGTCGATAAAAAAATTTGGCTTACGCTGATCATCGTTTTTGTGGCCAGCTCGCCGATTTTGTACGAAAACATGCACGATTATCAAAAAAAGCGCATCGCCGATTTCATCAGCGAGGAGCCCAATTACCAGGTCAAGCAGGCGATCATCGCTATTGGAAACGGCGGCATCTACGGCAAGGATAAGGATGAAGCGACGCAGACGCACTTTAAATTTCTACCGATTGCGACGAGCGATTTTATCTTCGCTTATACGATCGAGCGCTTCGGCTTCGTGGGGGCTGCCGCGCTGATCGCGCTGTATGCGCTGCTGATACTGCATCTGCTGAGCCTGAACTACGATTTCAAAAGCGATTATCTGATACGGGTCTTTACGAGCGCGCTTGCCTCGCTCATTTTCATATACACGGGCGTTAATATCTCGATGGTAGTGGGTTTCGCGCCCGTCGTGGGCGTGCCGCTGCCGTTTTTCAGCTACGGCGGCAGCAGCTTTATCACCTTTATGATCCTCTTTGGAATTTTACAAAATTTGCTGACGTTTAGAATGAAGGATAACTACAAAACCTACAAGATCAGGATGTAAATTTAGCGCTCGCACGGATAAATTTTAAAATTCTACAAAATCGCGCGAGTTTATTTTGAGCTTCGGCGGCGAAATTTTAAGCGGGGCACTAAATTTTTAAAGCTCGCTACAAAATCACGCCTATACCGAGCGTAAAAACCACCGCAAAAAGGGCGTATGTAAAGGCAAATTCCAAAGTTTGCGAATTAAAAAATCCGTAGTACAAAACGCTTGTGAAAAATCCGCCTACGAAAGCCACGGCAAAGATCCCGATCCGCGCTGCGACGGGCTTTGCGCCGCAAAATTTGTATAGGTAAAAAACCCCGCAGAAGCTGATCGCAAACCAGATCATCGCAGGCACCGGCCCGCTTATGCGTGTCATGCCGAAGAGATTGGCTAAATTTAAAAGCAGCAAAAATATCACCGCAAGCGCGATCAGCGCGGATTTGATCATCTATCGCGCCTTGCGTCGTCCGCGGAATTTTCGTTCGAGCCTAGCTTGGAATTTTCACCGCCCTGATTGAAATTTTGCGCGGAATTTTTGCTCTCGCCGCCTTCGCCCGCGCCGCCGTTTGAAATTTTAAAATTTTCTTCGGAAATTTCACCGGCGCGATGCGTAGAATTTTCACCGGCGCCGCTTGCGAAATTTTCACCGAGATCGTCATTGGAGTTTAAAATTTCATCCTCGCTTTGAGAATTTAAAATTTCGCCGCCGCTTTTAAAGTTTAAAATTTCATCTGCCGTAGCATCTTTGCTTTGCGGCTCCTGGGCCTCTTTTGCGTCATCAGAATCCGCGTTTTTTAAATTTGCGCCCTCGTCTAAATTTTTAGAGCCCTCGTCCGCAGAATTTTCATAAGCTTTATTTGAAAATCTTTTGTGTCTGATCTGCAGATAAAAGACGAAGGCGACGAACGCTACCGCCGTGATCGCGATGTAGTAGCGGTTTTCAAAGAGCAGCACGCCCTCCACTAGCCCCGAAAACAGCGCCAGCAGCGAGGCGGTAAGAAACGGGAAGCGCACGAGCTCCTTCTCGCCGATCGCTAAGGCGATGAGCGCGACGCCGAATATCGTGGCGTTTAGTAGCGCGCCTAGGATTTTGATTTCGGCGAAAAGATTTGGATTGACGCGCGAAGTGACGTAGAGTGCGAGCGCAACGGCTGCGAAAAGCAGGATCAAAAATACGATTTTTTTCATTTTGGACCTTTTAAATTTTATCTTTAAATTTGCGATTCAGCTGCACCTTTAATGCACATAGAGCGCAGGCATCGGCACGCTGTAACTGCCGCGTTCGCAGCATTACGCAAATATCGTGCGCTCTGCGCGCAAAATTTCAGGACGCCACTGCGCCGCTAAGCGTGGCTTGAGTGATACACATACTCATGACTTAAAGTACAATCCTAATTGCGCGGACGCGGTTTGAAACACGACTTGCGTTAGCGCGATAAAATCGCTATTTTTGCGCGGCTTAAATGCGATTCTGTCGGTAAATTTACCGACAGCCGCACTCTGCTGCGTAGAGCAGCGCCAAGTCCGTGCTTTAAAATTTTATGCCGAGCCGCGTTAAAATTCCGCGCCTAAGCTGCATATATCCCTAGCTCGTGGCGCCGCAAGACGCTTCGTAAAAATTTATCTACCCGCAGTAGATATTTTGCACGCGAGCGAATTTTGCATGCAAGCGCCCGCACGTTTTGCTTTAAATTTAGCGCGGCGGGCTTTAAATTTTAAATTTACCGCCTCCGTGCTCTGTTTATATGCAAGTCCGTTGTGCCCGCTAAACTATATCTGCGGAGTAAATCTCGCGCCGAAATAAAATTTTATTTTGCTCGCAAAATGCGCAGCGCGTAAAATTTCATCACTTGTTTTTCTGAAAGTACGCGTCCACGCCGTTTGCGATGCCTTGGGCGATGCGATCTTGATAGGCGCTTTTGCCTAAATTTTTACCCTCCTGCGGGTGCGTGATGTAGCCCATCTCCACGAGCACCGCGGGCATCGTAGCGCCCACCAACACCCAAAATGGCGCCTCGCGCACGCCTCCGTCTCTGCTTGAAAAGCTCTTTTTGACCGAGCTTAGCATATAGCTTTGAATATCGATGGCAAGCTTGTTTGAAGAGATTATCTTCTCGCGGTTTAAAAAATTTAGGAAGGTCTGCTTCGAGAAGGTATTCATATCCTCCAAATCGCCCCTGTTTTCGAGCGCGGCGGCATTTTTACTGCGCTCGCTTCTAGCCGGGCTTAAGAAAAATGTCTCCACGCCGCTCATTTTAAGTGCTGAGCTAGCGTTAGGAGCGGCATTTGCGTGGATCGAAATAAACATATCAGCATTTCTTTTAGCGGCGAAAGCGGTGCGCGACCTTAAATTTATAAACACGTCGGTGCTGCGCGTATAAAGCACCTTATAGCCGCGCTTGGTAAGCAGCGCACCGAGCTTTTTGGATGTGGCTAGCACGACGTTTTTTTCCTTCAGCCCGTTTCCGACCGCGCCAGAATCGCTGCCGCCGTGACCCGGATCTATTACGATGAGCTTGCCCTTAGTGGATTTGTAAATTTTACCGGCGGCTACGGACGCGGTTTTGGCACCTTGCGAATCATCTATTGTGCTGATTTGCGGCTCGCTATCTTGCTCGCGTTCGCGCTTGCGCCCTGATTTTTGATCCTTGTTTTTTTCTGCGCGCGCAGATTTTGCGGCTTTTAAGCCTTCAGCCGTACTTAAAATCATCATATTGCCGCTAATTTCAACGTTTGCGTTGAATTCTTTCGGGTCGCTAAGTACAATGCGTACGGTCTTATCGTTGTATTGCGAGACGCGTACATCGCTAACCAAGCTATCTTTAAGCCGCGTTTTTTGTGACTTTTGCCGCGCGCTAAAATCAATCACGAAGCGGAAATGATCGTTGCTTGCAATGGTGAAATCCTTGTAATCGCTCTGGCTTAGATCGCGGTTAAACTCAAGCACGATCTCGTTTTTATCGCCGCGCAGAGAATTTAACGCAAGCTGGGCGTTTTTGTCCGCTTTTTTGACGCTGCTTTTTCTAAGCTCGCTGCTTTGATCTGCGGACTCCTCGTCATGCTCGTTTTGCGCGATTGCGTCCTCGCCGCCATCGTCCTCTTGGGCGTCTACAGCCTCATTCGCGCCGATCGGTCTAGTTGAGCGTAAAAATTCCAAATCTTCTTTAGATAGCGAGCTTAGATCGGCTTCTTCTGGCGCGCGCGTCTTTTTGAGATTTTTGGAAGTGGAATTTTTTGAATTCTTAGAGTTTTTTGAGGCGGAGGCTTTGGAGCTATGCGCTAAATTTGAAGTATTTTTCTCGTCCGAGCTTTTGGAATTTTTTGCGTTTTCATCTTTGAGCTTTTTAGAATGCGTGCTGCTATCGCTTGCTTTGCCCTGTAATTTGGCTAGCGCAGATTCATAAGGCGAGGAGTCAAGCCCTAAATTTTTCGAGCTATAAATCAACCTCTTTAGCGCTTTGATGCGGACCTCTTTATCGGACGTGCCTTGGTAGAGCGATTTTAGCTCTTTGTGCAGCGAGCGCTTGTAATTCGGCGTCGCTACGATGAAATCCTTGTCGAATTTCGCAAAAAACGCCTCGCTGGAAGCTCCAAACGCCAATACGCAGCTAAAAGCCGCGATTAGAAAAATTTTAACTATCTTCGCCATTTACAAGTTTTTCTATCAATTCCTTCACGGATATTATCTCGTTTAATCGCCATCCGTTCGCGCCGGTGAAAAACAGGCCGCTTTGCGTTTTGCCCAGATATGCGTCGCTTAGGCGGTCGGCGATGCAGTATCCTACGGCGTTAGCGCCTTTGCCGCGCTCGCATGGGCTTACGCAGTTGCTGATACAGCGGATTTTGGGCGCCGTGCCTGCGGCGATCATATCTTGCAGATTGGTATGAATGCCGCGCGCGGGATAGCCTACGGGCGATTTTAGAAGCCGGATGTCCTCTTTTTTGGCATTAAGAAGCACCTGCTTAAATTCCTCCGCGGCGTCGCATTCAAAGGTGCCGATGAAGCGCGTACCCATCTGTACGCCATCCGCACCCAAAGATTTCACGCGATCGATGTCAGTTTTATCCCAAATTCCGCCTGCGACAAATAGCGGGAAGCTGCCCCATTGCGAGATTTCCGCTTTTATTTGTGGGATTAGATTATCTAGCGCAAACGCGGGATCGCCGCACTGCTCGTAGGTAAAGCCCTGATGCCCGCCGCTAAGAGGGCCTTCGAGCACTACGGCATCCGGAATGCGGTTATAGCGCTGCTTCCAGCGTTTGGCGATGATCTTAAGAGCCTTGGCGGAGGAGACGATGGGTACGAGCGCGACGTTCGGGAAATCTGCCGTAAATTCCGGCAGATTGGTAGGAAGTCCCGCGCCGCTAATGATAACGTCGACGCCTGCCTCACACGTGTCGCGCACGATGCGCTCGTAGTCGTTCGCCGCGCACATTACATTCATCCCCAAAGGCGCATTGCCACAAATTTTACGGGCGTTTTGTACGATGGCAAAAAGCGCCTCTTTGCTATAAAAATTCTCGCTCGTATAGGGTCTGCCCTCGAGCGATTTTTTGGCAAATTTAAGATTTTCGTAGTAGCCGGTGCCGACCGAGCTAATGACGCCTAGACAGCCGTTTAGGCTGACATTGCCGGCTAGCTTGTCCCAGCTGATACCAAGTCCCATGCCGCCTTGAATTATCGGGTGTGCAATCTCGTGTTTGCCTATTTTTATACTCATTAATCCACCTTTAATTTAGCGAATTTTTTCTTTCCTACTTGAAGCGTGTATTCGCCCGAGCTAAGCTGAAGCTGCTCATCTAAAATTTTATTTTGATCGATACTGACGGCGTTTGATTTTATCAACCTACGCGCATCCGAGCTAGAGACTGCGAGCTTGCAGCTGATGAGCGCCTTTACGATCCATGCAGGCGAGCTTACGTGATATTCCTTGATCTCGCTAGGAAGCTCGCCAGCACCGTGGACGCGGTCAAATTCCTGCTTAGCTTCAAAGGCGGTATTTTCGTCATAAAATTGCGTGACGATCTCGGAGGCAAGCTCCTCCTTAACCGCCTTAGGATGGATCGAGCCATCCGCCACAAAGCCTTTTATTAGCTCAATATCTTCGCTGCTCTTTTGGCTTAGCAGATTATACCAATCCCACATTAACGCATCGCTGATACTCATCACCTTGCCGTACATATCGTGCGGCGTATCGGTTACGCCGATGTAGTTACCAAGGCTTTTGCTCATCTTATTTGTGCCGTCGGTGCCTACTAAAAGCGGCATCATCACGACGCTTTGTTCTTTGCCGACATCATAAATTCTTTGCAGCTGGCGACCCATTAAAAGATTAAATTTCTGATCGGTGCCGCCGAATTCTATATCGCATTTCATGCAAACGCTGTCGTATCCTTGCAGTAGCGGATACATAAACTCGCTGATGCTGATCGGCTGCTCTGCCTTGTAGCGCTTCTCGAAGTCGTCGCGCTCGAGCATCCGGGCAACATTGAAAGTGCTTGATAGCTCGATCATTCCGCTAGCACCCAGGCGGTTGGTCCATTCGGAATTAAACATTACCTTAGTTTTTGCGGGATTTAAAATTTTAAAGACCTGTTGCTCGTAGGTTTTGGCGTTTTGCAGCACAACTTCGCGCGCTAGCTTTTTGCGCGTCTCGCTCTTACCCGTAGGATCGCCGATTTGAGCAGTAAAATCGCCGATTAGAAACTGCACGATCGCGCCGTGGTTTTGTAAAAACGCAAGCTTATTTAGCACGACGGCGTGACCTAGGTGCAGATCCGCAGCAGTGGGGTCCATGCCGATTTTGACGTAAAAGACCTCGCCGCTGTCGTAATAGCGCCTAATCAGTGCCTCTATTTGCTCTTCGCCGATGATCTCCGCGACACCACGCTTGAAATTTTCCATAATGCCTTGAATGTCAGCCATTTGCTCTCCCTTATTTAGTTTTTATATACGTCCGTAAGCGATACGAAATCCACGATTTTAAAGCGGTTTTTGAGTTTGTCTTTAATCTCCGTGGAGTCTAAATTTTCGTTTAGCTCGATGATAATCTCAAAATAATCCGACGTCGTTTCACTATTTTCGTTGAGGCTTATCGATACTAGATCGACCTCGAGCTTGACTAAATAGTTCAAAAACGTCGCCAGCGAGCCGCGCTTGTTTTCTAAATTTAATATGATCTTATAGCGGTGCGGCGCATTGCGCGTCCATTTTACGAAGATCATCTCATCGGTTTTGATTAGCTCGCTTGCACGTTCGCACAGCTTATGATGCACCGTCACGCCATGTCCGTTGCGAAAGCCGATGATGTCGTCACCGCGCTTTGGGTTGCAGCAGTAATCAAACTCAACCTCGTCGATTTTAAAATTTGAATACACCACGATGTTGTCAAATTTTTGCTTCTCGATCTCATACTTGCTGCGAAATTTCATATTGAAAAATTTCTCTTTGAGCGGGTATTTTTTCAGCGCATTTACGACGTCTTTTAAAAATACCGAGTCATAGGCAGCTTTGCCGATCTTTTTGCTTAAATTTTCTTTTTCAAGCCAGCTTAGAATGCTCTCCTTGCTCGTCGTAAAGATCGCGCATAAAATTTTAATCGCTACTTCAAAATTTATATCTCTGATCTTTTGCTTGCAAAACGCCTTTATCGTTGCGCGTGCCTTGCCCGTTTTTACAGAGCTTAGCCAGCTGCAGCGGTAGTGTGGCTCGCTTCCGGTGATAATATGAACGATATCTCCGTTTTTAAGCTCCGTAAGAAGCGGCACCTTGACGCGGTTTATAAAGGCCTCGGTCGCTTTTAAGCCCACTTGAGAGTGTATCTCGTAGGCGTAATCAAGCGCCGTAGCGCCGCGCGGCAATGTAAAAATTCCGCCCTTGGGCGAATACACGGCGATATCTTCGACGTAGAGGCTGTCTTTGGCGTATTCGTAAAGATCCTCGGCGTTGGCGTCGTCCTCTTCCTGCATGCCGATGTCGTTTAGCCAATCAAGCTTCGGATTGATTGAGCCGCTATATTTATATTTCCAGTGAGCGGCGACGCCGAATTCCGCGGTGTTGTGCATATCGAAGGTACGGATCTGCACCTCTACGATCATACTTTCGTTAAAAACGGTCGTGTGGATCGTCTGATATCCGTTTTGCTTCGGAAGCGCAATATAATCCTTAAAGCGCGAGATCAGCGGATTAAATTTAGTATGGATGATGCCAAGAGCCAAGTAGCAATCCATCGGCTTTTGCACGATGATACGGATAGCCAAAAGATCGAGCACCTCCTCGATCGAAATTCCTTTGCGCTGCATTTTTAAAAATATCGAGTAGTAGTGTTTCATTCGCTTTTGGATCTCAAAGCTACCCTCGCTAAAGCCGTTTGAGAGCATATACTCCTTGATCTTTTCGCTAAATTTGCTCAAGCTCATCTGGAGCTGCTGCTTATGCTCCTCGACGTAATCGGCGATCGCCGAATACTCTTTAGGCATAACGTATTTGAAGCTAAGATCTTCAAGCACGTTTTTGATCGATGAAATTCCAAGCCTGTGCGCGATCGGCGCGTAAACCAAAAGCGTCTCCTCGCCGATACGTTTTTGTTTATCGGGGCGAAGTGCGTCTAGGGTTAGCATATTGTGCAGCCTATCGCAGAGCTTGACTACCAAAACGCGCTGATCGTTAATGGAGATCATCAGCATCCTGCGGAAGGTAAGCGCCGTGGTGCGAAGCTTGGCGTTACTATCGCCGGATGGAGCCAGCTTATCCTCCCTGATGTTTACGATTTTAGTAAGCCCTTCTACGATTTTGGCTACTTCGTCGCCGAATCTTTGTCTAACCTGCTCGATGCTGTAATCTGTATCCTCTACTACGTCGTGTAGTAGCGCAGATATTACCATCGCGTCGTCTCCGCCCATAAAAGATACGAAGCAAGCTACCAAAATCGGATGGATCGCATACGGCTCGCCGCTTTTGCGAAACTGCCCGTCGTGCTGCGCGATGCATAAATTTATAGCATCCACCAGTAACGGAGTGGGCTCTTTTAGATTATAAAGCAGCTGCTTGGCGCTTTGAATGTCTTTGGTATCGACGACATCGTCGATGAGACTTTCTAAGAAGTTATCATTAATCCTTGTCAACGATTCCATCTAATGTGATCTTACCTTCGGCTAGTTCCAAGATTGCTATATCGGCAAATTTCATCTTGCGAGTATCTACGTTATCTATTAACGGCGGTTCGCCTGCAGCTAGCTGCTCGGCGCGTTTGCTTATCATCAAAGATAGCTTATATCGGTCTCCGCCCGTTACTTTTAAAGCCTTGGCTACAATTTGTTCGGTTCTCATCAATTCTCCTTAAATTTAAAATTTCAGTTTTTTACGATCGAGCAGGAGCTTAGATCTCCGCCATCTACGATTTTGTATAAATTTCCGCTCTTAAACATATTGCATACGATGATCGGAAGCGCATTGTCTTTAGCAAGCGCGATAGCCGTATCGTCCATCACCCTGATGTTGTCGTGCAGGGCTTGATCGTAAGTGACTTTGGAAAGCAATTTGGCGTCTTTAAATTTTTGCGGATCCTTGTCGTATATCCCCATTACCTTGGTGGCTTTTATGATAGCGTCGGCTCCGATCTCGATCGCGCGGAGAGTGCCCGCAGTATCGGTAGTAAAGAAAGGATTTCCCGTGCCCGCGGCAAAGATCACGACGCGACCTTTTTCGAGGTGCCTTTTGGCGCGGCCGATGATGAAGGTCTCGCAGATCGCTTCCATCTTTATCGCGCTTTGCACGCGCACGTCCATGCCTGCGTATTCTAGCGCTTCTCTCATCGCGATTGCGTTGATGACGGTGGCTAGCATGCCCATATGATCGCCGCTGGTGCGTCTGATGATACCGCTAGCTGCGGCGCTTACGCCTCTTATGATATTGCCGCCGCCGATTACGATGCCTACTTCGATGCCACCCTCTACGAGTTGCTTGATCTCTTTAGCGATAAATTTTAAAATTTCGCTGTCGATCCCAAAGCCGTTCTCTCCCGCTAGCGCTTCACCCGAAAATTTTACGAGTATGCGATTGTATTTAGCCATAAATTTAGCTCCTAATAAAATTTTAAAATATTATCCAAAAGTCGTTTAAAAATAACTTTTTAGGCTATTTTAGATGATCTTTAAGGCGGTTTATCCAGATCTTTTTCGGAGCGATTATCTCGCTAGCGCTACCGTTTACAGCGTGATAGATCATCGTGCCGTGCAAGCTCGCGTAGTAGCGGATTATGAGGCGCTGCAAATAGGGCTCGTAGCTCGGCACGAACCAGCCGTTATTGCTGATCGCTACGACATATTTGGGCGAGCCCTCGTAAAGCTCCGCGCGCGTAGCCTCGTAGCAAACAGCGCTTCTTACGCTTCGCCCGCCAAGCTCGTAGTCGCTAAAACCGCTAGCCGTCGAAAAATCGGTCGCGCCGCCTAACAGCACGCGGTTTATGAAATTTCGCGCGAATTCAGGCAGCGGAACCATTTCGCCAAACGGCACCAAAATGTGCTTATCGAAGCGGCTCATTTCCCCGTTCGCAAAAAGATAGGCGCTGTTGTAAAATTTCCCGTTCTCATACGCTTCCGCACCCGCTACGATCGTAATTGCGCGCGATTTTTCCTTTAGAGCTTTAACTAGCACATTTTCTAAATTTAGCGGCATCGCAAAGGCGCTCTCGGGCAAAATTATCGCATCCTGCCCCGCTGCGATCGCATCATCGATGCGGGCTAAATTTGCCAACGCGGCGGATAAAATTTTATCCTTTGCCCAGATGTCATGCTGCGAAACATCGGTGTTTGCGAGTGAAATTTTAATCGGTAGCGGCTCGGCTTCTTTTTGGCTAAATTGCAGCGCGCAGATCAAAAATACCGCAAAGATCACGGCATTAAGTTTAGCCCGGGCGCCGCGCCCCCGTAGATACAAAATCGCGCAAAGCCCCGCTAAAATCAGAGCCAGCGCGCTAAGATCGGCTCTGAAAATTCCATGGCTTAGCAGCAGTTCAAAATTTAGCCAATCAAAGCCGAAAGGATGGATAAATTTCAGCGCTAAAAGGCATGCAGCGCGCAAAACCGGCGCGTCAAAGATCGCAAAGATGCGAAAAATAAAAGCGTAAACAAGGCAAATTCCAAGAATTTCAATCGGGATCAAAAACGCAAGATCGAAATAGATCAGACTGAAGCTGATCCAGTGCATCCACAGCGCGCCGATAAAAAATCCGCACCAAAACCACTCCGCCTTGCTCGCTTTTAGTAGATAAAAAAGTGCCGCTATCGCAATTAGAGGCGAGAAAAATTCCGCCGCCAAAGCAGCCAAGCCGTCAAATTTAGAGCTTAAAATTTCTACGAAAATAAAATTTGAAAGCGCAAGGGCAAGAACAAAGCCTTTATTTATGTAACTTAATGTAAAATAGCTACTTTTTAAATTTCTAATGAAGGAAACACATGGAACAAGGAAATTTCTTTGCATCAATCCTGCCTATCGTCGTAATCTTTGCGATTATGTATTTTTTGATTATCAGACCGCAGCAAAAGCAGGCCAAGGATCATAAAGCGATGGTCGATGCGCTCGGCAAAGGCGATAAGATCATAACTAGCGGTGGCATAAAATGCACGGTCGTGAAAACAAACAATGATTTTATCACAGTTAAGCTTAACGATGAGGTCATGGTTGAGCTGGATAAACAATTTGTGGCAAGAAAATTAGATGAGCAGTAAAATTTCATACCGCCTGCTGATCTTTTTGGCTGCGGTTATTTTTTCGGCGATTTTTGCCGCGCCTTCGATCTTTCAGACCGAAAAGGGAAGCAAGATAAACTTGGGTTTGGATCTGCAAGGCGGTCTGCATATGCTTTTGGAGGTTCAAAGCGACGAGGCGGTCGTTTCGAAGATCAAATCGATCGCCGCGAGTGTCAATTACGCCGCCAAGCGCGACGATCTACTAATGGACGGGCTAAAATTGGAAGGCGATTCGTTTGAGTTTGAAATTTTAGACGCGGACGAGGCTTCCAAATTTGATGCGATTTTGCATAGCGCCGCAAGCGGATTAGACATTCAAAAATCTGGCGAAAAATACCGCGTCACACTAACACCTGAGGAGGTCGAAGCGACTAAAAAATACGCGATCGAACAGGCCGTCGAGACTATCCGAAACCGCTTGGATCAATTCGGACTTGCGGAGCCTACGGTAGCAAAGCAGGGCGAGAGCTATATTTTGGTTGAGCTTCCGGGCGTCAAAAGTGCAGCAGATGAGCAACGCGCCAAAGATCTGATCGCCAAAGCGGCTCACTTGCAGCTTATGGCAGTGGACGATGTGCGCCAAGACCGCGCGCAGACTATCAGTGCAGCGGATGCCAGAGCTTACGGGGACGTGATTTATCCCGACGTTAAAAATCCGAATTACAAGTATCTCATAAACGAAATTCCTGTTCTTGATGGCGCGATGCTAGTTGATGCGAAGGTAGCTTTCGATCAGCACACCAACCAGCCGATCATAAATTTTACGCTAAACTCTCAAGGCGCTCAAATTTTTGGCGATTTTACCGGTAAAAACGTCGGTAAGCGCCTTGCGATCGTACTTGACGGCAAGGTTTACTCCGCGCCGCGCATTAACGAGCGTATCGGCGGCGGCAGCGGTCAGATCAGCGGCGGATTTAGCGTCGAGGAGGCGCACGACGTAGCGATTGCGCTTAGAAGCGGCGCGCTTTTGGCTCCTGTTAAAGTCTCAGAGACACGCAGTATCGGTCCTAGCCTAGGACAGGATAGCATCGATAAAAGTATGGCAGCGCTAAGCCTTGCAGCGGTTGCGATTTTGATCTTTATGATTTTCTACTACGGCGTGGCGGGGCTTTTTGCCGACATCGCGCTTGCGGTAAATATCTTGTTTTTGATCGCTTGTATGGCGCTATTCGGCGCTACTTTGACGCTTCCTGGAATGGCGGGAATCGTGCTAACTATCGGAATGGCTGTGGATGCGAATGTCATCATTAATGAGCGCGTTAGAGAGGTGCTAAGGACGGGAGTTTCAATCCGCCAAAGTATAAATAAAGGCTATGAAAACGCGATGAGCGCGATTGTGGATTCAAATATCACTACGTTAATTACTTCTGCTGCGCTTTATGCTTACGGCACGGGTCCGGTGAAGGGCTTTGCCGTCACGATGAGTATCGGTATCGTAGCGTCGATGATAACGGCTATTTTAGGCACTCACGGAATGTTTGAGTTAGTAATGGATAAGATGGAAAAAAGCAAAAACACCGCGCTTTGGCTCGGTTATAAAGTAAGAGGAGGCGCAAATGCAAGTGTTCGATAAGGGCAAAATTTATGACTTTATGAAATTTAGATATTTTACCTTTGCGCTTTCTGCTGTTTTGATAATAGGCTCTATTGCGCTATTTTTCATTAAGGGCATTAATTACGGCATCGATTTTAGCGGCGGTACGCTTATTCAGGTTAAATACGACGCTAAAGCACCACTTGATGAGATCAGAAAGCGCTTCGAAGCGGCAAATTTAGGCAATATCAACGTTACGGAATTCGGCAGCGATCAAGAGGTCACGATTAGATATTCAGGCGCTGCGAGTGAACTGGGTGATAATCCCGCTTTAGCGGCGCAAAAAATTTTGCAAGGCAGCGGAAATTTCGACATTCGCAAGGTCGATATTGTAGGTCCTAAAGTCGGCGAGGAGCTTCGCACAAACGGAATTTTAGCGGTATGTGTGTCGTTTGCGCTCATTTTGGTTTATATCACCCTGCGGTTTGAGTGGAGATTTGCGATTGCAGCCGTACTATCGGATCTGCACGACGTCGTAGTCGCCGTAGGCGCGATGATTTTAGCCGGCGTGGATTTCAACCTTGAAATTCTAGCTGCACTGCTAACTATAATGGGCTACTCACTTAACGATACCATCGTTGTTTTCGATAGAATTCGAGAAGGTGTAAAAGATAGTAAATCGATTAAGCTTGACGAGGTTATAAACGAATCAATCTCTCACACGCTATCGCGCACGCTGCTTACTTCGCTTACGACTCTCATCGTCATTGTGATTTTATTCGTTTGGGGCGGCGAGATGATCCACGGCTTTAGCTTCGTGATGTTAGTGGGCGTCATAGCAGGAACTTTCAGCTCCGTATTCGTAGCTGCTCCGATGCTGATTTTGTTTAAATTTAACGTTGAAAAGTACCGCGCGTTTTTAGCTGAAAAACAGCGCCGTATCAAAGAGAAAGAAAAGAATCGCGCCATGTATGAAAAAGGCACGGTGTAAGGATAAAAGATGAACTGGGGAAGGGTAATTTACATATTTTTTGCGCTGATGAGTATGACTACGATAGGTGGGTTTTTGTATGAGAAGAATGAAATTTTACTTTTCATAGCAACCAGCGTGAATGCAGTCTCGACGCTTTTGAAGGTAGGCGTGCGAAATATGCTAGCAGCCGAGCTTTTTGCAAGCTCGCTCGTAGCGGATCTGCATCTCATACCGGCGTTCGTTTTGATTGTAGTAGCGCCGGGAGATCTATCGATCGTGACCTCGCTTGCGATCGGCGCGCTACTTGCAAACTTTTTCTCGCTAATTTTAATAGCGATCGAGTCGGCAAAAACTAAAGACGAATTCTAGGAGCGCAAAATGCCTTACGATAGTAAAAGTATTGAGCTTAAATGGCAGAAAATTTGGGATGAAGAGGGAGTTTTCGAGCCTAAGGACGATTACAGCCTGCCTAAAAAATATATCCTTTCGATGTTTCCCTACCCAAGCGGCCGCATCCACATGGGGCACGTGCGAAACTACAGCATCGGCGACGCGCTGAGTCGCTATTATAGGCTGCGCGGATATAACGTGCTTCAGCCGATCGGCTTTGACAGCTTCGGTATGCCTGCGGAAAATGCGGCGATCAAACACGGCATTCACCCTAAAACTTGGACTTACGAAAATATTGATTATATGAAAAATGAGCTGCACCGCCTTGGCTTTAGCTTTTCGGCTCGTCGCATGCTCGCTACCTCCGATCCGCTTTATACGCGCTGGGAGCAGGAATTTTTCATCAAACTTTTTGAAAAAGGGCTTATCTATAGAAAAAGCGCCGTGGTAAATTGGTGCGAGCACGATCAGACGGTGCTTGCCAACGAGCAGGTCGAGGAGGGCAGGTGTTGGCGCTGCGGCAACGAGGTCGTGCAAAAGCAGATGCCGGGATATTATCTAAAAATCACCGCCTACGCGCAGGAGCTCTTGGATTGCTTAAAGGAGCTTGAGGGCAAGTGGCCCGCTCAGGTGCTTACGATGCAGGAAAACTGGATCGGACGCAGCGAGGGTTTGGAATTTGGCTTTAAATTTGACGAGCAAAGCAGCGCCAAACTTAGCGGCATCGAGGGCTTTAAGGTCTTTACGACGCGCCCCGATACGATCTATGGCATGAGCTACGCGGCGGTCGCGCCCGAGCACGAGGTCGTAAAGAGACTTTTGGATAATAATTTACTTGACGCCGAAGCTGCGGCGAAGGTGAGAGAAATTTTAAATCAAAGCCCGCGCGAGCGCCAAGCAAGCGATAAAGACGGCGTGAGCCTCGGAATCAGCGTGCTTCATCCGCTAAGCGGCAAAAAAATCCCCGTTTGGACCGCAAATTTCGTCCTAGCAGAATACGGCGGCGGTGCGGTTATGGCGGTACCTGCGCACGATGAGAGAGACTTCGAGTTTGCGAAGAGATTTAACCTGCCGATCATTCAAAGCATCGCTCCAAAAAGCGGCGATTACGACGCTAGCAAAGCTTACGTAGAGAGCGGAGTTTTGGTAAATTCCGAAGAATTTAGCGGCATGGATAGCGAGAAGGCAAAAAGCGCCGTTATCTCAAAATTTGAGGAGCTAGGGCTCGGACGCCGCGTGGTAAATTTTAAACTGCGCGATTGGGGAGTGAGCCGCCAGCGCTACTGGGGCGCGCCGATCCCGATGATCCACTGTCCAAAATGCGGGCTGATAAGCGAGGAAATTTCAAATCTGCCCGTAGAGCTTCCGCAGGATATTAAGATCACCGGCAAGGGCAATCCACTCGACGCGCATCCTAGCTGGAAGTTTTGCAAATGCCCTAAATGCGGCGGCAACGCGGTGCGCGAGACCGACACGCTCGATACATTTTTTGAAAGCTCGTGGTATTTCGCGCGCTACGCAAGCGACGAGCGGACGTGGCAGCAACGAGCGTTTGACGAGCAAAGCGTGAACTACTGGATGAATGTCGATCAGTATATCGGCGGCATCGAGCATGCGATTTTGCACCTTTTGTATGCGAGATTTTTCCAAAAGGCTCTTCGCGACATAGGCTATCTGCGCGATAGCGAGCCGTTTGAGCGGCTACTAACCCAGGGCATGGTGCTAAAAGACGGCGCGAAGATGAGTAAAAGCAAGGGAAATACCGTCGATCCCGACGACATCATCGAGACCTACGGCGCTGATACGGCGAGGCTTTTTATACTTTTTGCCGCGCCTCCGCAAAAGGAGCTTGAGTGGAACGACAGCGCGGTAGAGGGCGCGTATAAATTTTTAAATCGCCTATACGATCGTGCTGAAAACGCCTACGCTACGGATAAAATTCCGCAGATCGACCACGCGAGCCTAAATAAAGAGGAAAAATATGCCCGCCTCAAAGTTTACGAGGCGCTTAAGAAATCACAGCAGGTTTATGAGAGCAGTTTTGCTTTCAATACCCTAATCGCCGCGTGTATGGAGGCGCTAAATGCGCTAAATGCGCAGAGCAACAAAGACGTATTTACCGAGGGCTACTTTGTGATCTTAAGTCTGCTCGAGCCTATCGTACCGCACATCTGCGCCGAGCTTAGCGAGAGGCTGTTTGGGCGAGCGAATTTTTGTGAGCTGAGAGTTTGCGAAGAGGTATTCGAGAGCGATACGATCAAGCTCGCCGTCACGATTAACGGCAAAAAGCGCGCGGAGTTTGAAGCGGGCGCAAGCCTAAGCGAGGGCGAAATTTTAAGCCTTGCGAAACAAAACTGCGCCAAATGGCTAGAAGGCAAGAGCATCGTAAAAGAAATTTACGTCAAAAACAAGCTCGTAAATTTGGTAATAAAGTAGGCGAAGATGAGAAAAGTTTTAACCGTTTTTTGTTTGATTTTTTTAATCGGCTGCGGCTACAAGCCCGTTTCAAGGATTGCAAAAGAGACGATTAGCGGAAGCGTATTTGTGGATGTGATGATGAGCAAGACCGATCCGCAAAACACCGTCGCTATTAAAGATGCGATCAGACAGGGTATAGTTCAGCGCCTAGGGATGAGCCTTTCGGATAAAAACTCGGCGCAGACGATTGTAGTAGCAAGCATAAAAAGCCTAAGCTTTAGCGAGCTTTCATACGATCAGTTCGGCTACGTCACTAGCTACCGCGCAAATCTCATCGTAAATTTTAGCACCAAGCTTAAAAACGGCGAGGTTTTCAGCAAGGATTGCGTGGGCGATTACGATTTTAAAGTTAGCCGCCTAGTCAAAAATAGCTACGATACGAGCTCGATCATTAGCGATAAGGACCGCTACAAGGCGATCGAAAATGCCTCCGCGCAGGCGTTTGACGAGTTTATTTCGGCGCTTGCGATTAGGGGATTCAGACTTGAGCGGGCGCAGCATTAAAGAATTTTTGCAAAATCGCCCGATTTATTACAAAAAAATCGACTACGAGCGCTTCCCGCGGGCATATGCCGCCATTAAAGATAAAATTCCGCTCAGAAATGTCATTCAGATCATCGGCACCAACGGCAAGGGTAGCACCGGGCGGTTTTTGGCTAACGCGATCGCCGCAGCGGGCTTTAGCGTAGGGCACTACACCAGCCCGCACGTTTTTAGGCTCAACGAGCGCATCTATCTAGGCGGACGGATCGCGCAAAACCCCGTTTTTGCGTTAAATTCAGGCGCTTCAAATTTTAAAAACGAGCAAAATTCCGCTTTGGCGTCAAATTTTACGGAAAAACAAAATTCCGAAAAAATGCAAAATTTTGCGAGCGGAGAAAATTCCGCCTCTCAAATTTCTATTTCTAATTTGCAAAATTCCGCCACGCAGGATTTTATCGCCACTCAGAATTCGCACGGTGAGCAGAATTATGCTTTGCAAAACTCCGTTTATACCACGCAAAATTTTTGTAGCGAGCAGAATTCTATCGCGCAAAATTCCATAGATACGCAAAATTCTGCTTCTACACAAAATTTATGGAATTCTCAAGATCTAAAATCTCCGTCTGAGCAAAATTTAAAAATCTCGCCAGAGCAAAATTTTAAATCTCCGTTAGGATCAAATTTTAAATCCGCTCAAAGCTCGCTTCCCATTTCGCTAGGTCGCGATGCTACGGATGAGGAGCTTGATTTCGCGCATGAGTTTTTGCAAGAGAGCTTGCCCGCGGAGTTTAAAGATAGCCTCTCGTATTTCGAGTATCTCACGCTTGCGGCGGCAGTGCTTTTTAGGGATTGCGATTACTGCGTGATCGAGGCTGGGATGGGCGGCGAGTTTGACGCTACATCGAGCTTCGGGCGCACGCTGTCGCTTTTTACACCGATCGGCACCGATCATTTGGGCATGCTAGGACAAAATCTAGAGCAGATCGCCCACACTAAGCTCATTACGATGGATAAGGAAGCGATTTTAAGCGACGAGATGAGCGAGGTTCCGCTTCGTATCGCGCAGCAGATCGCAGAGCAAAAAGGAACTCATTTGAGGTTTGCAGCAGAGCTTTTAAGCGAGAGTGAGCAAGCGCAGATTGCATGGTTTTGCGCGTGCAATAATCTGCCTAAATTTCAAATTTCAAATTTAGCTCTAGCGCTTGCTGCGATGAAATTTTTAAATTTGAAATTTGAAATTTCGCAGCTGCCGCCTCTAAATTTACGCGGCAGGATGGAAGTTTTGGCGCCAAATTTACGCGTGGATGTCGGACACAACGAGCTTGCGGCACAGCAAGTTGCCCGCGAAATTACCGAAATCTACGGGGGCAGAAAGATCGTGCTGATTTACAACGCTTTTGCCGATAAGGACGTAGTCGCGGTGCTGCGAGCTTTAGCACCCGTGGTGAAGCGCGTGGAGATCTTTAGCTACGAGGTTGCGGATCGCGAAATGGCAGCAGAGGCGATAACCCGTGCGCTTGACGCGCTTAAAATTCCACATTCGCCGTTTCGCGGCGAGCTTAGAGCGGACGAGGAGTATTTGGTTTTCGGCTCGTTTCATTTGGTAGAAAATTTCATTTTATGGCTTGAGGCGCGCCGTGGCTAAAACTAAACTCACCCTAAGCGATCACTTCGGCACCAAGACGCTGTATTTTGGCGAAAATTTTAGATTTCAACTTAAAATTTTATCCGCGTTTTTTGTAATTTTTCTGCTTGTTTTGTTTTTTGCGATATTTAAACTCGCGAGCGACCGATCAAATTTAAAGGAGCTAAACAAAACCCTATATGCCGAAAATCTCGCGCTTAAAGAGCAAAATATCGCACTTGAGGGCAAAAACGAGGAGGTGCTTGCCAAGCTGGACGGACGCGAAGACGATGGAGGCGGGCTGGATAGTGATATCCAGGTAATGCTTGCGATGAATGAGATGAAAAAGGAGCGCAAAAAGGGCTCCGGCGCGCATATCGCAGCTAGCGAAAAAACGGCGAGCGCGATTCTTAGCGCTGTGCCTAATGGACTTCCGATGCAGTATCGCGGCGTAACTAGCCCTTTTGGGATGCGCACTCATCCAATCAGCGGCGTTATGAGGATGCACCACGGCATCGACTTGCGAGCAAGCGAGGGCACTCCGGTGTTTGCGACAGCAGAGGGCTTTGTGCAGTTTGCAGGCGGCAGTGGCAGCGGATATGGAATTTTAGTGATTCTATCGCACAATTATGGCTTTGAAACCCGCTACGGCCACCTTAGCTCCGCGATCGTAACGCCCGGTTCTTGGGTTAAAAAGGGCGATCTCATCGGCTATAGCGGTAACACCGGCTACAGCACCGGTCCGCACCTGCATTACGAAGTTAGGTTTTTGGCTCAAAGCGTTGATCCTGCAAATTTTATGAGCTGGAACGCGCAAAATTTCAAAAATATCTCGACCTTAGAGCCTAACGTATCGTGGCAGGAGATCGCAAACGTCGTGCAGCACCAGATCGAAAGGTTTAAATAATGCAAGCCGAGGTTTATGAATACTTTTTGCAAAACCAAAAAGAGCTTTTGATATGCGAGGATGAAAAGGAAGCCGCGGCGTGCGAGCAGGTGCTAAAATTTATGGGCTACGCGGCCTTTTGCCTGCCAGATTTTAGAGCGAGCTTTGGCGAGGATCTGCGTAGCTACATGGGTGAGCTAGCAGGTATCAGCACTGCTCTTAGCGCGTTTTACAAAGCAAGCGGCAAAAAAATTTTAATCTCGCCCGTCCGCACGATCCTAAACAAACTCCCCGCCGCAAGCCATCTGCGCCCGCTAAATTTAAAATTTGGCGAAGAGTTAAACTTAAGCGAGCTGAAAGATGAAATTTTGCGCCTGGGATACGACGTGCGCGACATCGTCGAAAGCATGGGCGAGGTTAGCTTTCGTGGCGAGATCATCGATATTTTTTCGGTAGGCAGCGAAAGCGCGGTTAGAATTCTGCTCGACGGCGAGACGGTCGAGAGTATCAGGCGATTTGATGTCGCGACGCAAAAAAGCGAAAAAGATGAGCTTTCGCAAGCAGAGATAGCGCCTTTTTTGGCAAATTTAAGCGAAGACGAGTTTGAGAGCGTGAGCGAAAAGATATCGCGCGCGGACAGCGACGCGTTAGCTCGCGATCTGGGCTCGCTCGGGTTTTGGTTTATTGACGGCTTCGTAGATTACGCGAGCGCGTTTGATTGCGTCTTGCTGCACGAGATCAAAAAGGATGAAATTTTTTCCGAGCGCAATTTGGATTTTTTAGACGCGATCGAGGTACTGCCAGCGGCGCGTAAATTTAAAGACCTCGCCGTGACGCCGTCGCAGGAATTTTTTGAATTCCACCGTAGCGAGACTATCACGCTGATCGCGCGAAACGACGCGCTGCTCGCGCCGTTTGATCTTGGCGGATTTAGCAATATCGAAATCTTACGCGAGGATTTCGTCGTAAATTTAATAAGCGCCGAGCGGATCATCCTTTCGCTAAACAAAGCGGCGCCTAAAAAGCGCGTGCGAAGATCGAGCCTAGCTCTGGATGAGCTGAACGTGGGCGATTTTGTCGTGCACGAGGATCACGGTATCGCTAAATTTAACGGGCTTGAGCTTATCGAGGTGATGGGGCGCAGCAAGGAGTTTGTATCCCTGCTCTACGAGGGCGGCGACAAACTGCTGCTGCCGGTAGAGTATCTAAATAAGATCGATCGCTACGTCGCAAGCGGCGGCGCGGTGAGCTTAGATCATCTGGGCAGGGCGAGCTTTTCAAAAATCAAAGAGCGCGTGCGCGAAAAGCTCTTTGCGATCGCTTCAAAGATCATCGCGCTGGCGGCCAAGCGCGAGCTGGTGCGGGGGCTCGTCATTAAAAACGAAAGCGCGGATTATGCGAAATTTCTAAGCGCAAGCGGCTTTAGCTACACGAGCGATCAGCAAAAGGCGGTGGGCGCGATTTTAGCGGATCTGCAAAGCGGCAAGGTGATGGACCGCCTGCTTAGCGGCGACGTGGGCTTTGGAAAGACCGAGGTTGCGATGAATGCGATCTTTGCCTGCATTCGCAGCGGCCATTCGGTGCTGTTTTTCGTACCCACTACGCTACTTAGCTCGCAGCATTACGCCACGCTTAGCGAGCGCTTTAGGGAATTTGAAATTCCTGTTTTCAAGCTCGATCGCTTCAGTAGCGCGAGGCAAAAGAACGAAATTTTAAAGCGCCTGCAAAGCGGCGAGGCGATCGTCGTGGTCGGCACGCATTCGCTTTTAAATTTAAACCCCGCAAATTTAGGGCTCATAATCATCGATGAGGAGCATAAATTCGGAGTTAAGCAAAAGGAGCGGCTCAAAGAGAAAAGCGCTGCCTCGCACCTGCTTAGTATGTCTGCTACGCCGATACCGCGCAGTCTAAATATGGCGCTAAGCTCGATTAAAAGCTACTCCACGCTGCTTAGTCCGCCGCAGGATCGCCTGGACGTGCGCACCTTCGTCAAGCAGTGGGACGAAAAGATCATAAAAGAGGCGATCTCGCGCGAGCTGCGACGCGGCGGGCAGATTTTTTACGTTCATAACCACATCGCGACGATGCAAAGCGCCAAAAAGAAGCTGCTTGAAATTTTGCCGAGCCTTAAAATTCTAATTTTGCACTCTAAGATCGACGCCAAAACGACGGAGGATGAAATTTTAAAATTTGTGGCGGGTGGATACGATCTGCTACTTTGCACCAGCATCGTAGAAAGCGGCATCCACATGCCGCGCGTAAATACGATCATCGTCGAAAACGCCGATAAATTCGGCATCGCCGATCTGCACCAGCTGCGCGGCCGCGTCGGACGCAGCAACAAACAGGGCTTTTGCTACTTTTTGATCGAGGATAAAACCGCTCTTACGCAGGACGCGCTAAAGAGGCTCGTAGCGCTTGAGAGCAACTCGTTTTTGGGCAGCGGCTCGGTGCTAGCGTATCACGATCTTGAAATTCGCGGCGGCGGAAACCTACTCGGAGAGGCGCAGAGCGGGCATATCGAGGCGATAGGCTACTCGCTTTATCTAAAGATGCTCGAAGAGGAGATCGGCAAGCTGCTAAGCAGAAAGAGCGCCGCTGCGAGCGTGGAGCTTAAAATTTCCGTAAACGCCTTTTTGAACTCGGAATTTATCAGAGAGGATCGCCTGCGCCTAGATCTTTACAGGCGGCTTAGCAAGTGCGCAGAGGCGGGCGAAGTGCTTGAAATTTTCGGCGAGATCGAGGATCGCTTCGGGCGCGCGGACGTCTATACCAAGCAATTTATCGACGTGATGATGATTAAGGTTTTGGCTACGAAGCTTGGCTTGCGCGTGATTTCGAGCATGGACGAAAATATCTTGATCACCCTTGCAAACGGCGATAAGGTGCGATTAAAGGCACAGACGCGCGACGATGACGACGTGATAAGCGAAATTCTGATCTATCTGCGAAGGGAGCTAAAAAATGCGAACTTGCGATGAGAATATCAAAAAAAGCGCGAGCAAAAGTAGAAGCGAAGAGTTAAATTTAGATGCGGCGAGCGGTTTAAATTTAGCGCCGCAAGCCGTCCTAAAAAGCGCCCAGAGCAGCGCCAGCGAGCAAATTTACTTTAGCGATTTTAGAGCGATTGATTGGCGCACGGTACAGGTCGCCGTCTTTCGCGCGAATAAAAAGGCGCTAAAGATCGTCCGAGACATCGATTTCACGGATATTGACGCGCTTGTGGGGCTAGAGAGTCAAAAATCGGCTCTTATAAAAAATACAGACGCCTTCCTGCGCGGCTGCAGCGCCAATCACGCGCTTTTGTGGGGCGAGAGCGGCTGCGGTAAATCAAGCCTTGCAAAGGCGATTTTTTCTAAATTTATCCCGCAAGGCCTTAAGATCATCGAGATCGGTAGGGACGATCTGAGTTGTCTCGTGGATATAATCGACGCGATCCGCGAAATAAATTTTAAATTTATCATCTTTTGCGACGATTTGAGCTTCGAGCTCGGCGAGAGCGGTTACAAGCACCTAAAACCGCTACTCGAAGGCTCACTAGAGCGCGCGCCGCGCAACGTGCTGATGTATGCGACGTCCAACCGCCGCCACATCGTAGGCGAATGCGCAAGCGATAACGACGCCGCGCAGATAAGCCGCGGCGAGCTGCACCTAAGCGACGCGGCGAACGAGCGAATCAGCCTTAGCGAGCGCTTTGGGCTACAGCTAAGCTTTTACGGCGGGAGCATGCGGGAGTATTTGGGGATCGTAGATGCCTATTTTGCGGCTGCGCAAGGCATGAGCGCGGCGGAATTTCGCTTGAACTTTGCTGCAAATTTAGACGCGCTGCACGCAAAGGCGAGGGAGTTTGCGATGCTTCGCGCAAGCCGCAGCGGCCGCGCGGCAAAGCAGTTTTTCTTGAGCTTTGGCGAGGAATTTTTTGCAAATTTAAAAAGCGACGGCAGATGAATACGGCGCACGAATTTCAAAATGTCGTAAGCGAGCTTAGTTGCGGCGTAAAGCGGCTTCTGGAGCGAAACAGGGCAGCGGCTGCACTAAAATTTAAAGTTGCCGTTACGTGCGCGACGATCGTTAAATTTAAGCCTAGCGATACGTCGAAATTCCTTCTCATCGCAGGTGTCTTGCAAGAACAAACCCCGTTTGCGTCTGTTTTTGCAACGCATAAATTTCAAATTTTTATGCGTTGCACGGCACTCTTTAAGCGAAATTTAAAAATTATTTCGGCGTATGCATCGCTTGTCGCAAGATGCGGCGAGGTATGGATTATAGAGCCGAAATTTGATGCCCCCAGCGTCCTTGGAGACGGCAGATGAGCGCGACCGAGCTTTTTATCGCGCTTTTTCGCGCCGTGGAAATTAAGGATTTTCGCTGGTGGCCAGGGTTTGGAAGCTTTGAGGTGGTCGTGGGGGCGATTTTGATCCAAAATACGGCGTGGCGCAATGCTGACGTGGCACTGCAAAACCTGCGTAGCAAGGGGCTTTTGGGCTTAGATGGGATCGCCGGGCTAGATGAAGCGGAGCTTGCGGAGATCATTAAAGTGAGTGGATTTTATAATCAAAAGGCTAAGCGCCTAAGCTTGCTTTGCAAAGCGATAATCGCGGATTTTGGGGATTTTGAGAGCTTTAAAGCGGGCGTTAGCCGCGAGTGGCTGCTAGCGCGCAAGGGGATCGGCGCGGAGAGCTGCGATGCGATCTTGTGCTATGCGTGCGAGCGCGCGGTGATGGTTGCGGACAGCTACTCGGCGCGGCTACTTGGGGCTTTAGGTTATGAGTTTGAAAGCTACGACGAGCTTAGCGCGTGGCTAGGCGAGCTGGAATTTGAGCGGATCTATGAGCTTGTAAATTCCGCTAACTCTTTTGATGGCGCTGCGGCGGCAAAAGCAGAGAAGCTGGAGAACGAAAACGGCGCGTATGCATTATTTCATGGGCTCATCGTGGAATTTTGCAAAGCACATTTGAAAGGTAAAATTTTCGACGAGAGTGCGAAAATAATTTTAAATGATTTGAGGTAGATATGTTTAATACTAAAATTTTAGAAAATTTAATGGTTGCTTTTTGCTTTTGTATAACGCTTGCGTTACATTTACTGATATTTAACCATTACTTCTCACTCCAAGAAGGATGGTGGGAAACCTATGCTTATTTAGTAAATAGGGGAGAGGTGATAAATAAAGATTTTTATCTAGCATGGACTCCGTTATTTGTCTATATAAATGCCTTTTATCAAAAAATATTCGGGATAAATTTCTTTGCTTTTGCCTGCATCGGTATAGTAGCTGCAATGATACAGGTAATCTTGCTTTATGCTGTTTTGAGGGAGTTTTTTTCAAAACCGGCTAGTGCTATCGCAGCTCTTTTTGCGACATTTTTAAATATAAATAGCGGTACTTATATTGCCAAAGATTATCATACGTATGTATATATTACCGAATTTTTAACATTACTATTTTTGATAAAATATATAAAAAATTATAATTCCAACATAGGCAGATTTTATCATATAATTGGAATTTTATTTTGTGTTTTATTGTTTTTTGTTAAACAAAATGTGGGCCTGGTCCTTTTTGCCGGTTTGTTTGTTGCATATGCATTTATCGCTATAAACTTTAAAGATTATATAAAAAGAATTTGTTTTTTACTCATTATTTCGGCTATATTTTTTACTATCATGAATTTTATCATTCCTTTTAATTTATCTTCTATAACAGAAAATGATTCCAAGGGCAGTTTTTTCGCTATGGCCACGAGATTTGCTACATATCCTTTAAACCAAACTATATTAAAAAATTCGCTTATTGTATCAATGGTTGCACTTATCTTGTATATTATTAGATTAAAAATAGCAGAAATTTATACTAACCTATATAGAAAAATGATAGTCAAAACTACAAGAGAATTTCGTATATTAATGCTTATTATATTACATATAATTATAATATACTGTATGTTTGTCAGGATGAGTGGAATTGGAATAGAAATAAAGAATTTTATATCTCTTTCAATAGGTATTATTTTATTCTTACTGTATATATGCTTCAATAGAAATAATATAGTTGGTAATTCATCAAAGATATATGCCTTTATGATTGTAGCCATGGCCGCCATATCTTATTCGGGTACTTTAGCTGATGCTTTTACGGCGAGTGGTAATATGATATGTATAGCTTTTGCCAGCGCATTTATTATAAATATAAGTAGATTAAGACAAATAAAATACATTACTATATATATACATTTAATAATAATATTTTTTATGTTTTTAGCAACTATAAGAATGCCGTATTATTGGAATTTCAATACTCAGGTAGATATCTTTAGCGCCAATTCTAAAAGTTCATACGCTCAGTTAGATGGTATTTATATGGATGAACGAATATCAGATATTTTTGATTATTTTGATAAGTATGTATCTACTAAATCTAAAAACCAAAAAGATTTCTATTTTTTTAACTTTCCTATAATGTACTTATTGAATAATAAAATTCCACCGTATTATTTAGTAACTCATTGGCTAGATGTGTCATCATCCAAGGCTATATCTAGAGAATATGATGAATTTGTCAAATCTCCTGCACAAAATGTTGTTATGTATCAATATCAGACGTTTTTCTTTACTGTGCATCGAAATTTTCAAGTTAAAAGCTCTTTTAAACAGCTTGATTTCCATGAAACCATGAATCAATGGGTGCAGGAAGGGAAATATAAATTTATAAAGTCATTTGTAGTTCCATATGATAATGTGCCGGTCGAGGAAGAAAAAAACCATCTTCTTAAAAATATGTTGATTATTTTGCAAAATGAAAAATTTTTCGGTATGGATAGGTCACAATTTACGGAGTGGTTAAAGGAAAACGGTATAACATTAGTTACTATTAGACGTGATAAAAAAATAGCTACTGACCAAAATGGTACAAAGCAAGAAGACGACCGTTTGCAAAATGGTGATGTATTACAAATGGATGGTAGTATCGTTGATCTGTGCAGGGTATTTCCAACTCTAGGAGTAGCTCCGACTGAAGCAACCTTTTTCAACACAATTAACGTATATGAAAAGCAAGGAGATCGTAGTGAATAGCTCCGTTAGAGATAAATTTGTATTAATACTGTGCTTGAGCATAATATTAATACTACATCTCTTTATCTTTAACTATTACTTCTCACTCCAAGAAGGATGGTGGGAAACCTATGCTTATTTAGTAAATAG
>NZ_CALLWC010000070.1 GCF_938015785.1 uncultured Campylobacter sp. | reverse complement strand
TAAATTTATGACATTTTGTATATTTTAAAGTCATTACCCTGTCACTGACAATTGCTATAATAACAACTGTAAATAACCTCTCTAAAACAATAGTTAAAATAATTTAAGCAAAATTAAAAAAGTAAAAAATCGGAAATCATTCTTAAACTCGATTTCCGATTTTTTTACTTTATACTTTCACTCGATCTATTTGTGATTTTATCCCTGCATCTCTTCTCAACATCTTAACTTTTCTATCTATTCCATCAAATTCCATATTTATGACACTATATACATCTGAAAGTCATTGCCATGTCATATGTAAGTTATATAATGAAGCTGTAAATACAATAAACCTTTCTAAAATATTAAACAACTAAAACTAACCAAAACGGCTTATTAGCCAAAAAGGCGAACTAGAACAATCTCCTTCGGTTCGCCTTTTATATTTGCTGTCAGCCATTCAAACTATTCATTTCTCTCTCAATTTTCTCATACGTCTTAAATGGATCTTCTGAATTTGTAATCGATCTTCCAACTACAATATAGTCGCTCCCCTCCTCTTTCGCAAGTCTCGGTGTCGCTATCCTCCTCTGATCGTCTTTCTCATCGGAGTTAAGTCTTATGCCCGGAGTAACAGTAAGAAAATCTCTTCCGCATACTTCATGAATTTTTTTTACTTCATGCACGGAGCAAACAACTCCATCAAGCCCGCTTTTTTCAGCTGACCGGGCATACCTCAATACGGAATCTATTACATCACCATCGATACCCTGTTCCTCATTCATCATTTCCTTTGATGTAGATGTTAATTGAGTGACTCCAATTAACAACGGTCTTTTATTTTTTCCTGATATTTTCATCGCGCTTTCCAATCCTTCCAATCCTGCTTTCATCATTTCTGTACCTCCCGCACAATGAACATTTATCATATCCACATCTAGCAGAGCCAGGTTTTTAATGCCGTTTTTTACCGTATTTGGAATGTCATGCAATTTTAAATCCAAGAAAATCTTATGATTCATATTCTTTATATCTGCGATTATATTGAAGCCACATCTGTAAAAAAGTTCCATTCCTACCTTGACATATATGGGCATTTTAAAATTTTTTAAAAATTTACGGCGTGCAGAATTTACAGATCGTCTTCTTAAATTTAAAATTCGCGCGATTTTTTTTGATCGGCGGTATGGTTAAGACGCGGGTAACGCTTTTAAATTTAGATCACCGTGAAGCTTCAAACCCGTTTGCGGTAGAGCTTTTTATGTGGTTTTAAAAAGATACCAATTCGGCGCAATTTTTTCTATCATTATAAACTCGCTAGGACTCATTTGCGGCAGGTCTGCTTCATCTTGCACCCGCAAAAAGCCCACGGAGTTATCGGTGATCCCGCCGATGAGCAGCATAAATCTTTTGCCGCTCGTCTCGGCGTGAGAGAGATGCAAGCTTTTGATCTCTGCTTTAGCGCGCTCGGACTCGCCGCCTGCGTAAAGCTCGTAAATTTTTTTAAATGCCGCTAGGTTTTGCTTACCGAACTCCATAAGTTCTTTATCGGGCGCCAAGATTAGCTTTAAATTTACGATATCTGCATCAGTTCTTTGCTCAAATTCGCGTTTTTGCGCCTCGTTAAATTTTTCATATTCGCTTACGATAGCCTCAATAATGGCGGTTTGCGCTAAAACTCGCACGGCGTAGATCCCGTCCTCCTTAGTATAGACGTAAAGATCGAAGTGCTTCTCTTTAGAGCCCAAAAATACGTGAAAAATCTCGCTAAATTCGTCGCTGCGTCCAAGCGGAGCAACCGTGATTTCGCTATAGTTATCCGCCGCGTAGAATTTACGCTTTAAATAGCTTCTCATCTCGCCTTTAAAATAAAGATTTTTATCGAAGTTTGTGTCGCTAAACAGCGAGCGGACGAGCTCCTCATTGGGGCTCGCGTTTAGGCATAATGCGCAGCTTGCGCAAAGTATTAGCGAGGCAAAAAATTTTGAAAAACCCGCCGCTTTAAAAA
>NZ_CALLWC010000069.1 GCF_938015785.1 uncultured Campylobacter sp. | reverse complement strand
GTGCGAAACAGAATTGTGATTATACAAGAGCGATGCTTAAAGGGGGCTGAATAGGAAAGATTTTAAACTAAATAAATTTTATGCTCGGCATGTGCTATAACTTCGCCGATGATAGCGCTACTAGCGTAGCCTGCGTTTTTTAAATTTACAAGCGCTTGAGCCGCGTCCTTTTCCGCTACGGCAAGCAGAAGTCCACCGCTGGTTTGCGCGTCACAAAGCGTTATGTCCGGCTCGGAATCGACACCAGGCGCGATAAATTTCAAATTTTTATAGCTTCCTGCAGGGATCAACCCCTCATCAAGGCATCTGGTAACGTTTTTTAGAAGCGGGGTTCTGCTAGGATAAATTTTAAAACTCACGCTCTCATTAATCATCTCAAGCGCATGTCCAAGCAGTCCAAAGCCCGTCACATCGGTCGCAGCATGTATTTTTAGACCCGCTAACGCGCCCACAGTATAAAAATTTAACAAAATCATGCTCTCTATCGCGTCACGAAATTCTTCAAATTTAAGAAATTTCGCCTTAATAGCCGTAGCGATGATGCCCGTACCGAGAGGTTTTGTTAGGATCAGCAGGTCGCCTTCGCGCGCCGTGTTATTGCTCCAAAATTTACGCGGATTCACGCGCCCCGTGACGCTAAGTCCGTAATAAATTTCGGGGGTAGAGATGGTGTGACCGCCCACCAAGACCCCTCCGCACTCTTTGATCTTGTCTTTGCCGCCGCGCAGAATTTCGCGCAGAATTTCGTTTGAGAAATGACAATCGTCAAAACCCACGATGTTTAGGGCATTTATCACTTCGCCGCCCATCGCAAATACGTCGCTTAGGGAGTTTGCCGCCGCGATCTGTCCGAAGATAAACGGATCATCCACCAAAGGGGTGATAAAATCGAGCGTCTGCACGAGCGCAAGATCGTCATTTATGCGAAATACGCTCGCATCTTCATTGCTGCAGGTGGACGACAGCAGGCTTGCATTAGGCTCGATTAAATTTCCAAGATTTTCGGTTAGACCCGCCGGGTCAAGCTTGGCGGCTCAACCGGCGGCTGCAATAAATTTCGTGAGGTTAAAATCTCTGTAGATCATAGTTTGATTACTTCGTATTTTGATAGGATGTCCATGATTTCGTATGCGTTTGAAATCTCGCCGATTGCGAGCTTATCGACTAGCTTGTAGCCCTCCAGGCAGCTTCCGCAGCTTAAAATTTCAGCTCCCGCTTCGTTTAGCTTTTTGATCGCTTCAAAGCATTCGTGGCCGCGGTTCGTGGTTATAAGCACGGCATTATTTACACAGATAACCTTTACGGGCTTTTTGTCTAAGCTTAGCGCCGCGCCTAAAAATTTAGCAAGCAAGCTCTTTCCGATCGGGCCGCTTCCGCACTGCTCCTCGTTTAGGAATATCACCTTGCCTCTTTTTGGCGCCGTGACGTCACAATAAATATCGTCGATACTTTCGTCTTTCAGCTCGTCCGTTTTTACGGTTTTTATAAGCGTGTCGGCGCCCGCTTGTGAAATTTGCGCTTCAAAGCCGTTTTTAGCCAAAAAGCGCTTTATGTTTTCACGAGGCGCTACGTCGTTTACTAAAATTTCTAAATTCTCTCCGATTTTTAACTCGCCGAGGGCTTTTTTAGCGCGCAAAAGCGGCTCCGGGCAATTTAAATTGCGACAATCTAGTTGCATATGTAATCCTTAAAAATAAAATTCTTTGAACCTCAAAGCTAATGCGAGCCGCGCGCAAGCAGGCCCGCATAAAATTTACCCAAGTTATAAGCGCGGGTACTTCGCTTCAAATTGCGATTTGGCGATCTGCCCCTTATCCAGCAGCTCGCGATACCAGTAGTGGTGAAGGACGTAAACTTCCTCCTCCGGCTTGTGTCCATCGATCATCGAGTGGATGGCGCCGCTGATCGCAAAGACCGCCATATAGATATGCACGAGCAAAAATACCGCGCAGACCGCGCCCAAAAAATTATGAATAATCGCGCTTGCTCTTAAAATTTCGATCTGACTCATACCTAGCGCACTTCTCATTGCGGGGATATCGTAGTCTAGGAAAAACATTGACGCACCCGTCGCTATCATCACTATACCGCCTAAAGTCGCGACCCAAAACCACGCCTTTTGGCCTGCGTTAAATTTACCCGCAGGGATCGCGCGCTTCTTTTTGCTTAAATAGCCGCCCACGATCATCATCCATTTGATATCGTAAGCTCGCGGCAGCATGCGCCAAAACCACAGCAAGAACATCGGCACGACGGAGATTGCAAACGCTATCGTAGCTAGCCCGTGAGCGTTTTTACAAAACCTCACGAAAGCGCCGCCGCCGAATTCTTCGCCAAACATCATAATCAAGCCTGTCGGAACCAAGATCGCCCATGCCACGGCCGCTACGAGATGATATAGTCGCTCAAATTTATTAAATGCGTAGATCGGCTTGCCCGCATGATGATCGAAGTGCTTCGGTCCTATGATCGCGTAGTGCCCAATAAAAGCTATGATTACGCCCAAAACCGCACCCAGCGCCAACCAAGCAAAAAAGCCCGAGCTTTGCAGATGTCCTTGAAATTGCAGAAAAATCGGGCCGAAGCCGTTGCCGTAGCTATCGATGTTTTCAAGCCTTGCATTGCCCCAAACATCGCTATTTCCCTGCACGATATCGGCATATTTTTTCTCCTCAGCCTGCGCATAAATACAGGCGAAAAGCGCGAGAAACAATCTTTTCATGGATTTCCTTAGATATAAAATTCAAGCCGATTATATCATTTTTTGCAAAAAATTTTCTTACAAAGCAAAATTACATTTTTGCATTAAGTGCGGCGCTAGTTTCGCCTCGCATACTCGTCGTAGCCGAATTTTTTGATTGCCAAAACCTCTCCGCGCTCGTCCGCTAAGACGAGATCGGGCAGCTTGATGCCGTTGAAGGTCGTGTTTTTCACGATCGTATAATGGATCTGATCCTCGAAAATCACCCGATCGCCGATGTTTAGCGGCGCGTCAAATTTATACTCGGGCTGCCCGCGCTCAAGCCCTACGACATCGCCTGCGAGGCAGGTATTTCCGCCGAAGCGATAGCTAAATTTACCGTTCTTGCTCTCGCCGCGCACCGCAGGACGATACGGCATCAGCACGGTATCGGGCATATGCGCTTCGGAAGAGACGTCTAAAATAGCGATTTTAGCGCCGTTTTCTACTATGTCAAGCACGCTAGCGACCAAATATCCGCACTCCCAGCCTACCGCCTCGCCAGGCTCGAGATAAATTTCGACTCCATATTTTTCGCGAAATTTTTTAATTAAATTTATCAGCAGCTCCACGTCGTAACCTGCACGCGTGATATGGTGCCCGCCGCCGAAATTTAGCCACTTTAGGGCTCTAAAATACTTGCCGAATTTCGCCTCGAAAACCTCGAGCACCCGCTCTAAGCTCTGAGCGCTCTCTTCGCACAGCGCATGAAAATGTAGCCCCGAGATGCCGCGCAGAAACTCGCCGTCTTGCAAGATCGCCCGCTGCAGCGCTTCAAGGCTCATCCCGAGCCTGCTAAAGCTGCCGCACGGATTGTAAGCGTCTTTGGGCGCGAAGGAGGTCTGCGGATTTATCCGCAAGCCGCACGATGCTCCCGCAGCGAGCGCCTTTGCGCGGTATTTTTGCCACTGCGCGGCGCTATTGAACACGACGTGGTTTGAAATTTTTAAAATTTCATCCAAATCGTCCTCTTTGAACGCGGGCGAGTATGTGTGGATTTCGCCGTTTTTAATAAATTCCGCGGCAAATTTCGCCTCGTGCAGACCGCTGCAAGTAGCACCCCAGAGGTATCTGTCAACGTAAGGCATCGCGAAGCTAAACGCAAAGCCTTTTAGCGCGCATAAAATTTTTGCGCCGCTTCGCTCGCCTACGCCGCGTAAAATTTCTAAATTTTTTACCAGTTTTTGCTCCTCGCACACGTAAGCGGGAGTCGAAATTTCATCGATTTTCATCGTTTTTCCTCATTAAATTTTTGCGTAATTATATAAAATTTTATAAATTTTTGGTTAAAATCGCCCAATCTTTAAAAAAGGACAAAAATGGTAGAGGTAGAATTTTTAGGGCCGATCGGGCGCGAGCCCCTGCGCCTAAACGCAAGCTCCCTGCAAGAGGTAAAAGCGGAGCTGCAAAAGGACGAAAGTTTGCGGGAGTGGCTTGCAAACTGCGCCGTGGCGGTAAATGATAAGATGATTTATGATGCGAATTTCGCGCTTAAATCCGGCGATCGCGTGAGCCTTTTGCCTCCCGTTTGCGGCGGCTAAGCTTAGGAGGCGGCGATGAGCGAAGTTAAATTTAATCCAGAACTTTTAAACGGGATTGAGCCTGAAATTTATGAGGGCAACTTGGATGTGAATGCGATTTTATCGCGCTGGTACGCTAAATTTAAAGACGCAAATTGCGGCGCGTTCATCACTTTCGTGGGTATCGTGCGCGCAGAGGGCGGCATCTGCGCATTGAGCTTCGATATATACGAGCCGATTTTGCGAACTTGGTTCGAAGCTTGGCAGCAAAAGGCCGCGGCACAGGGCGCATTCGTGCTTTTTGCACATGCAAACGGGGATGTGCCTATCCACGAAAGCTCCTACGTAGCAGGCGTCGTAAGCCCGCAGCGTAAGGTCGCTCTGGCGCTAATAAACGAGTTTGTGGAGGATTTCAAGGCGACCGCGCCGATCTGGAAATACGACGTAAAGGGCGGCAAAATCGAGGGCGGCAAAGTAGTAGGCGGGAAGAGGATCTACGCAGCAGATCGCTCGCAGAGGATAAAAGGCGCGGGACTTTTGGGCTAAATTTAAAAGCATGCGCTGTTTTATCCCCACAGGCTTGCTTCAATTCAATTAAACTTAATCAAAACGGCGATTGCGCCGACAAGCAAAATTCCGCGTAGAGATACTGCAGAATTTCAAAATAAAGATTTTGTGTAAATTTAGCGGCTGAGGCTAAATTTAAAGATCAAAATTTCAATCCAACTCCGTGCCCGCGCTCCGATAAGCATGCCGAGCGAGGATTGAAATTTCAAGTCTAAATTTATAGCAAATTTAATCAATCCAGTCGATGTGCTGCACAGCAAATAAAATAGCGCTACAATCGTCTTGTAATCCCGCACAGCATAAAATAAAATTTAAACCCAATTTCGCGCGCCGTATCCGTGAGCACAAATGAAACGCAGTACGATAAAATTTTAAAATTTCATCGCAAATAACCATTCCTGCTAAGCGGCGGCTAAAATTTAAACACGCCTTTAGCTTCTGCGATGCGCTCGCTAAGGCTCGTAGCGGTATCTTCGCCACTTGCTGCGCACCTAAAAATCGGCTCAAGCACCTCGGCGAAAAAGCCGCTTAGCCCCTCTTGCATGATCTGCGCATTGTTTTGATAGCGCGCAAGCCCCATAAATACGCCGTGTCCGATCGCGCCGAGGCCGCTTGCCTCATCGGCGATAAACTTATTCAGCGCCTTGCAAACCGCAACGACCGCGCTTGCGTTTACGATCTCGCGATCTCTTAAATAATCCTCAAGCGCGCCGTAATCGCACTCGCATCTGATCCATCTAAACGCCTTTGCAATCGACGGCGAAACGCATTTATGCTCACTTAGAGTGCATAGGACGTATAAATTTTTAGGCACCGCAAAATATGAGCGGCCGTCCTTTAAAAGGACGCTGGCGCGCGCTTTCTCGTCCTCTTCAAAGCCGTCGATTACGTGGGAATTTTTCGTGCGGATCAGCGAAAGCTCGTCTTCCTCGTCGTAGCGGCGATCCAAAAGCACCGCCGCCTCGCCAAAAATTTTATCCAAGCTTGCAGCGCTTGCATTGTCGATCAAAAAATAATACTCGCCCTTCGAATCGTTTAGCGCCTCTTTGCACAGCGCCTTAAACTCGCCGCTAATAAAGCTTTCGCCGTAAAATCCGTCGATGAAATCACGGTATTCAAAGCCTTCGTGCAGGCAAACGTAGCGGAAATTTTTCGCCGCAAGTTTCTTTTCGGTAATCAAAGATCGCAGCCTACGGGTTTTGCCGGTACCGATCGCGCCGTAAAATATCGTATTTTTTGCGACCTCTTCGCTTTTGTAGTTTTTCACGTATTCGAAAAATAGCGAGGAGTACACGATCCTAGCCGCGCCCACGACATCCTGCGGATACGGGGTAAATTCCGCGATAAATCGCGAGCTCACCTCGTAAAATTCTTCAAAAATTTCAACCTTTTCGTCGTATAGCAAGGATAAAATTTGCGCGGTTTCATCGCGATAAACGAGCGTCGGAAACTCATCGTTGCACTGCGCAAATATGCTGGCTAGCAGATAGAGCTTCTCGCGCGAAATTTGCGCGAAATCGCCGTCCTCGGCAAGCCCTAAATTTAGCATCCCGTCGTCGCTTAGGTAGCTGTCGATCAGATAGAAATTATCGGCATTTATCGCGGATTTTAAAAATTCCATCAATACGAAGGGCTGATTATGTAGCGCGACGTCGAAAAAATCGATCGCCAAAGCGCTATCTACCGCCGTAAGAAGCCTGTAAAGCTCATCGTAAAAATTGACTAGCTTTTGTTTGAAAATATCGCGCGCGGTACGCTCCTGCGAATAGCTATTGAAATTTTTTACGATATTTTCGATAAAAACATAAAGCGAGACGATGTTTTTGTCCTCGCCGCTAAGCACGCTATCTACGCTTTTTACGGCATTTTTAGGAAACAGCTCCTTTTTGCCGACGATGCGGTCTTTAAAAGCGAAATCGTAATAAAACGCGCTGATATTGGAATCAAAATACTGATCCATAAAGAAATACTCGGCGTGCGCGAACTTCTCGCCCAAAGATAAAATTTTGCAGCTTCTAAGATTGCCGTCGCTGAGATTTATATACAGAGTTTGCAAAAACTCGTTCTCGGTCTCATCAAAGCTTGCGAGGCAGCGCTTTATCTCGCCTAAATACTTTGAGATCGAGGTTTGTTTTTTAAGCCAGAATTGGTTTTTGTTGTGATTTTTCCAGCTGGCAACTAGCGACTCTATCTTTTCCTTGCTAAAATCTTGCATGACTCATCCTTGTAAGATTAAAATTGTGTATTGTACTTGAATTTAAATAAATAATTAATAAAACTCTGATTTCTCGGCGAAGCGCGAAAGCAAAATTTTATTAAATTTACGCGCCCGCGGCGGTAGGAAATTTTAAAATTTACTGCGCGCTAGATCTATCCGCGACCCTGCACCAACGGGACGAACTCGCAGGCGCCGAGCTCCTCTTCTTTGATCTCGCTTGGCGAAATTTTACTAAATCTAACGATTTTTTGCGAGCCGCCTCTATTCATCGGAGCGACCAAAATCCCGCCGATTGCCAGCTGCGCAAACAGCCGCTCGTCGATCCGCTCGGCGCACGCAGAGAGCAATATCCTATCAAAAGGGGCGAAATTTTTCCACCCGGCGTTTCCGTCGTCGTGGCGCAGGCTAATATTTGAAATCCCGAGATTTGCAAAGTGCCTTTTCGCCTCGCCCACCAGCCGCTCGACGCGCTCGACAGCAAAGACGCGGTGAACCATCCTGCTTAAAATCGCCGCTTGATAGCCGCTGCCGCAGCCGATCTCTAAAATTTTCTCGACCTTCGGATCCACGTTTAGCGCCATTGTCATGCGCGCGACCGTCAGCGGCGAGCTGATCCACTGACTGGCCAAAATAGGCTGTGCGTTGAGGCTGAAAGCGTGCGCGCCGAGCGGGGCAAACTCGCTTCTAGCGACGCTACAAAACGCCTCAAAAAGCGCAGGATTTAAGCTAACCTGCTCGGCGATGTCGTTCGCCATCTTTTCGCAGCGAAGCCGCTCTAGCGAGACCATAGCGCACTCCTGCCCGACCAGACGTTAAATTTAAAGCCGCAAAAGTTTCCGTCCTGTTTAAATTCCAAACCGATAGAGTTTTTAAAAATGCAGCCGAAGCGCTCAGTCCGCACCAAAATAGCATAAGCTACGTTTTTTAAATATATAGCGCGGCTAAATTTTAAAAATTTTGCAGGTAATACGGCTTCTGCGCTCATCGCGTATCCGAACCGCCCTTGGCAAGTATCTGCAAAGTATCCGTGCCGCGATGCGACAGAGCAAAATTTTAAACCGCAAAATCCGCTAAAAATCATCGAAACTCAAGCTTCCTTTGCTGTAGTTCGTGACCTTGCTCTCGAAAAAGTTGCTCTTTTGATCGTTAAATTTAGAAAAATCATCTACCCATTTTATCGGGTGTTTAGCACCGTATCGCTTCTCAAGTCCAATGGCAAGCAGGCGCTGATCGACCAGGTAGTGGATGTATTCTTCGATAATGTCGTCCGTAAAGCCCATGATTTGATTATCCGTGATATATTTGCCCCAATCGATCTCTAAGTTTCCCGCCGTCTCGAACATCTCGTAAATTTTATCCACGTTGCGCTTATTAAACAGATCGGCGCGCTCCTTGCGGACGGAATTTATCATGTTTTGAAATAGCAGCAGATGCGTGATCTCGTCGCGCTGTATGAAGCGGATCATCTGCGCGCTGCCTAGCATCTTGCCCGCGCGCGCGAGCGCATAGATCGACGTAAAGCCGCTGTAGAAGTAGATCCCCTCTAAAATTTGATTCGCCACCATCGCCAGCAGCAGCTTATCGTCGCTAACCTCGCCCGCAAGCTCCTCATAGACGCTTGAGATGTAGTCGTTTTTCCTGCGGAGCATATCGTCGTGCTTCTCCATCTCGTAAATGAGATCGGTATTTTCACAGATCGCCTCGACCATGACGGCGTAGGATTTGCTGTGGTTGGCCTCCTCGTAGGCTTGGCGAGCGAGCACGGCGTTGATCTCCGGAGCCGTGATGTAGGGGTTGATATTATCGGCGAGATTGTTGGTCTGAAAGCTATCCATCGATATCAGCTGGCTCCACACGAGATCATACATCCGCTTCTCGGCGCTTGTGAGATTGAAGTTATAATCGCGCACGTCGTCGGTGGTATCGACCTCTTTAGGAAACCAGGTGTTAGCCTCCATCAGATCCCAAAGCTTCAGCGCCCATTGATATTTCGCCTTGGTAAAATTTAAAATTCCCTGCGGATTGCCACCGAAGACCTTGCGATCGGTAAGGGTCTCGTCGGAGAAGGGATTGTAGATTTTTTTTCTATCCATTTTTTGCCTTTTTAAAAATTTCGGCGTATTTTAGCCAAAGCAAGCTAAATTTACCTTTTGTTTTGAAGCGGCAATGGCTACGCGGCGTGAAATTTGGCGCGAAGTTAAATTTGCGCGATATAACATTAAAGCGCTCGATAAAATAGAATTTTACGCCGCAGACGGAGCAAAATTTAAACATAGCAAGCGGCGGCGAGGTAAATTTTAAAGCCTCCCGTAAGGCGAAATTTATCGCGGCACAATACGCACGGACAATGCGCGTACTGGATAAAATTTCATCGCGCCCATCGCGGCAAGACGCTCGTGGCGGCGTAAATTTAATCAAAATTTCGAAGTTTGATCTTTAGATCGGTGTGGATTTTGCTTGGATCAAAGCTCGCAAGCGGCGCGTTTAAATTACCGAAATTATCGCCTGTAGGCAGGAAGTTTTGTAGATAATAGACGCCGCGATAACCCTCTCTGTATAGAATTTGCGCCATCTGCTCGATCTTTGCTTCGTTTAAAAAATCGGCATGCACGGTCGTGCGCACCTCAAATTTAAAATTTCGCCGCAGCAAAAGCCTAAGAGTTTGCAGAAATTTATCGTATAGGCTTGACTTCGTGATAAGCTCAAAATCCTGCCGCGGCGCCTTAAAATCAAGCGCGATATAATCGATCAGCCCTAAGCTTAGCGCCTCTTCGATCTTTTGCGGATTCGAGCCGTTGGTGTCTACTTTGAGCAAAAAGCCGCGCCGCTTAACTTCGTGCGCCAGCGGGATAAAATCGCTCGCACAGGTGCATTCGCCGCCGCTAAATACGATGCCCTGAAGCTTGCCCGCGCGCGCATCCAAAAAGCGCAGAAACTCTTCGTTTGAAATTTTACCCCGTGAAGTAACAATTTGTGGGTTATAGCAGTAATTGCAGCGCATATTGCAGCCGCAAAACCACGCGATCGCGGCGATGTGATCGGCAAAATCAAGCATCGTAAACGGCGTGATCTCGTAAATCTGCGCATTGCGCAGGTTTAAGGCTTGCGGCGGCTTCGTATGCGTTTGTTGCATTTGGCCGGTAGCGGCGACTAGGCTATTTGTTTTTTGTCTTTTTTCTCTTCAAAAAAGACGCGCTCTTTGTGTTCGCCCTTCTTTCCGATATTAAAGCTCTCTACTGGGCGCAAATAGCCCATTACTCTTGTGTAAACGACGCATTTTGTGCGTTTTGCTTCTAACTCTTTTGGAAATTCCATTCTCCATCCTTTCATTAAGATTAAAATTTAAATCGCTATTTAGGCGCCCTTGCTCTGCTTGGCTTTGTATTCTGCGAGCAGTTCCTCGTCGCATTTCGGGCAATATTCATGCTCGCCGCTGATGTAGCCGTGCTTATGACAGACGCTAAAAATCGGCGTGATCGTGATATAAGGAAGCTTGTAGTTTTGCACTACGCTTTTTACGAGCTGCTTACACGCCTGGGCCGAGCTGATGCGCTCCTTCATATACAGATGCAGCACCGTGCCGCCGGTATAGGAGCTTTGCAGCTCATCTTGCATCGCCAGCGCCTCAAACGGATCGCTTCCGAAATTTGCCGGAAGCTGCGTAGAGTTGGTGTAATATATATTTTTATCAAATCCCGCTTGGATGATATCTGAGTAGCGCTTCTTATCCTCTTTGGCGAAGCGATACGTCGTGCCCTCGGCAGGCGTGGCTTCGAGATTGTATAGATTGCCAGTCTGCTCCTGAAACGAGCGGATCTTCTCGCGCAGATACTCAACCATTTTAAGGGCAAATTTACGCCCGAATTCCGTCGTAATATCTTCTTTATTTCCACTAAAATTTCGTATCATCTCGTTTGCGCCGTTGATACCGATGGTGCTGAAATGGTTGTTAAAGCCCGGTAGATAGCGCTTCGTATATGGATACAAGCCGCGCTCGAACATCTCGGTTACAAATTTTCGCTTCTTCTCAAGCGTCGATTTTGCAAGCTCCAAAAGCTCGTCCAGCCTCGCATACAGCGCCTCTTCGTTATTTTTATACAGATAGCCTAGTCGGGCTAAATTTATCGTTACGACGCCGATGCTTCCCGTCATCTCCGCGCTTCCGAAAAGCCCTCCGCCGCGCTTAAGAAGCTCGCGCAGATCAAGCTGCAAGCGGCAGCACATCGAGCGCACAGCACCTGGCTTATACGCCTTTGGATTGGGTACACGCTCACCATTTTCGTTAGTGATATATTGCGAGCCGATAAAATTTTGAAAATAGCTTGAGCCTACTTTGGCAGTGTTTTCAAATACCGCGTCGGCCGCAGGCGTATCCCAATCAAACTCCTCCGTTAAATTTACCGTAGGAATCGGGAAGGTAAACGGCTGACCGCACTTATCGCCCGTCGTTAAAACCTCGTAAAACGCGATCACGATGCGGTTCATCTCGGGCTCGAAATCGCCGTAAGTCAAAGCCTCAAGCGAGTCCTTGCCGCGCCTTTTAGCCTCTGCCAAAAGCTCCTCGTCGTGTAAATTTTTAAATAGATGCTCATTGTTATGCGTAGGGATTTGCGTTTTTAGATCATCCGGGCAGGTCATATCGATGGTGACGTTGGTAAATGGGCTCTGACCCCAGCGCGCCGGAACGTTTAGGTTAAACACGAAGCTAGTGATCGCCTTTTTAACCTCATCGTCACTTAATTTATCGCGGAAAACGTATGGCGCCAGATATGTATCAAAGCTGCTAAACGCCTGTGCGCCCGCCCATTCGCTTTGTAAAATTCCAAGAAAATTGGCCATCTGATACAGCGCTTCGCGGAAATGCTTCGGCGCCTTACTCTCGACCCTGCCGCGCACGCCGTTAAAACCCTCGTTTAGAAGCACGCGCAAGCTCCAGCCCGCACAATACGCCGTAAGGCAGTCCAGATCGTGGATGTGATAGTCGCCGTTTCGGTGAGCCGCGCCCTCCTCGCGAGAGTAAATTTTATCTAACCAGTAGTTTGCGATGACCTTACCGGCGGTGTTGTTGATAAGGCCTGCGTTTGAGTAGCTGGTATTGGAATTTGCCAAAATTCGCCAGTCCTGCTTGCTGATATATTCATTGACCGTCTGAGTGCAGTTGATGTAGGTCGTATCCTCTTCAAGCCCCAAAATGTGCTCGCGCTGCATCTTGTGCGTATGGCGATAGATCATAAAGCTTTTCAAAACGTCGAAATCGCCCGCTTCGAAGAGCTTTTTCTCGATGAGATCCTGAATGTCTTCTACGCTTAATTTATCCTTGAAAACGATCGCGCCCATTACGTTATCGAAGACTTTTTCATCAAACTCGGTACCGACGCTTTTGTAGGCTTTTTTGATAGCATCTTTTATTTTGTAGGATTGAAATTCTTGAAAACTTCCGTCCCTTTTAATGATTTTTTTCATAAGCACCCCGAGAAATTTTGATAGATTGAGAGGAAGTATATCGTGCAATTTTTAATGTCAGCTAAAGGCGCGGGCGGAATATTCATTACAATTTCTATCTAGAAAAAACGAAATTTAACTAAATCTCGCTATAATCGCGGACGTTATTTTATAAAATTTGGAAAAAAGTATGAGAAATTTTAAAATAATATTTTTGACGATTTTGCTGGGCTTCTTTTTTGCGGGCTGCGCTGCGCTTAAAGGCTCTAAAAGCACGGATAATTCGGCACTTGCCGGAGGCATAGATCATGCTGGGTATCCAAACGCGTATCTGGAGCGCATTGCAGGCGAAAGCATAGCTGATCTACTCTCAAAGCGTATCGTCGGCAAGAGAGGCGGTAGATTCAGCGTCGTCGGCATCGAACCGCTGGACGGGACGAACGCGCACGGCGTGGATGCGGAATTTTTGAGCAAAAAAATTAGAATTTCGCTGCTGCATTCAGGCAAAGCAGTCGTCACCGACGCTCCAAGTAAAGATGAACTCGTATTTAGCAACGATGGCGTAAGCCGTGGCTATCACGCCGTAGAAAGCGGCTCGATCTACGCGCCGGATTACATCTTGGTAGGTAAAATTTTACCGCAAAGCCCTGCTGTGGCAAACGACGGTAAGACGGAATCTAAAAAATCAAAAAGCTTAAATTCTGCAGCCAAAAATTCTACCGCGCAAGCAAGCGAAAGCCTACTTTTAGAACTTTCGATGATAGATACTCGCAACAACAAGAGCGTGTGGAAATATAAAAAAGCGCTTCAAAAGCAAATTTAAGGAATTTTTCGCTAAACTCACGACTCATTTTTTTGAAAGGCGGTGAGGAAAGTGCCTGGAGTAAAGGTATATCCGAACGAATCATTTGACGAAGCTTACAGACGCTTTAAGAAGCAGACTGATCGTAACCTAGTCGTTACCGAGGTTCGCGCGAGACGATTTTTTGAGCCGATGACGGAAGTCCGCAAAAAGCAAAAAATTTCAGCTCGCAAAAAGATGCTTAAACGTCTTTACACGCTACGTCGCTACGAGTCCCGCTTGTAGCAGTTTGCGCGGATTTGTAAATTTTAAATTTGCAGATCTGCGCGAAATTTTATCTCACATCTTTTTTAAATTTACAGCCCGCTTAAAATTTTACCCGCCGCGTCAACGCCGAAATTCCAATCTAAATTTTAAAATTTATCTATTAAATTTACCTGCCTTTGTGCGGCGCCTGCTTTATACGACACATCCGCCGGCGAGCCGCTAAATTTTGAAATTTATCTTTACCTATTCGTTTTTTAGATATACTTTTGCATAAATTTCAAGGAGCAACCATGGACTTAAACGACTATCTCCACACTCAAGACCAGCAGCCCTCAAACCCTCAAGAAAAAGAAGTAGCACTCATCAAATACACTTTTATCGCGGCCTGCGCCTTAAAAGCTATAGCCGAACTAGTGCTATTGCTATTAGGGATTTACGGCGGATTAGGAGTACTACTAAGCGCAGCGGCATTCGTGCTTTTTATCTTTAGCATTTATAATATCTCTAAACTTACCGCAAGCCGCAGCCTTTTACGCAACGTAGCCATTGCCTTTGCAGCAATATTTATAGGCGTATTGTTATTTATATTTTTAGCGGGTGGCATCATCGCTCAAATACTACTTGCATTGGGATTCATCGCATCGTTTCTATTTTTTTATAGATTTTATCAGGAGCTTACCGACACTAGCGGCGTCGCGATATTTTCATATTGCTTTATTGCGCTTGTACTTGCAGCTATTGCAAATGCATTTTTGGCGCGTTTTTCGCTGCCTGCTACGGTACTGCTCAGTTTAGCGGCTCTTGCACTTAATGCTTTTGCTATGTTCAGCGTAGAGGGCTTTTCTCATTCGTATTATTCTTATGATCTTAGAGGCAAGAGATAAATTTTAATTGCTTGATCGGTTGTGAAAAGACCAGCAAAGAGCTAATTTTTAAAATTTCAAATCAAGGAGCAAGCCATGGTCTATTTCAAACACATATTTCTCGCGCTGTTTTGCGGGGCGCTATTTTGCGGCGCGCTTTACGGCGAAAATCAAAACAAAATTTTAAAACAAAATTTTAAAGATGATTTCATCTGGGGCGTTACGATCGACGACAGCTGGTACGAGGACGCGCAAGACGCGACGGGCGCGAAGCTGCAAAGTATCGTGCGCGCCCTGCAAGCCCTACCCGTAAAGCCCACAGTGCGCGTCGTGATGTCAAAAGAAATTAGCCCGCGCGAGTATGAGCCTCTTTTTAGGCGGCTTAGCGAGGTCTCATATGTGATGGCCTGCCCCGTGGACTCCTACGAGATGAGCTCGTACAAAAGCGTGAAAAGCTACGAAAAGAGATTTGCGGACGCCTACGCCGCACTTGCGCCCTACGTCGCGATCTGGGAGATCGGCAACGAAATAAACGGCGAAGGTTGGCTGGGGAACGATGCGAATTTCATCGCCGCTAAGATGATCGCGGCATTCGAGTTCATCCACAAGAAAGGCGCCAAGACGGCGCTTACGGCGTATTATACGCCGAGCGGAGCACAGAAAATAGAAATGCACGAGTGGCTGCGAAAATTCGTGCCGCAGGATATGAAAGAGGAGCTGGATTATCTTTTCGTAAGCTACTACGAGGACGATAACGAGGGCTTTGCGCCTGATTGGAGCGAAATCTTTACCGATCTGCAAAGCGCCTTTCCCGCTTCGAAGCTCGGTATCGGCGAGTGCGGAAACACGGCGTCGGACGCTACGCAGGCGAGCAAGCAGGCGATGATGAGGCGGTATTATACGATGCCGCGCTACGTGCAAAACTACGTGGGCGGGTATTTTTGGTGGTATTTCGTGCAAGACTGCGCAAAGGGCGCCGAAGCGGGCGCCTCAAACGGCAAAAATCGTGGCGCGCGCGATAAAACGAAAGCCGGGGACGAGCTGCTGCAAAGCCTAATCGAAGCTATAAATGAAGCTCGTCGCGAGAAAAATTAAATTTATAAAGACCAAATTTAGGCATTCCGATCCGTGAGCTTAAATTTAAGGTAATGCAAACTCGCTTTGATATAGAATTCTTTCAACAAAATTTTAAACAGAGGAGCGCAAAATGAAAATCCTACTGATCCTGGCAAATCAGCCGTACAACGGCTCGGACAATACCTACAACGCATTGAGGTTAGCGGACAACCTGCATAAAAAAGGCGAGGAGGTAAGAATTTTCCTTATGAATGACGCGGTCGATCTCGTAAGAGATAGCACCGAAAAACCCGGGGATTACGACATCGATCTGGTCGCCAAACTAAAGGAGCTATATCGCGGCGGCGTGGCGCTAAAAGTATGCGGCAGCTGCCAAAAAGTATATATGGCTAATTTTGGTCGGGTTATAGTGCCAAGATCCATCTTGTCAGTTAAACGCAATAAGTGTTAAATCTGTATGCTACACTTAGTAAAAGCGAATTTGCGGTGCAATATAAACATAATTTTACGATATCACGGCTAGCTAGATACATAATATAGAACTCTTATATTTACAAAATTCCATGATTGTTGTAAATAAATGCCTCAAATGTAAATCGCAATCGGCAAGGATTAAAACGAGGGAGTTTTATATCCGTTTATACTACTTGAGGTGACAAAAATGAGTCTATTTGCTAGACTCTTGCTGTGCTCGTACCGATTCGTCATAAGAAAGCTTAGACAAAATTCTACTTGCGTTTACAAAGAATTCATCATCGGCATCAAATGGTAAGCTCTCGCGCGAGAGCAGGTTTCTGCCGAAATTCATCTCATCCAAGATTCCTAAATACCCAAGCACAGTTGTAAAAGTATCGAACGAGGTACCACGCTTTTTGATCTCGAACTCTCCATCCAAATCATCATCCAGTATCACAAATAAGTCCCGCTCGTCTTTAAGTCCATCGCCAAAGCCACCATCTATAGCATTTTTATAAAATAGCGGATGATCATTTTGCAGTACAATGATTGTGTTCGCTGCATATGGACTTGAGCGGATTTGCTCAATAAATTTACTCACTAATAGGTCACTGCAATGCACTGCGCGTAGCATTGGCACGGCATTTTCATTATATTCTAGCCCTTCACATGAGCGCGGGATAAATCCACTTGGAGCGTGCGTACCAATTGTGAGAAGTGAGAACAAAAACGGCCTACCTACTTTGTTTAGACGCTCAAAATCATCCCATGCCACACGAAGCATATCATCGTCATCCACACCCCATTCGTTAGTATGAACCGATGGATCCCACGGCTAAAATTTCGCTTCTCCCCTTAATTTCGTCATAACCTCTTTGACACAAAAAGCCTCTAGTACCCTGAAAATTTAAGTCAGCGCCCTTCATAAAATAGGTATGGTATCCCAAAGAGTGTAAAATTTCGCTAGCGTAGACAATATTTTTAGTGAAATTTTCAGAAGCCATATCTTTGGCAGATGCAAACGTATAATTTGTAGCGCAGTATGAACCAAACAGCCCTTTAATAGTAAAACCAGTATATACTACTTGGTGTATTTCAGAAAAATCTATACGATTTTTGAGTGCATTTAGATGTGGTGTAAGTTTGGCAAAATTTCTTTCGTCAGTATAGGCGCGATCAAAACTCTCTAAAAAAATATAGACAATATTTTTACGCTTTATCGGAGCCTTGGGATGTGGAATGGTTAGATACGGATAAACCTGCTTCTTAATCGCTTCTACGGGCGGATTCAGTTGTAGATAATATTCTCTAGCTGCATCGTAAAGAGGATTTAAAAAAAAGGCTGTTAAAATACATGGCATAAATAAAATACTAAGCTTTGAGTTATGACGAAAATGCAAAATGCGTACGGTAATAATTGTACTAAGTAATATGATCGCTACGCAAATCATCACCAAAATCGCAATTTCACGCGCAAAACTTGCAATCGGAGCGCTTTCTATAGAGGTACGAAAAAATGTTATCACAAATAGTCCGAAATGCTTTCCAAAAACGAAAAATAGCAACAAATCGAAGCAAAGTGCAAAAATATAAATTAGTGCAATTATGCCCACAGCAATTTTAAAAGTTTTATTCGACAAAAATGCTGCAAAAATCAGCGAAATAGCAAAAAACAAAACCGAAAAAATTGTAGTAAATTCCAAAAAAACAACCTTAAATTTAGCAAAATTTAATGCGTAGTCTAGCAAGAATAACTTTAAAATTTACTAACGCAGGCACAAAAATTACTTTTTAAAGTTATAGCGGCACAAAATTTTATACGGCGATTTTAAATTTCACCGTATATAATTTTGCAATTAAAGCATGGGTTTGCCGTTACACCAAGCGTATGACAGCGAATCGAGCCAAATTCTGTAGCTGAATGTCTGCGCTAGCCGACGCGCCTTTGAAAAATCCCCACGTAAAGCGCGAAAACAAAACCGATCGCGACCGCGTAAGGAGCGAACTCGGTGATGCCTTTAGCCGAGCTTGCGAGCAAGAAATTATGCGCGATCGCAGCGCCCGCCGCCATGCCGATGACGAATATGCCCGAGCTTAAATTTCCCGTGCCGGCCTGCACCAGATGCTTGCCCGGGCAGCCCTCGCTGAGGCTGAAGCAAAGTCCTGCGAGCACCATACCCAAGAAATTCCAAACGAAATCGTTATGAGCGATAGGCTGACCCTCAAAGCCCAGTTTGTATTGTCCAAACGCGATATTTGCGATGCTTGCAAACACGATGACGCTTAGCACGCCCCAAAACATCGAGAAATCGCCGCGGAAAATTCTACCGAACGCGCCGACGCTGCAAAATTTGCTTCTGTGCATCACCGCGCCCACGATAATGCCCGCAGCCAGCGAGATGCCTACCGCAGCGTGTTGCGCGCCGGGACCTTTAGCGGAGATAAAAAGCGCGCCGCCCTCGCCCGTTTTGAGACCGAAAATCAAGGCCGCAAGCAGCGCAGCGCCTAGTAGCACGGGCAAAATTCCGATCGCGCCGCTAAGTCTTGCCTCTTTGCTCGCCTCATAGCCGCGCTTTTTAAGCAAAAACCCAATGAGTACGCCGCAGATTAGACCCGCCAATCCGGCTAGCGCGGTCAAATCGCCGCCGCCTAGGCGCAAAAACGCGCGCCACGGACATCCCAAAAATACAAGGCAGCCGATCATCGCGAAAATCCCTAGGAAAAATTTCGCAAACGGCGAGCTGCCAGTAACCGGCGCGAACTCGCGCGTCCAAAGCACGCTTGCCAAAAAGCCGCCGAACACGAGCCCTATGATCTCTGGGCGGATGTATTGCACCACGCTAGCTCGGTGAAAGCCCAACGCGCCGGTGGTGTCGCGCAAAAAGCAAGCGACGCAAACGCCCATATTGCCCGGATTCCCAAAATGCACCAGCGTCGCACCCAGCACGCCTAGCACGGCGCCTGCGATGATGTACCATTTAACGTTATTCATGAAAAAGTCCTGAAATAATCTAGATCGACCGATCTCTTAGGCGCGATTTTATCCTTTGTAAAATAAAAAGTAAATAAATTCCGATCTAAATTTATGAAAAGCGAAAAATTTAAATCGCTCGGGCGATTGCTAAATTTAGACGCAAGTAAATCGCAGGCGTTTAAATTTAGACTCTTTGTTGAGATAAAAACGCCGAATTTATCTGCCTAAATACGGCACAGGCAAGGTGCGGAAACAGTGCAGGAGCGGCGCGGACAGGGTGCGGACAAGACGCAGCCAAAACGCAGAAGTAGCTCAGATGGAGCGCATACTTACTGCCAATAAAAACAAATTTCAAATATTTTTGAAATTAAATTTCAACCTTATTTAAGTGTGCAGATATATAATAATGTATTTCAATCTTATTTTAAAGGTCGGGGCATGAAAAAGCGAATTTTATTGGTGCCGCTTGCGATAGGCGCGATAGGCGGAGCGAATGCGGCCGAAAACAACGCCACGAAGTCGCAGGATCTGGGTCAAATCGTCGTGCAAGCGACGGTGAGCGCGGTCGATAACCTAAAATACGCGGGCTCGGCCGGAATTTTAACCCCCAAGGATATGAAAGCCAAAACCAACGTGATCGATTCGATCATGCAGATACCGGGCGTTGACGGCAGTATGGATATGGGGCGGCAGATCGGTAGGCAGTTTCAAATCCGCGGATTCGGATATCAAAGCGACGAGCGCGTCATCATCAAACAAGACGGCGTGCGCAGAAGCGCGGGGATGTACTCCAATATGATCTCATCCTTCCGCACCGATAGCGACATCTTAAAGCGCGTCGAGGTCATAAAGGGCGCCTCGTCCGTACTTCACGGCTCGGGCGCGATCGGCGGTATCGTAAATATGCAAACCAAAAGCGCGAGCGATTATCTAAGCGAGGGCAAAAACGTAGGCTTGATGCTAGGACAGAGGCTTGAATCAAACAATATGCATAGCACGCGCGGCGCGGTTTACGGCAAGGGCGAGGAGATTCCGATCGACGTTTTACTCTACGGCAAGCGCGCAAGCTACGGCAATATCAAGCTCGCAGACGGCGGTACGCACTACGGCGAAGGCTACGACAAGACCTTTAATAACGAGCATATCGATACGGGATTTTTCAAAATCGGCACAAGTCTGGACGACCACCGCATAAGCTTCAGCGCTTTTGATTACGACGAAAATTTACACACCGTCTGGCAAACGCTATGGAAAAACGAGGAAGATCTCTTTGTGCATGGAAATTTAAGCCAAAGAGATTATGTTTTTGATTGGAATTTTACGCCGCAAAGCCCGCTAGTGGATATGTCTTTCAAGGCCTATAAAAGCAGAGCCGAGTATAAACGCAGCTACATTGACGGCGTAGATACCGGCAGTTACACGAACAAAGACGATCGTAAGGGGCTAGAGATCAAAAATATCTCGGAATTCGACACTGGCTTTTTAAATCACAGCTTTGCTTTCGGCGGCGATTACGAAAATAGGCAGGAAGATGCGATCTTTATCCGAAACGGCGTGCTATCGGATTTTGCCTCATTTCCGAACGAATACAATAGCTACGGGCTTTTCGCGCAGGATTTGATCCGCTTGCACGATGATTTAGAGCTTACCTTAGGCGGTAGATACGATAGATTCGATCGCGACATCAAAGGCAGATCGGCTAAATTTAAAGATTCCAGATTTTCTCCGCGCGCGGCGATTGCCTATACGCTCTTTGATAAATTTACGCTTTTAGCGGGATACAGCGAGAGTTTCCGCGCGCCTACTCCGCACGAGACATCGCAATCAGGGCCGATGAACATACATTATTATTACATCCCAAATCCCGATCTAAAGCCCGAGACCGTAAAAGAGTACGAGGTCGGATTTAGCTTTAAACAGGATGAAATTTTTACGGACGATCACTTCGATATGAAATTTATCTATTTTAACGGCAAGATCGAAGATATGATCGGCATAAAGGCGCTTCCGCATCTGGGCGTGCCTCCGGGCGGCTTTTCGCAACAATACGGGCAGTATCAAAATATCGATCAAGCCAAAAGGCATGGTTTTGAGCTAAGCTCAAACTACCAAACGCAGGACTTTGATTTCGGCGCGAGCTTCGAGCGACTTAGAATTTACAATAAAAAGACGCACGAAAACATCAATAACCACGCCAAAAAACTAAGCGCGCACGCCTTTTACTCGCCTCTGCACGATTTAAATTTAGGCTTTGAGGTAAGCCACTATTTTAAGCCTCATTCTAAACCCGCTTCCTATTTCGCTCGCAGAACGGAATATTTTTACGTCGATAAAGCTTTCACGATCGCAAATTTCAGAGGAAGCTACAAGATCAAAAACGGCATTATTCCGGCCCTTGACGGCGCGGACGTGAGCTTTGGCGTAAATAATATTTTCGATCGCCACTACATCAACGCAAACCGCACGCGAGATACTTTAGCAGTCGGCGCGGGACGAAATTTCTACGTCGATTTGGAAGTAAGATTTTAGATTAAGCTTATACGGGCAAGGCGCGGGTTAAATTTTAAAGCTTACCCGAGCCTTTGCCCTCTTTCTTTTTAAATTTAAGCCTCATCGCGACCTTTTGGCAATGAGGCTTAAATGTGGCATAAATTTCTAGCGCTATAAAATTCCGTAATTTTTAAAATTTAACAAATTGCAAAATTTTATGGGTTGCAAAGCTCGCAAGTTGCGAAATTCCACGCCTCATTAATCGATAGCGTTGGAGCTTTTTAGTACCACTAGATGTTTTTTGCCCGCGAAGCTTAGCACTACGGCAGCATTATTTTCGTCGATTTCGCGCACCAGCTCTACTCGCACGTCGCTAGGTCTTGCGGTATCCGAGCTAAGCAGCTCATTTTCTAAAATCCTTCTAAATGCCGAAACCTTGGGCTCTTTTGTATCCGATCTTTCTTTTGCTCCCTCGCAAAATTCCATCGTGCCGCTCTCGACAGGGCCTACTTTAAGCGGCGAAATTTTATCCGCTGCTCTTATATTCTCGGCGCTCTCATAGTTTTCGTCCGCCCCCATAGCTTCCGAACGCTCGGTACGCGCAACCTCATCGTAAAATTTATCGCGCATGCTCTCTTCGCTCACGTTCTCGCCTCTTAAAAAATCTGCACCATCTACGTTTTTTGAGTCGTTAGAATTTTTTAAATTTAAAGCGGAGTCCTCATCTTTTTTCGCAAACTCCTGCGCGTCAGAATAATTTGGGTTCTTTGATCCGCTCTGATTTTTAAAAGAGGATTCGTTTAAAATTTTATCGATGCCCGTCCCGTCCAAGTCAGTGCCATCCATACTAGCGTCATCTTCAAAAACTCGCCATGTCTCGTCGATACTTTTTTGCGGCTTGTGCGATAAAAATTTTCGCACGCCTACGAAAGCCGCAGCCGCAAGCAGTAACGCTACGATTATCGGCATCATGGAAACCCCGCTGCTACCGCTTTGCGCCGTCTCACTCGCCTCGCTCTTTACACTCATCTTGCTCTGATCGAAAGCAGGATTTTTTACGCGCAAAATGAGCTTGAGATTACCGTCTTGAGTAAGAGCATCGACTGATAGATCAGCGCCGGTAGGGAAGTTGATCTCGATATCCTTGCCCTTGGGCGCGATCGTAAAGCTTTTAAGCACCTTTTGGTTGGTACGCATTTCGTTAAATTTCTCATCGCCGCCGAGCCCCTTTAAAATAAGGCTCATCGACTGTCCATCGACGCTGCGAACGATGTCGGGCTTGTATGCGGAGTCAAACGCCAAGACGATATCCACGCTATCGTCGTGGTTGAAAAGATCATATTGCATCAGATTGGCGCCGAGGCAAAAATTTGCGATTAAAATTAAAAATATCTTTTTCATGCTCTTTTCGTTAATTAAAAAGTTCGGCGATCTTGTCTTGCAGCTCGTGCCCGCTGTAGTTTGCGCATAAATTTACGATCGCAGTGCCGATGATAGCGCCGTCTGCGTATTCTTTCGTGGCGCGAACGTCGCTAGAGTTGCGGATACCAAAGCCGATCGCCACGGGAAGATCGCTCATTTTTTTAAGATCTGCGACCATATTTTTAAGGCGCGAGATCGGAGTTTGCTTACTTCCGGTCACGCCGATAGCTCCCACGCCGTAGATGAAGCCTCGTGCGCGGCTCAAAACTCGCGCGGCACGGTGCTCGCTCGTAACGCTAATAAGCGGGATGAGCGCGATACCGAACTCTTCGCAAAGCGCGAAAATTTCCTCATTTTCCTCATACGGCAGATCGGGGATTATTAGTCCGCTGATGCCGTAGCGCGCCGCCTGCGCTACAAACTCGCGCGCGCCGTAGGCAAAGATCACGTTGTAATAGACCAAAAACACGAGCGGCTTGCGCGTTTGCACCTCTTTTAAAATTTCAAATACCTTCTCCGCGTTTACACCGTTTTGCGCCGCGGAAAAGCTCGCTTTAAAAATTTCCGGGCCGTCCGCGAGTGGATCGGAATACGGGATGCCGATCTCAAGCAGATCGATCGCGCTTTCGTCTAAATTTGACAAAAACTCCTTCGTGTGCGCGGGGCTCGGATATCCCGCCACGATATAGCCGATGTTCGCCTTTTTGCCCGCAAAGGCCGCCTTGATCTTATCCATAAATCGTTCCTTTTTTATAATTCATCACGGTATCCATATCCTTATCGCCCCTGCCGCTTACGTTTACGACGATCGTTTTTCTGCCTTTTAACTGCGGACAGAGCTTTTCTAAATACGCTAACGCGTGCGCGCTTTCGATCGCGGGGATGATACCTTCGAGCCTGCAGAGCAGTTTAAGTGCCGTGATGCACTCATCGTCGGTTACCGCTTCGTATCGCACGCGACCCGTCTCATGCAGATGCGCGTGCTCTGGGCCTACGCCGGGATAATCAAGCCCCGCCGAGATGCTGTGTACGGGCTCGATCATGCCGAATTTATCCTGCAGTACGATCGTTTTCATACCGTGGATGATGCCTGCGCGCCCGTTAGTAATGGTCGCTGCGTGATAAGGGGTATGCGCGCCCAAGCCGCCCGCTTCGACGCCGATGAGTTGTACGGCGGGATCATCCACGAACGTGCTAAAAATTCCTATCGCATTGCTTCCGCCGCCCACGCAGGCTAGGACGTAATCAGCCTTTATTCCCTTGCTTGCAAGCTGCGATCTGGTCTCGGCGCCGATTACGCTTTGAAAATCCCTAACCATCTTAGGATACGGATGCGGCCCGACCGCCGAGCCGATGACGTAAAATACGCTCTCAATCTCGTTCACCCACGCCTGAATCGCCGCGGTGGTCGCCTCTTTGAGCGTTTTTAAACCGGTGCCGATTTTGATCAAATTTGCACCCAAAAGCTGCATCCTAAAGGCGTTGAGCTGCTGGCGCGCAGCGTCGGTCTCGCCCATATATACGTCGCACTCAAGCCCGAATAGCGCCGCTGCCGTCGCCGTCGCCACGCCGTGCTGGCCTGCGCCGGTTTCTGCGATGACCTTTTTTTTGCCCATCTTCTTAGCTAACAGCGCCTGCGCAAGGGCATTGTTGATTTTATGAGCGCCCGTGTGGTTAAGATCCTCGCGCTTTAGATAAATTTCATGCCCGTAGTGCTCGCTAAGGCGCGCGGCGTGATATAGCGGCGTCGGACGCCCCGCATATTCGCGCAGCAAGTAACCCAGCTCGTCTTTAAATTCCTTCGTCTGCGCTATGGTGCTGTACGCATCCTCCAACTCCTCGAGCGCGAACATCGCCGTTTCGGGCACGAATTGCCCGCCGAAACTCCCGAAATACGCCTTTTTATTCATCCTATCTCCTCGCATTAAATCGTAGGATTATATAAAATTTCACGTTAAATTTCGCTTTTTTGACGGCACCTTTTGCGGCGCCCTTCTAAATTTATCGGATATGCAGCTGTAAAAACGCGCGGCATAAAATAGTAAATTTTGAAATTTACACTTCAAATTGCGGCTAATGTTTTGCTTGATGAGTAGCCCCAACTTCGTAAATTTGAAGAATTTATAAATTTATTTGCTTTCATTGCCAATATTGCTCTTTTTAGGATTACCAATAGGACAAATTATATTGTCAGTATCCGTAAGTCTTAATTTTTTCCATTCTTCAAAGCTATTAACTCTAATCAAATTATGCGGAATTTTTGACGATTCATCAATAATCTCAAGACACTCGCTCGTTTCTCTTTTAAAATACTGCATAATAAGGTGGTTATCGTTATTTTCCAGAGCTTTTTTTATACATTTTGCTTTTAATTCAACATAATCACTATTGCTTAGAGAATTTTTTGAAAAAAGCCGCATTGGAGCGCACTCACTAATTGCTTCCGTATAAATCATACGAAAAACAAAAAATGAAATAATTAGCAAAAATGGTAATAGGATAATGTTTTTGTATTGCCTTAAAAATTTCATTTTATTTCCTTGTTGGGAATTTTTAAATTTTATAGTGCTTGATTTTGATCTAGAGTAGTTAGCATTTATGCTTGAAAGCTTAGAATTTGAATAGCTTACTATGTTATTCGCTTTTAAGCTCGCAGCCATTATATTGACACAAAATAGGGCTACTATTAATTTCAAGCACTTATTCATATTTATTTTCATCAAA
>NZ_CALLWC010000068.1 GCF_938015785.1 uncultured Campylobacter sp. | reverse complement strand
GCTACATGGAATTCCGTAGCGGTAAATTTTTAAAATTTAAAAATTCCAAAATTTTACTACGTAGAATTCTGCCTCTAGAATTTAGGTCGTGGCGGCGTTTTCTCTTAAGGGGGAAGGGGCACTACTTACTCTGCTTCGCTGCGCTCGCAAGAAACGCCGCCAGGCTTAAGCTTTGCATCACTACGCTCGTTTTGCGAGGTCGCTCCCCTTCCCGCTCCAAAACCCCACCCATCCCCCGACGACGCTAGCGGTGGTGCGGACTGCGTCCGCGTTAAATTTTATAATCGCGGCTCGCTTCTTTAAAATTTCTTTTGCGATTTTAAAATTTCTTGCCGCAAAAATCGTAAAATTTCAATTACACTACAAATCGGCGCTGTATTTTGCTAAAATACCGATAAAATTTTAAAGGATGAAATTTGGAAAATTTTGCTTTTCTTCTAAATTTAGTGATATTTTGCATCTTGGTTTTTATGTTTTTTAAGATGCGCAAAAGCGGCGAGCAGGCGAGCAAGCCGCAGATCGCCACCGACATCACGCGGCTTAAAAGCATCGGCGAGCTGAGCGTTTTTAAAATTTACTCCAAAGAGATCGTCACGCGCAAGCAAAACGTAGGCAGCGGGCTGCTGGGCTCGCTCGTATCGCCGCTGATGACGAAAAAGCAGATCGCCATCATCTTCGAGTTTGAGATCGAGTTCGTTTACGACCTGCTAAGTCCCGACTTTGCGATACTGCCGCAGGGAGAGGATCGCTACGAGATCAAGATGCCGCCGTGCAAATATAAATACTCGATCAAAGATATGAAAATTTACGACGAGAAAAACGCCAAGCTGCTGCCGTTTTTGCTGCCCGATTCGCTAAACGGGCTGTTCGGCGCGAGCTTTGACGAGAGTGATAAAAACCGCCTCATCGACGACGCCAAGGACGAAGTCAAACAGCTCTCGCTAAAAATCATCAACGATCTGGGCGGCAAGATCCATAAATCCGCGACCGACACGCTGGAGGCGATCGCCAAGAGCTTTGGCGCGAAGGAGGTCGGATTTATATTCCAGGACAAGGCGCTTCAAACGATCGACATAAACTCAAACGAGATCGCAATCGACAAGTCGCTAAAATCGCAGATCGAGAAGTAGATGGAACTTTTCAAAGCGCTTTTTAAAATTTACTTCGCCCGCATGCTCGCGTTTATGGATGCTTGTGCGAGGGCTTGGCAGCGATTTTATGAGCCGATCAGGCTGCGCAAAGAGAAAAAACGCCTGCGCGCGAAGGGCTATTTTACCGAGGATGCGACGTGGGCGGAGTTTTTCGCGGATTTTAAATTTTGCAAATGCTTCATCATCAAAAAAATCCTCTATCCGAACTTCTACGCGATCAAAAACTCCTCCAAATGGGATGCGGGCTCAAAGCGAGCTAGTTTTTCGATAGGCTCGTTTGCATACGACGAGATCGCGTGGATATGGGTGCCGCGAGCCTTCGACGGCGGGCGGAAAAACGATCTGGAAAAGCTAAAAAATCTACTGCAAAAGATCCCCGCACTGCGCTACGAGCAGAGCGATACGGGGATTAAAATTTTCGGCTACGAGTGCGGCGAAGAGGCCTTGTAATCGTATGACGCGAAATTTATTAATTTTGTCGAGAGCCGCGTCGATGCGGCGCACGGCTAGCGCTTCGTAGATAATCAAGCAGGCGGGTTTTAGAGATCGTGTCTTTGACGAAACAGCGCATGCGAGCGTGAAATTTTATCTCTACAAGCGCCGTCGCGCGGTCTAAATTTTAAACTACGCGTGAGCATAAACGCGAGCGAAATTTTATCTCTGCGCCCGGCTCCATAGATCCTTTGCTTCGGCGGAGTTTTTCATATTAAACCACGCAAGAAGCAGCACTACGGACGCTAATGGATTTAAGATTAAATTTAACAGTTCCATACAATTTATGACGCCCATCGTTATAGCGGCGGGAGCCGGTATTTTGAACATCATGCTGTAGATGACGTCTGCGCCGATATCTGCGATTAGTAGTGCGGCATATACGGCAAAAAGCTTGCATCCGGTAGCGGCGTATAACTTAAAATTTATAATTATCCAAGAGAGCGTAACCGCAAAAATCAAATACGGCACGTATATTTGCAGCCTACTGCAATCACATCTTCTAAGTATATAAATGGCTGAAAAATATAGTAGCGCCGCAAGCGCAATGCTGTAAGCGTATTTGAAGATTATAAAAACCTGCGGGCCCGTGATATTTTGGATGTTTTTAAGCGCGTGGTAAAGGAATGTGAAAGCAAAAATCCACACTAAGATTTGAGAATCCAAGTACGCGATCTCGCCTTTTATAGAATACGCCACGCTTGCGACCAGTAGGCAGAGCGCGCCGAGCGTGCCTTGCAGCTTCGCTCTTTGAAAAGCTTTATTCATTTTATCCCCTTAAATTTTAATATGCGGCTCACTGCTTGTGCCGCGCAGATGAGCGGCGGGCGCTGCTTTGATTATCGCCGCGAGCTTTAAATTTAACCGCTACGAATACTTTAATTTAGCGCCACCGCTGCAAATGCTTCATACTTGGCATTGTTACAAACACTTTAATTTAGCGCAGTCGCTGCAAATTTTAATTTGATATCATCGCTGCAAATTCTAATTTGACGCCGCCGCTCGCGCAATACATTTGGAAATGGGATTTTACGCAAATTTTGTTTAAAATTGATTTAACTTTTTAAATTTAAAAGCAGCGGAGTAGCTTAAAATTTATAACTATTCAAGTGCCATTACTATAAGCATTAAAAAAGCTTATTTTTGATTTTTAAAATTGAGCTGTTTTTAGTAAATTTTGCTTACAAATTTTGTATAATTTTTAAAATTTTATCTCGAAAAGAGGAGCAAATATGAGATTTATCGTTATATTGTTTTTGGTAGTCGGCGGCTGTTTTGGAGGCAATATAACCGACTTTCAAAGCTTGGAAAAATTTATCAAAGATGGGCAAGCGAAAGGATATTTTCCTAAAAAGATTTTAGTGACGCAAGGATTTGATACCACCGTATTGGAAGACGTGGGTTTAAATTTTAGCAAAACCATATATTGGGACATAAATTCTCGCTGCAACCAAAACTCAGACGAAATCATTATAGCCGAAAGCGATACGAGGCACTCTATAGTTTGCCCCGGAAATAACAACGTCTATATTTTGACGGGCGGCAGAAGCGATGTGGAAGACCCATGGGGAAACGATATCTTCGTAATGGGCGAGAACGATGATAAAATTTCAAAAAGCTGGGGTACAAATATATTTATATTCGGCAAAAGATGGGGGCACGATAAGATAGAAATCGGCGATTCTAGAATAAATCCGGCGTCAAACCCCGAATACAAAAACGAATTTCCTTACGAGTTTAGTCACTTTTTCATCTTTGATAGCGGAGTTAAAAAGGATGATTTAGTTTTTAACTTTAACAAGATAATAAATTTAAAAACAAACGACTCTATAGAACTTACGGATTTAAATGGTATAAATTTGATTTTTAAAGACGAGCCAGGTAAATACTACGGTACAAATTCTTTAAAGGAGATTTACGACGAAAACTTTTTCGTTACGCCTAAGACTGAAGAGAGTTTGAGTATAGATGAGATACAAACGCTGCTTCACAAAACGGCATATTCAGACAACGCCGAAGATGCTAAAAAATACTGCGAAATGGGCGGCGATCCGAATTTTAAAGGTCATGAAAATACCACTCCCATCGAAATGGCGGTAATGTTAGGTAACGAAAATTCGCTTCGCGCGATGCTAGAGTGCGCAAAAAGACTGACTGATAGCGCGATGATGATGAGTGTATTCGGAAGCCAACACGACGATGAGAAGAGTTTTAGGCTTGTAAAGCTTTTGGAAAAATACGGCGGAAATTTTAATGCAAAAGATAGCGACGGATGCTCCATGGTAAATTATGCGGCAAGTTCTCATAGTCTAGAAATCGTAAAATATCTAGTAGAAAGAGGCGCCGATCCAAAAGCTAGATGTTCTCATAACCAAAGCGTAACTCCATCGGATTGGGCAAGGAAAAATGAGGATAAAAGAGTATATGAGTATCTAAAAAGCCTAGAAGCCAAATAACAAGGCATGCTAAATGGCTTTTTATCACCTGCTTTAAATCAGCGCGATAAAATTATTGGCGTTTTTGATGCTGATAGCAAGGCGCAGCAAGCTTTTATGATATCGATTTGGCTTATGGCTGCAACGACGGAACTTATTTATGTGGCATCTAGAATGGGCGGCATATCGGACTCTCTAGAGCACCAAGATTTACGGCTATGCCAAAAAGCTTTAAGTTTTCGGCGAAAATTTTATTTTGCATTATTTTTGTTGAAATTATATAATTTAATCCAAAATTTATATACACTTCGCTATCATCTCGTTTTTAATCTCGCGGCCCACTCGTCTAGTGGTTAGGACGCTGGCCTCTCACGCCGGTAACAGGAGTTCAAATCTCCTGTGGGTCACCATTTCATCACTTAAAATCAATTAAAATTTTCTATCATTCAGCTGTCTGCCCTTGAAATTTAAGACCTCATTTGATTTTGTAGTATTTTGGCTGAAATTTCATCATATTTTTACCGAGGCTAATTGATCTAGAATGAAAGTCGCGCGAATTAAAATTTAGATCAAATTGTAAAATTCACGGCTAAATCCGGCCGCTGCTTATATTTTCAAGATTACGCAGCCTGTTCCAGTTCTGCTCGTTTTGTAAATTTCTCATATTTTGTCGCTGCTGCATCTGCTCCAGTTGCTGCTGCGATTGCTGTTGCATTAGGCTTTGCTGCGTGGCGATATACTGCTGCTGCGCTCTTTGCTGAGCTTGCGCGCTATTCGCTCTGAATGAATTAAACGCGTCTTGCGATGCCGCTTGCTCTTGCGCCGTCTGCGCGACTTCGGCGTCGATTTTTTGCCGCTTCGCGCAGCGGTTTGGTTGCTTCTTATTTAGCGAGCTTGCGATGTCGCATCTGTTCGCGCCTGTTGCAAACAAAGCTTCCTCGTCGCCCTGCGGGAGCAGCGAGCAACCTCCAAGCAAGACGACCAAAATAAGGGCAAGGAAAAATTTTAACTTCACAGTTGCCTTTCAAATTTTATCTTTAATTCCCCGCAGCCGCTAATCCGCGCCCTTTGCGAGGTCGAACCCACACTGCGCTACAAGCGCCTTATCGCTTGCGATGCTATCGCCGGTGGTGGTCAGGAAATTGCCCGTAAGCGCCGAGTTGATGCCGCATCCAAGCGCCGTGCGCACGTGCTCGCCCAAATTTCGCCTGCCGCCTGCGAAGCGCAGATACGCGCGCGGCAAGATGAAGCGGTAGATCGCGATCGATTTTAAAATTTCATCGTGCGCCAGCGGCGCGGCATTTTGCAGCGGAGTGCCCTTGATCGGGGTCAGGATATTGATCGGCACGGAGCTAACGCCCAGCTCTCGCAGCTGCAGCACCATATCGATGCGATCCTCCATATTTTCGCCCAGCCCGAAAATCCCGCCGCTACATACGTCAAGCCCCACGGCGCGGCAGTTTTGTATCGTTTGGATGCGATCGTCGTAGCTGTGCGTCGTGCATATCTGCGGATAAAATTTGCGCGAAGTCTCGAGATTGTGATGATAGGTCTGCACGCCGCTAGCTTTAAGCAGCGCCAGCGCGGGCTTTGAAGCGATTCCCAGCGAGGCGCACAGATGCAGCCGCGTTTCGCTCCGCAGCCGTTCATAGATCGCGCAGTATGCTCTCAGATCGGAGCTTTTTTGAGAAATTCCGCGCCCGCTGGCGACGAGCGAGAAGCGGTGCGTCTGCTCGGTTTCGTTTGCAAGCGCGGCGCTTAGCACCTGCTGCTCGCCCAAAATTCCGTAAGTCTCGCAGCCCGTGTTAAAATGCGCCGACTGCGCGCAGTATTTGCAGTCCTCGCTACAGCGCCCCGATTTTACGTTTATGATCGTGCAAAGATTAAATTTATCGCCGCAGAACTCGCGCCTGATCTCATCCGCCGCCGCAAAAAGCGCGCCCAAATCCTCGCATCGCGCCAGATTTAGCGCCTCCTCCTTCGCAATCTCGCAGCCGCCTATCACGCGATCTTTCAGCTCGGAAATATAAAATTTGTCTATCAATACTTAGCCTTTTTGAAAAAATGCGTAATTATACAATGCGAAATTTAAAGCAAAGTTCGCGCGTGAAATTTTGGCGCAGAAATTTTGCGCGGAATTTTACGCCCTTGCTCGCCGATTTTGTACCGAAGCTTTTACGGACGGCTCGTCTGTGCGCTTACGGCGGCGCAAATTAAAATCGCTTCAAAGTTGCGGCGCGGTAAAATTTTACGCGTATGAAAATACATAGCGAGCCGCTATCTGCGGCATCTGCGCGCGATTTATCGTTTTGAAATTTTATTTTGGCTAAAATTGCGGCTTTAAATTTAAAGGCAAAAAATGAAATACGACGTTATCGTTGTGGGCGGCGGGCACGCGGGCATCGAGGCAAGTTTGGCCGCCGCAAAAATGGGCGCAAAGACGCTGCTAATTACGATCTTGGCCGAACAGATCGGCGCTGCGAGCTGTAACCCCGCAATCGGCGGCCTTGCTAAGGGACATCTGGTAAAGGAGATCGACGCGCTGGGCGGTCAGATGGGGCTTGCGGCGGATGCGTGCGGGTTGCAGTTTAGAATTTTAAACGAGAGCAAGGGCCCTGCGGTGCGCGGCTCGCGCGCTCAGATCGATATGGATGAATACCGCATCTATATGCGAAATTTGCTGCTAAACACGCAGGGGCTGGACATAAGCCAGGAGATCGCGAGCGAAATTTTAACCTGCGAGCAAGGCGGCGCCCCGCGCGTTTGCGGCGTTAAGAGCCATCTTGGCAACGTTTATGAGACCGAGCATCTGATAATCACCGCCGGTACCTTTTTAAACGGGTTAATTCACGTGGGCGAGAACAAGCTGCAAGCAGGGCGCGTGGGCGAGCTAGCAAGCGTCGAGCTGGCCGAATCGCTACGAAGCTTGGGGCTGCAAATGGGGCGGCTAAAGACGGGCACCTGCCCAAGGATCGATGCTAAGACGATCGATTTTAGCGTGCTTGAGCGCCAAGACGGCGACGTGGATCCGCGCGCTTTTAGCTTTCGCAGCAAAGATTTTGCGCCGAAGCAACTTGCTTGCTTTATCGCTTATACGAACGAGCGCACGCACGAGATCATCCGCGAAAATTTCGCCCGCGCGCCGATGTTTACGGGGCAAATTTCAAGCACGGGTCCGCGCTACTGTCCGAGCATCGAGACTAAAATTTATGAATTTCCAAATCGCGACCGCCACCACGTCTTCGTCGAGCCGCAGACGCGCGAGGCTACGGAGTATTACGTAAACGGGCTTTCTACGAGCCTTCCTTACGACGTGCAGATTGCGTTTTTGCGCACGATCAGGGGCTTTGAAAATGCTAAAATCGTCCGCCCGGGCTATGCGATCGAGTACGATTTCATCGATCCTACCGAACTTAAACACAGCCTTGAGACCAAAAAGATCCGCGGGCTGTTTTTGGCAGGCCAGATCAACGGCACCACCGGCTACGAGGAGGCCGCGGCGCAGGGGCTGATGGCAGGCATCAACGCCGTGCTTGATTTGCACGGGCGGCAGCCTCTGATTTTGCGCAGGGATGAGGCGTATATCGGCGTTTTGATCGACGATCTGGTTACCAAGGGCACGAACGAGCCCTACCGAATGTTTACTTCGCGCGCGGAATTTCGCCTGCTGCTGCGCGAGGGCAACGCCGTGCTACGCCTGAGCGAATACGGCCGCGAGATCGGGCTTTTAGACGAGGCTAGCTACGAGCGCGTGAGCAAATTTAAGCTTGATGTGCAGAGCGGAATGGAATTTTTGCTAAAAACGCAGATTACCCCTTCAAAACAGACGCTTAGCCTTCTGCAAAGTATCGGCGCAGAGCCAATTTCACAAAGCTGTAGCTTGCAAAAAATCGTAGCCAAAAGCGGCTTTTCAAAGGCGGGCCTGCTTGCTCTGGCGCCGCATTTTGAGGGCTTTAGCGATGAGGTTTTGGATGAAATTTTAACGCAGTGCAAGTATCATTTCTACATCGCGATGCAGCGCGCCGAGGTCGAGAGGATGAAGGGGCTGCTGGGCGTCGCGATCCCGCCGCAGATCGATTTTAGCAAGATCGGAGGGCTTAGCAACGAGATAGTGCAGAAGCTAAATCGCTTTGCGCCGCCGACGCTGTTTGCCGCGAGCGAGATCAGCGGCGTAACGCCCGCCGCGATCGATATTTTGCACATCTACATCAAACAAAATTTCTATATCAAAGGCAAAATAAAATGATAACTATAAAAAGTGAGAGCGGAAATAGTAAATTGCAGTAGATTTGGCAATAATATTCTAAAAATTTATGGCGGAAAGTCTAAATAATATTTTAAGATTATATTCCACTTGAATTAGAGCTAAATTTTGCGGTAAAATAAGTGATACAACTTTAAAAATGGCAAAAGGGAGTAAAAATGATAGCATTGGAAGGATGTTTAAAGCTACGAGATGAGTTTTAAACGAAGACGGACTCCGCAAAAGCCATAGACGTGATTGTAAAGCAATATACCAAGGCTAGCGATAAAGATACTTATTGTACAAGGGCTTGAAAAATCAAATTAAAATTTATATATAAGGAAGAAAATGCAGATTAAAATTTTAAATCTTTTAGATGAAGCAAATCAGCTAAAACTCAAGGTAAAAAGCCTGTTAAATGAGCCAAATTTAGGTCAAAGTCAAAAATTTGTACTAAAGCATATAAATAGTGATCTGTCAAGGATTTTAAGTATCTTAAATCTCAAAAATGCAGCCTTTGATTCAAATATAAGAAGCGGTGGAGAATATACGCTTGAGGAGATTGGTGCCGTTCTTGGCGGGGTTAGTCGTGAGAGAATCCGTCAAATAGAATCAAGTGCTCTAAAAAAGTTAAAACATCCAAAAATAATTAGAAATTTTTATAACTATATAAGGTTGTAGGATTTTATGTAAATTTAATTTGGGTGTAGGCAGAATAAGCCTTATAAATATAGAGTATTCAGCTTTAAAATTTAAAGGAGAAAAAGATGACCGAAGAGTTGCAAGATGAGTTAATTAAAGGGTTTAAGTATTTTAAAGAATTTCAAGGAAAATATAGAAAAAACATGACTCATGTTTCTGATGAACTGAGATCTTTTTATGAAAGCTTTAAGAAATTTACGTATGAAATCTTTGAAGAACTAACGAAGCCAATAATAGGGAAGTGGCTACCTAATGGAAATAAAATATCGGATTTTATGTGGAATAGAGCACAACCTTTTGAAAATAAAAGCTTTTTATATATTTATCTCGCTGCAGAACCGGATAATGGTTTCATTTTTGGAATTGGTTTTGACGATAAAAAAGAGAAAAATAGACAATTAATGGATAAAGTGTATAACTTTTTAAGTGAAGAATTAGATAAATTTGATATACAAGGGTTTGTCAAAATGAAAGATAGAGTTTTTGCTGTAGAAGATATGGATAATTTAACCAACTTAGATTATAAAACTTTAATTGATAAATTTAAATATGTATACAAGGAGGTATATGATAAATTTTTAAAAAATCCAGAAGAAATAGTAGAGCAAATGATCAAAGCGGATCAAACAAAATTCCCATTAAATCAAATTTTATACGGCCCTCCAGGTACCGGTAAAACTTATAACACTATAAAAAAGGCTATCGAGATAATAGAAAAAAGAGATATCGGAGACAAAGAAGACAGAGCCATTCTAAAAAAGAAATTTGATGAATATATGCGAAGTGGACGGATAAAATTCGTAACATTTCATCAAAGCTATGGATATGAGGAATTTGTAGAAGGTATAAAAGCAGAAACTAAAAGTGGAAATATATCGTATGATATAAAAGACGGGGTATTTAAAAGAATTTGCAAAGAGGCTAGCGGCAATAGCGAGAAGAAGGTATTGCTAAAAAATACGAAAGAAGAACTAACCGAAGATGGCTTTAAAAAATTATATAACGACTATGTCAATAAACTACCGCCTATTTCTAAGAATCCGTCTGAAAAAATATTAAAAACTCCTACTGATAAACAGTCGTTTTGCCTATATAGAAATAATACATTTTCGATATCGGTTAAGCCACAAAATAGCAATGAATCAAGATCTATATCCTATGATAAATTTATAAAAGTTATATTTCATAATGATACCTATGGAATGTCTTCATATGAACCCATAATTATTCAAGATATTTTGGGCCAGAAATATGAAAATTATGGAACGAATGGTATTGATCAAAAATATGTCTTAATAATCGACGAAATTAATCGCGGAAATATATCTAAAATTTTAGGTGAGCTTATAACGCTAATCGAGCCTTCAAAAAGGCTCGGGGCCAGTAATGAGATAATGGTTGAGTTACCATATTCAAAAAAGGAATTTGGAGTGCCGTTAAATTTATACATAATCGGCACGATGAATACCGCGGATCGAAGTATAGCCCTTATGGATACGGCACTTAGAAGAAGATTTGAGTTTATAGAGATGATGCCGCAGCCTGAACTTTTAGAAAAAATCAAGATAACAGAAAACGAAACTAATACTAAGATAGAGCTCAAAAAAATGCTTGAAAAAATAAATGAGCGTATAGAGTATCTTTACGACAGAGACCACACGATAGGGCATGCTTATTTTATGTCAATAAAAAGCGGTGCGGATATATCAGAGCTAGCCTCAATCTTTAAAAATAAAATTTTACCGCTACTTCAAGAGTATTTTTATGACGATTGGGAAAAGATAAGGCTGGTACTAGGAGATAATGGGTTTATAAAAGAAAAAGAGAAAGATAGAGCATTGCTTGTGTTGGATGGCAAAGAATACGAAACTGATAAAATTTTATATGAGATAAAATTTGAAGCCTTTGAAGAGCCAGAAAACTATATAAAAATTTACAAACAAAACAAAACGCAAGAGCAATGACCAAATACTTAATAGAGTTTGAAAAATTTCGCCCGGAAGACGACCAAGATCTATTTAAAGCCGTAGATGCCTTTACTAGAGAAAATTTTGCCGCAGTAGAGTTTTTAAAGCCCGGTAGAGACAAAAAGGGCGATTTTTTACAAGCTCAAAACTACGTCGGTATCATCCAGACAAAAAGCGGCGATAGCCTTGAGATACTTCCTAAGATCCACGACAACGATAATAGTAGTAACGAGGAGGCGATAGAAAATTCTAAAAAGATTTTACTAACGATGCTAAAGACTTTAAAAAGTCATCCGTTTAAAAATATAAACATAGCAAATTTAAAAAGCCTAAATTTGCCGCTTCTTGAAATTTTTATATCAATGTTCCTCGACGAAGTATCAAAACTCATAAAAATAGGCATAAAAAGCGACTATGTAGAGCTAAAAGATAACCTAAATTTTTTAAAAGGAAAGCTTAAAATATCGGAGCAAATACGTAAAAATATCGTGCATAAAGAGAGATTTTACGTTTGCTATCAGGAATTTTCCATAGATAGAGCAGAAAATCGTCTCATAAAAAGCACGCTCGAGTTTTTATACAAGCGCTCAAAATCAAGCAGAAATCAACGGCTTATTAGAGAATATTTATTTATCTTTGACGAAATTTCATCTAACTCCGATATAAACGCGGACTTTAGCCGCTTAAAACTAAATCGCCAAACAAAATACTATGAACAAGCGCTTTTATGGAGCAAGATATTTTTACAAAATAAGTCGTTTAGTCCGTATAGAGGTAGTGATGTAGCCTTTGCCTTGCTTTTTGATATGAATAAACTATTTGAAAGCTATGTCGGAAATTTCATAAAGAAAAAGCTTCCGGATGCTATATTGCAGCATTCGCAAAAGCATCTTATAGAAAAACCCAAAGGCTTTATGCTAAAACCGGATATATTTTTAAGGCATCAAAAACGAAATTATATAGCCGACACAAAATGGAAGATCATCAAATCAAAATACGATATATCCCAAACCGACCTATACCAGTTATACGCTTACGGCAAAAAATATGAGTGCAGTAAACTTTATCTCATCTACCCAAGGATAAGCGGTATCAATCAAAAGGCTATGAAATTTAGATACGAAAATGATATGCGACTCAATGTTTTATATTTTGATTTAGAAAAAGGCAAACTTATCAAATATTTATTAGATTAATATTACTCATATGACCTATATTCTAATTTTTCCTCTTTTAGGTATTGAAATCTTACGCTCAAATTTACTATTACTTGGTTATATATTTTATAACAAGGCGGAGCATAAGCATGATAGAACAAGAGATACGGCAGGAGTATGACGAGTATTCCTTTTTGATAAAAGCAAAAACTAGCGATGATTTTGTGAGAAATGTTATATTTACTAAATACGACTGCATGGATGTGGCAAAGGACTCTTATAGACAGGCCGTAAAGGCGCTAAATAGCCCTTTATGACGTAATTGATGAAGCAAAATTTATATTGCAGCGTCTAGGTCAAGATTTTGGCCATGATACCGAGTTTGTGCAAGAGATGCAGCAGGAGATACTAAACATAGGGATTACGTCATACGAATATCAAGAGGTATCCAAAATAATAAATACTTACAATTCTAATACCCAGAGAAATGGCTTTTTTATGCTACCGCTAGGGGAGTTATAAATATTAACTCCATTTAAAACATCATCATGGGCTTGTGGCCATGGATATCACCTTGAAACATTATCTTTATTTTAAAAGTCTTACAAACTGTTTGTCGCCGCATCTTTGTCGTCTTTGGTGGCAACTCACATGCTCTAGCTAAGTTGTACGTGATCAAAACGAAATTTAACGCAGATTCGCGATAAAATTTCGCGTATGTTTACGGCGCAATCCCGCGCAGATTGGCGGCGAAATTTTACGCAGTCCTGGTAAAATTTTATTCGCGAAATGAGAACGGATATAAAATTTAACCGTTTTTTCAAGCGAATTTTGCCACAATTGCGCTCAAATTTTGTTGGGGCGAAAGATGAAAAAATATACCAAACAAATCCTCTCGATGCTCGCGCTAAACGCGATCTACAGCGGCTCGGGGATCTTGATTTTAAGCTTTATCAATAAATATCTACTTGACGGCGCCGAAAGAGGCGGGCGCATCATCGCACTATTTTTCGCGCTATTAGCGATATTTCTGCTGCTTTCGGTGCTAAGCCGCATCATGCTTTGCAAGATGGAAAACGACTTCGTGTTCGATCTGCGCACCAAGATCATCAAGCAGATCATCGATACGAAGTTCGAGCGCATCGAGGCTGCGTCGAAGGCGAACCTGCTTGCATCCCTTTCCAGCGATATTTCGCGTCTAACCGAGGGCTTTATGCGCATTTCCGAGCTGATCCAAGGCGCGATGATAGTGCTATTTTGCAGCATCTACGTGCTATACATTGCACCTATGATGTTTGCGTTTTTATTCGTCTGGATCGGCGCGCTGATGATTTTTAATCGCTTTTTGATGAAAAAGGTCATGCAAAATTACGATCTGTACCGCCAAAACGAGGACGTTTTGTATAAAAACTACGCCGCGGCGATCGAGGGGCACAAGGAGCTGTCGCTAAGCCTAGCCAAAGCAAAAAGCCTATACGAAAACGACTTTTTGCCCAACGCGCAAAATTTACGCCAAAGCTCGCTGCGAGCCGAGGTTTACGGCGCGTTTGCGAGTAATTTTATGAACGTGATGATGCTAGGCGCGGTGGGCTTTGTGCTTTATTTCGGGCTCAGCGGCGGCAAAGCCGATCTTGCAAACGCCGTAACGATCGCGCTTACGGTGCTTTTTTTACGTGCGCCTTTGATGATGCTCATATTCTCGCTTCCTAGCGTGCTGCGCGCAAAGATCGCCTACGCAAAGATCAAAGAGTTAAATTTAGATCCGTTCGTGCAGGGCTTTGAGCTTGCGCAAATGCAGCCGTGGCGCAGCCTGGAGCTTAAAGACGTGGGCTTTTCGTACCCCGGCGGGAAATTCGGTATCAAGGGGGTAAGCTTGCAGCTAAATGCGGGCGAGACGGTGTTTTTAATCGGCGAAAACGGCAGCGGCAAATCGACGCTTTTTATGATTTTAGCGGGCCTTTATACGCCGCAAGCGGGCGAAATTTTAGCCGACGGCGCGGCCCTTAAACCCTCTGATCTGCGCGCCTACAGCAACAACATAAGCGCGGTTTTTAGCGATTTTTATCTCTTCGACTACGCTACGGGCGATACGGATATCGCGCGCGAGTGGCTGGCGCTCACGCACCTGCAGGATAAGGTTGAGCTAAAGGGAGCTAAATTTAGCACAACGAGCTTATCTAGCGGGCAGCGCAAGCGTTTGGCGCTCGTAAGCGTGCTGATGGACGGGCGAAAATTTTTGATGCTCGATGAGTTTGCCGCCGATCTCGATCCGCAGTTTCGCGCGGAGTTTTACGAGCGGATTTTACCGGAGCTGAAATCGCGCGGATACACGATATTTGCGATCTCGCACGATGATAAATACTTCGGCGCCGCAGATAAAATTTATAAGATGCAAGGCGGCGAAATTTCGCGCATAAAGTAAAGCAGTTAAATTTTAAAATTCTACGCAGAATTTCGCGATGGAATTTGACATCTAGATGAAATTAGCCTTAGGATTTTGCTACGAAATTCCACAATTGAAATTTAAGTGGCAAGGTGAAATTCGCTTAAAATTTTACAGCGTAAATTCCGCTTCAAGCCCCTATGCTAAAGTTTGCAGTAGATAGAATTTTGCCTCTTTGGCGCAAATTGCAAAAATTTAGCCGAAATTTACTAAATTTTGATTATACTGCACCCACAATTTAAAAAGAAAGGATAGGAATGAAAAAAGTTCTTATTGCATGTGCTGCGGTTGCGGCGTTTAGTTCGAGTGTATTCGCCGCTGATGGCGCTACTTTATATAAAAAATGCGTGGCCTGTCATGGAGCTAACGCCGAGAAGCCTTATCTTGGCGGCAAAGTACCTGCGCTAAACACCCTAAGCAAGGAAGATATCATCGCTAGCCTAAAAGGCTACAAAGACGGCACTCTGGGAGAGGGCAAGGGAAAATTTGGAATGATGGGCGTTATGAAGGGTCAAGCAGCTTCGCTCAACGACGAATCGATCGAAGCGCTAGCCGATTTCATCGTTTCTAAAAAATAATTTCAAACTTCATTCGGCGGGCTTTGTGCTCGCCGAACTTCGCTTAATTTAAAATTTTAAAATTCTACGCTAATATCACGTAAAAATTCCAAAGGCTCATAATGTTTAACGGACTGATCAGAGAGATCGCGCAGGTTGCGAGCTTTAGCGGCGATTCGCTGCGACTGCGCGCGAGATACCGACCTGCGCTTGGCGATAGCGTTGCGGTAAACGGCGCGTGCTTGAGCGTGACGCGGCTTTTTGCGGACGGATTTGCGGTGCAGCTTTCGAGCGAGACGGCGCGCGTCATCGCCGCACAAAACCTGCGCGGCCCTGTGCATATCGAGCCCGCGATGCGGATTGGGGATCGCATAGACGGGCATTTGATCCAAGGACATGTCGATGCCGTGGGCGAAATTTATAAAATTTCAAAGCTTGCAAGCGGCGTCGATTTTTTTATCCGCGCGCCGCTGCATATAGCGCCGCTGCTAGCGCCGAAGGGCTCGGTAGCGATCGATGGCGTGAGCCTAACGATCAACGAAGTGCTTGAGGGTGGAAATTTTACTCACAAAGACCCGTTCGGCGCAAATTCTAGCGATTCAAATTCCGTTTGCGATCCGAGCTCATTGGGCGTAAATTTAAAGAGCGAAGCGCAGAGCTGCGCCATTCGCCTTACGATCATCCCTCTCACGCTTAAAGATACGCTCTTTGGAACCTACAAAATCGGGCGCCGCGTAAATATCGAGACGGATCTGCTCGCGCGATACGTCGCGGCGCAGCTGGGCTTTGCCGGCGGACAGCTCGGCAGTCGCGGTACTGTTGCAGCGCACGACGCTAGCGCCGATGGCGAGCAAGACGGGCTTTCGTGGGACGCGGTAGATAAAATTTTGAGCCTGTATTAAGCGGCGCGCGATGACTAAAATCGAAATTTGCAGAGAAAATCTTGAGTTTGTATTGGACGGACGCGGCGTGCTGGCGGGCTTTAGCACGCGCGAAGGAGGCGTAAGCGGCGGAGCTTACGCAAGTCTAAATTTAGGGGATCACGTAGGCGACGATCCGCAAAACGTCGCGCAAAACCGCGAAATTTTAGCCGCCGCGCTCGGTATCGGACCGCAAAATTTAAAATTTATGCGCCAAATCCACTCAAACAAAGTTGAAATTTTACGCGCAGGTAGCGATGAAATCCCGCCCTGCGACGGGCTCGTGACCGATCTGCGCGGCGTGGCGCTGTGCGTGCTGGTAGCGGACTGCTCGCCCGTGCTGATCGCGGACGAGCGGCGCGGTGTGGTCGCTGCGGTGCATGCGGGGCGCGCGGGCGTGATAGGGCAGATCTGCGCCAATGCGATAAATTTGATGAGCGAGCGCTTTGGCTGCGTCGCTGCGGAGCTGAAAGTATTCGTGGGCGCGAATATTAAAGCACGAAACTACGAACTTGGCGGGCTTGATCTGGGCGAGTTTGAGCGCTATAAAACGCAGGGGCATTTCGATATGAACGCCGCTCTGCGCGACGAGCTCGCGGCTGCGGGAGTGCGAAGCGTTAAATTTGATCCACGCTGCACCTTCGAGAGCGAGCGACATTTTTCTTACCGCAGAGACGGCGTTACGGGGCGCTTCTGCGGCTTTGTGATGAATAAAATTTAATCAATTTAGAGCTGTGGATCAAAAACAAAAAATTCCGAAATATCTACTTCCAAAACATCTGCTATTTTTATCAAATGCTCGATATTAAAATGTTTTTTATTGATATGAAGTTCAGCCATTGAGATCGTTCCTACGGCTTTGTGTCCGATGGCTAGGGCGAGCGAAAGCTGCGAAACACCTTTTGCTGTTCTTATGCGCTTGACATTCTCGCCGATAGCCTTGTAAATAGCGTCCATCTTCTCATCGGTTATCGTGCAATCCTTCAAATACGCCTACCTATAATTAAACTAACCATAAGTATATTTGGATTATAATCCGCTATCAACTAACTATAGTTAGAAATTTTAAAATTTGGATGCAAATTATGGAAAATATAAAAATTTTAAAAGAGATATTAGAAGCCAAAATGATACTACTAATCCCATCATATGTTCAAATTGCTTTCGAAAAGATCATACATGAATTTAATAGCAAATCAGATGCTGAAGAATTTATTTATGGGCAATTATGCCCTATCATCATAGCGATGATCGTATATCGTTAAGATTTTGTGAGGATAGCGGAATTTCAAAGGATAAATATCAAGTACCACTTATGACATATGATACTGTTGCGGGTGATATATTGCTTGATATGCAGATGAATTTACGACAAAATTTTATCACTACAATGTGTATAAGAACATCAACCGATGGGGAATGTATGCTAACGTTGGCAGATACCCATTTGACGGTGCAGTTTTTTTCATACGCCATAATCGCAGTCATAATGAAAATATATAGAATTGGCGATTATGATCGTATTATATCTGATTTTCCAAATTTCTAATCAGTCATTTTTTATTAGGAGGATTTTATGGGAGATATCATATTTGTTATAATTTTAGTTATGATAGTTTGGGCAATTAGTTATAATGTGAAAAATAATAATGAAGATGATACTACTAGCAGCATAGATATAGATAGAGAAAATATAGATGATACAATGAAAATATCTGATAAATATTCTGAAATAGATCAAAATCTTGAAAAAGAGGCAATTTTATTGACAATACTATTGGAAAGCAAGGGTATACGTACTATTGATTTGTTTTCGTCAATAGATGCATATAAAAGAATTGTACTTAAAGTAGTTAAAAGGTGCAATTACAAATGTGCCGATGAACAATTGAAACTGATTAAACAAATTTTTATAACTTGTACTCTTGCAGCTAACGGCGATGTCACGAATTTTATAAAAACCGAATTCGAATTGCTCGGTATCTGAGTATTACGTAATCTAAGATTAAAATAAGGATAAAATATGGACTTTGAAAGATTTTTTAAGAATAAAGTTGAAGCCAAAAATATTTTTATAGAATTTTTAGATGAATTCTATGGCTTTAAGCTTGGCAAAGTTAGAATTTCAAATCTTGTTATAGATACGCTTTTGCGTGGGTCTAAAAAACAATTTAGTAATTTTACCGATGTCTGCGCCTTTTTTTGAATCACAATGGCAAGTAAGATTGGAATATGACTATGACGATACAGATATGGCTTACATATGCTACTTTATTGACATTGCATTTAAAATTTGTGGAATTTTAAATGGCGAAATTGACAATGAAGTTAAGGCGCATGTTATTAGAAAATATTCTGAGAACGATGGATTTGTATCAGCTTTGATTTATATGGCATATGGACGACAAATTTCAACAATTTTAACTTGCGTAAATCAACTCGCTGTATTTGCTACAGTCTATAGTATCAATATTATTAATGGTGCAGATAAAACAAAAACTCATGAATTTATAGTAAATGAATTTGAAAATTTCCTATCAAAGTTGATGTATTAAGTGCCAAAAATCAACGATAGAACTTTGTTGATTCCTAAAATTTTTAACCATTTTTTATGTACTATATAAAAAATTAAAAAATTTTATTACAAGGATATCTTGGCGAAATAATAAACTTTGCGTCAATATATCGCTCTTGATCCCTCGTTTTTTATAATCAGCTTATTTTAATAAAATTTTAAATATAATTCCAATCTCATTTCACACGCATCAATCCTTGATTTAGTTGTAAATTTAGAGTAGATTTACGGGCGGATGCGGAGGAATAAACTAAATTTCGGGGCAACCCACAAGGAGAAAACTCATGGTAACAATGAGAGATTTGCTAGAGTGCGGCGTTCATTTCGGACACCAAACGCGCAGATGGAATCCGAAGATGAAAAAATTCATTTTCGGCGAGAGAAAAGGTATCTATATCATAGATCTACAAAAAACTATCCGCTACTTCCGCTACACTTATAATATCGTGCGCGACGCGGCTGCCGAGGGCAAGACGATACTTTTCGTAGGCACCAAAAAGCAAGCCGGCGCGACGCTAAAAGAGTACGCCGAAAAATGCGGCATGCCTTATGTGAGCCACAGATGGCTAGGCGGCATGCTGACGAATTTTTCCACTATCAAGCAATCGATCCGCAAGCTCGAAGTAATCGAGACTATGGAAGAGGACGGCTCGATAAATTTACTAACTAAAAAAGAGGCGCTAATGCTTCGCCGCAAAAAAGAGAAGCTCGAGCTTTATCTAGGCGGCATTCGCAATATGAAGGGTCTTCCCGATATGATCTTCGTCATCGACGTGGTTAAAGAAAAGATCGCCGTAGCGGAAGCTAACCGCCTAAAAATGCCGGTTATCGCGCCTTTGGATACGAACTGCGATCCGGACGTAGTCGATTTCCCGATCCCCGGCAACGACGATGCGATCCGCTCGGTTCAGCTTTTCTGCCAAGAGATGGCTGAGGCGATCAACGAAGGCAAGGCACTTCGCGATCAAGACGCAAGCGAGGATGTCGAGCAGAGCGAAGCCGTCAGCGACGAGGAGAAAGAGGAAGTCGTAGCCGAGGCGATGAGCGAAGAGGATTTTGACGTAAGCGAGGACGAAGAGTAATGGAAATCAGCGCGCAAATGGTAAAAGAGCTCCGCGAAAGCACCGGAGCGGGGATGATGGATTGCAAAAAGGCTTTGGTTGAAACAGACGGCGATATGGACAAGGCCGTCGATCTGCTTCGCGAAAAGGGCCTCGGAAAGGCTGCTAAAAAAGCCGACCGCCTAGCTAGCGAGGGCTTAGTAAGCGTCGAAGTGGGCGCGGATCATAAGATCGCCACCATAAGCGAGATAAATTCCGAAACCGACTTCGTAGCTAAAAACCAAAATTTTATAAATTTAGTTAAAAATACCACCCTACATATCCAAACCAAGGGAATTAGCAGTGTCGAAGAGCTAAATTCCAGCATCATCGACGGCGTTAAATTTGACGAGCATCTAAAGAGCCAGATCGCTACGATCGGCGAAAATTTAGTCGTTAGAAGATTTGAGACGATTAAGGCGGGCGCAAACGGCGTGGTAAACGGTTATCTGCACTCAAACGGTCGAGTAGGTGTAATCATCGCCGCAGCTTGCGACAGCGAGCGAACTGCGGAGGGTGCGAAGGAGCTTATAAAAAATCTCTGCATGCATGCAGCCGCGATGAAACCTCAGGTCATCAGTTATAAAGAGCTTGACCCTGATTTTATCGAAAAAGAATTCTTAGCTCTTAAAGGTGAGTTTGAGAAGGAAAACGAGGAGTTTGTGCGCTTAGGTAAGCCCCTTCATAAGATCCCGCAGTTCGGCTCGCGCGCGCATCTAAGCGATGAAATTTTAGCCAAAGAGATCGAAGCTTTAAAAGACGAGCTTCGCAAGCAAAATAAGCCTGAAAAAATTTGGGATAAAATTTTGCCGGGTCAGATCGATCGCTTCATCGCCGATAATACCCAGATCGATCAGCGCCTCACGCTGCTAGGGCAATTTTACGTAATGGACGATAAGAAAACCGTCGAGCAGGTTATCGAGGAAGAAGCTAAAAAACTAGGTGGCAAAATCGAGATCGTAAAATACGTCCGCTTCGAAGTGGGCGAAGGCCTAGAGAAAAAGAGCGAAGACTTCGCTGCCGAAGTAGCGGCTCAAATCGGCTAAATATGGAACTTTTAAAGGGCGTAAATCTTACTCACGCGTATGATTATACGCTCTTTGAAAATGTAAGCTTAAGCGTTGGGGAGGGCGAGAGTATCGCCATTTTGGGCGTTAGCGGCTGCGGCAAATCGACCCTGCTTCATATTTTATGCACGCTTTTAAAACCGAATTCGGGCGAAGTGATCTACGGCGGACGCAGTATTTACGAGCTAAGCTCCGATGAGAGACTTAAAATCCGCCGCAATGACTTCGGCATAATATTTCAATCCCACTACCTTTTTAAGGGCTTTTCCTCCGGTGAAAATATCGAACTCGCCGCCAAACTTACGAATAATGCGATAGATGATGAAATTTTAAAAAAGCTTCAGATCGAACATACTTTAAAGCAAGGCGTGGGCGAGCTTAGCGGCGGACAGCAGCAGCGCGTGAGTATCGCTCGCATACTTTGCAAAAAGCCGCGCATAATTTTTGCCGACGAACCTACTGGAAATTTAGACAAGGATACCGCAAACGAGGTCATGGACGTGATCTTTGAGTATGTTTCACACAGCGGCGGCGCGCTAGTTTTGGTCACGCACGATGAGGGCTTGGCGCAAAAATGCAGCAAAGTTTATCGCATAAACGATCGAAATTTAGCAGAAATATAAGCAATTAATAACCAAAAATATCTTAAAATAAGTAAAATTTTTCCAAAAGGCCATAAATGAAAATTTTACTTGACAATCACAATGAGCAGGTTGCAAGTGTCGTAAATATTTGCTGCGAGCGCATCGGGGCGGATCTGGTGGATTATAGCGCGGACGAGAGCGAATACGATTTGGCTATAAAAAACTACGAACCGGGCGACGATATTTCAAATTTTGATCTTCATAAAACTTTATTTTTGACTCCCAAAAACGTATCTCCGAGCGGGGCTAGGTATACTTTGAGCAAGCCTTTTTCGCCGCTTGAGCTCATCACGTTTATCAGCGAGTTTTCGCTGCAGACGATGAGTGCTCAAGCTAAGCAGAAGATGGCTCAGGAATTTGCCGATGCAAGCTCTGTGATGAAAGAGATCGATGCGATTGATCAGGCAAATTCCGCTTCGGGCAGTAATTTTGAAGAGCTCGTGGACAACTTTTATGACTCCGGCAAGGATATACCGCTTTCACAGCTGGCAAACGATATAGCGCCCGAGATTGCAGATGATGTGCCGCTTTCGCAGTTGGTAGGCGATATGCCGCGCACGGACGAGATCGCAGATGATATTCCACTCTCACAGCTTGCAGATGAAGCAGCTCTTGCGGACACCATCGCCGATGATACGCCGCTTAACGCCATCGCAGAAAAGATTGCGGATAATATCGCAGATGATATGCCTCTAAACTTAGTTGCTAGCGATATCCCTGAGGATGTACCGCTAAATAGTATCAGCACAAGCGAACCCGCCGAAGGTAATCACGCACCTCAAGATGAAATTCCACTCGTAAAAGATGACGCTCCGATAGCTCTAGCGGCGCTAGATGATGAAAATCCTAAGAATTTCAAAACAAATAAATCGCAGACAGAAGATGAAATTCCCGCCACACGGGCAAGCGAAACTTTACCGCTTGCGCAGCAAGACGAGCCGCAAAGAGCTGGCAGCTCTAATGAAATTGCCGTTGAAAAAAAGGCAGACGCTGCGCCTAATCTAGAGGAAGCGAAAGACTCTGTGGATGTTACGCTTAAACAGCATGAATCAGACGGCTCATTTGCCTATAAAACAGATGAAAAAAATTCTGCCTCGCAAGTAGTGCAAGATGCAGCTGGCGCGTCTGTTAACAGTGGATTTGATATGGATTTTTCTAGGCTTTTCGATAGCGCTGGCATGCCCGTGGAGGAGTTTGGCGGATATGATAATTTCGCCGCGGCTGCGTTTGCTTCTGATGAAAAAGAGGATAAAAGATCTGCGCATGATAAAAATAAAGCGGCTACGGATTTTCAAAAAACGCAAATTTCGTCTCAATACGAGGTCGCTTCAGATACGCCGATTGCGTTAGCGGGTGCGGGCGATATACCTCGCGAAAATCTTTATAACGCCGTTCCGTTTCAAAGTATGGAATTTACTGGCGGACTTGCACAGAATACGCCTATGTCTGCTCATAATGAAGCATGGAATTCAATTGGCGCAAATTTCGCAGCTTCTGCAAATTCTAGCAATACCGGGACTACAAATTTCACTCCTGCGCCAAATTTTTCGGAGCTAAACTTGCCGCACATATTAGATGCCTCGGATTTACCGAAGCAAAGCGAGCAAGCCAATAGCGTTGCCGGCGGGTTTGCGGACGGATTTTTGCGCGCTATGGAGGGCGATTTCGCAAACTCGTTTGCCGCAAGCTCCGCTGATAGCGAGCAATTTAAATCCGACAAGCTCGCAAAGAGCGCCGCGCAGCAGATAAAATTTAATGCTTCAAAGCCTTCGGAGCGCACCGAATTTAAAGCGCATAAATTTGGTGCGTCCGAGCAGGTAAATGAGATGAAATTTGGCGCACAAGCTATGCCAAATGAGCTTGCTGCTTCGGCTGCGGCGGAGTTTGCCAGCCTTATGGCAAGCGAGTTAGGGCCTAGCGCCAAAAGCGAGTCGCTGCGTAACGAGCACGGTAAAAAACCGAGCGCCGAGGAGCTGAAAACCAAACTGCGCGATGATCTAGAAGCGGGCATCGCAAACACGATCGAGAAATTTGCTGGCAGTAAGGACGCTAAAGACGCGCTGAAGGACTTTAAGATCAATATCGACATATCGTTTGGAGATAGATAGTGAAAGGCAAAATTTTGCTCGTCTCCGGTCCAAGCGGCAGCGGCAAAAGCACGCTTATAAAGCGTCTTATCACAGAATTCGGCGAGCAGATATACTTCTCGATCTCCTCTACGACGCGCGAAATGCGTGCGGACGAAGCGGATGGTGTGAATTATCATTTCATAAGCGAGAGCGAGTTTCGCGCAGGCATCGAGCGCGGAGAGTTTTTAGAGTGGGCGTTGGTCCACGGCAAATACTATGGTACTTCGCTAAAAGCCGCTACTAGCGAGCTTGAGCAGGGCAAGATCGTGATTTTTGACATCGATGTGCAAGGATATGAGATCGTGCGTAGCAAAGTGCCTAAAAGCGAGCTTACTAGCGTATTTATTACTACGCCGAGCTTGTCGGAGCTTAGAGATAGGTTACGCGCTCGCGGCGATAATGATCCTGCCGATATTGCTTTACGCCTGCAAAACGCGCAAGAGGAGATGGAGCGCCTAGGCGAGTATGATTATTTCATAATAAACGACCGCCTGGAAGCGGCGTATGAAAATTTAAGATCAATCTATAAAACTATCAAACTAGAAACGGCAAGCCGCGACATAGGCAAGCTAATCGAAATTTGGAAAATTTAAAGGAGAAAAAATGGGCGTAAGCGTTCAACAACTGCTAATTATCTTAGCGATTATCGTGTTACTTTTCGGAGCTAAAAAGATCCCTGAGCTCGCAAAGGGTGTGGGCAAGGGCATAAAGACTTTTAAAAAAGAGATGGAAGAGGACGACGAACCGCAAAAGGTCGAGAAAAAGATGGAGCAAGAGGTTAAAGACGCCGAAATCAGCGATACTAAAAAGGCGTAAAGGATTTGAAAAATTTAGTCTTAAACGAAATTTTTAAAATTTTATCTCGCAAAGTCGTTTTAGAAAAACCAAAAGATAAAAGTTTGGCTCATTACGCCTCGCCTGAGGCTTTTGCGCTGGCTAAGGAGCTGCGAAAGGCGCCAAAGCTTATCGCCGAGGAGCTTGCGGCTAAATTTAAAGATAGCGAAATTCTAAGCGCCACGGCGGTGAACGGCTATCTAAATTTTCATCTAAAGCCCGCTGTGTTGGGCGCACTTGCTGAAGATGCCCTTAAACTGGGCGGCGATTTTGCGAAAAATGATGCCGAGCTCGGACGCGGAATTTTACCGGCTTCGGAAAGGATTTACGCGAGTGAGCCTGCTAGCAAAGGCTGTGCTGCAAATCTAGCTGCGAGAGGCAACGACACCGCCAAATCGCAGAATTCCGATGCTAGGCAAAATTTTATTTCGCAGAATTCCGAAGCGGCGTCAAATTCCCTCGCAGCATCGAATTGCGATGAGGCGCGGAATTCCGCCGCTATGCCGCAAAAAATTCTGCTTGAATACATCAGCGCCAATCCGACTGGTCCGCTTCATATCGGACACGTGCGCGGCGCCGTTTACGGCGATACGTTCGCGCGTATCGGCGGCTATCTGGGGCACCGCGTCGATACCGAGTACTACATCAACGACGCGGGCAATCAGATCGAGCTTTTGGGCGCTTCGATCGCGCTTCGTGCGCGCGAGCTCGCGGGCGAGGACGTGAGCTACCCCGAGAAATACTACCGCGGCGAGTATATCGACGAGATCATCCCTCTTGCGCGCGCCGAGCTCGGCGATGAAATTTTCCGCGACGAATCGCGCGTTTTGATCCTTGCGGAGTTTGCTAAGGACGAAGTGCTAAAGATTATCCGAAAAGATCTCGCAGACGCGGGCATTCATATCCAAAACTGGGCTAGCGAAAAGAGCCTCTACGGCGAGCTTGAGCCTACGATTAAGAAGCTTGAGCGCAGCGGTAAGATGTATGAGCAGGAGGGTAAAATTTGGATCCGCTCATCGCAGCTCGGCGACGAAAAGGATCGCGTCGTCATCCGCGAGGATGCGCGCCCGACCTATCTTGCGGGCGACATCGTTTATCACAACAACAAATTTGAGCGCGGTTAC
>NZ_CALLWC010000067.1 GCF_938015785.1 uncultured Campylobacter sp. | reverse complement strand
ATACCAAAATTTAAAGAATCAAAAGAACAAGATAAATTTTAACTCGCAAGGAGAAGATAATGGAGCCAAAAGCAAATAATTTGTCTGAGGGAGGCGTCGTAGAAACGATTGATTTGAACGGCGATTATCCGCCGGATCGTTAAGTCGAATCTCTCTCCGCTTTAAATTTAATAAAATTTCGACCCTCCTTGCAATGCAGTCTAAAAATACTCGCTACCGCACGACGGCGACTCAGAAACGCCGTATTACCTCTCAATCGCTGTAGCGCGTAAAAATAACCGCGCCGGCACAATTAAATAGCTCGCACAATTTGGCCCAAAACCCGCCAAAAAGCGCGAGCTGCGCGCTAAAATATGAAATCCACCTTTAAATTTAAAAGCTTAGCTCGCATTTAGCCCGAGATTAATTCTTGCGAGTATTCGCATCAGGAGTGAAAAGCGGCTTATTTAGCAGCTTGAAATCGCCTACGAACTTCTGCCCCTTCTCGCTAGTGATCCATTTGATGAAGCGCTGCGCGTTTTCGTAGTCCGCTTTTGGGCAGTGCTTTGGATTGACCGCGATTACGGAATAAAAATTCTTCAGATCGTTATCGCCTTCGTTGATGATAACCATATCGGGGTTGCCCTTTTTATTATCCTCGTATTTGATGTAGGTGCCACGATCGGTGAAGGTCACGCCCTTTTGCTCGGCGGCTGCGTTGATCGTAGCGATCATACCTTGACCGGTTTGGTTATACCATGCCTCGTTTTCAGGGACGGCGCCCTCAACTTTTTTCCAAATACCTTTCTCTTTGTTATCGGTGCCCGATTTATCGCCGCGAGAGAAAAATTTAATCTTCTCCGCCTTGATTAGCTCAAACGAACCCTTAAGATCCTTGCCTTTAAATTTAGGCGCGATGGATTTATCGGCGATGAGGATAAAATCATTATACATAACGGGCGTGCGATCAACGCCGAAGCCTTTTTCTACGAATTCTTTCTCGACCTTCGGCGAATGCACGAAAAGTATGTCCGCATCGCAGTTCTCGCCAAGCTTTAGAGCAGCGCCGGTACCTACCGCCGTCCATTTGACATCTACGCCGGTTTCAGCCTTATACGCAGGATAGATCGCATCTAGCAAGCCCGTATTATCGGTGCTCGTTGTGGTTGCCATTACCAAATCGTTATCGGCGGCAAAAAGGCTCGCACTAAGAGCGAGCGAAACAAAAAATATTTTTTTCATGTTATCTCCTTTAAAAAATATGCTATTATAGCATATAAATTTGCCAGAATAGAACATTTAGGACACAATCTTGGACTTTATTTTAGAAGGAATTTTAAGCGCATTCGGGTTGCTTCTTAGCGGCGATGCGGAGACCTTTTCGGCGATTAAGGCGACGCTTTATACTTCGAGTATCTCGATACTTTTTGCGATTTTAATCGGCTTTCCGATAGGATTTATCCTCGGATTTTACGAATTTCGCGCTCGCAGAACGCTTAGGCTTTTAAGCGACGTAGCGCTTGCGATGCCCACGGTGGCGATAGGACTGGTCCTTTACGCTTTCATCTCCAGAAACGGCCCTTTTGGCGAGCTGGGGCTGCTTTTTACGCTCAAAGCCGTGATGCTCGGACAGTTTGTGTTGGCGCTTCCTATCATCGTCTCGCTAAGCGCCAGCGTTATCGAAAATATGGATAAGAAGCACTATCTAAACATTATGAACTACCGCCTAAGCCCGCTAAATTTAATCCTTTGCGTGCTTTACGAGCTGCGCTACGCCCTACTCGTCGTCATCGCCACCGCTTACGGGCGGATCGTCGCGGAGGTGGGCGTAGCGATGATGATCGGCGGCAATATCAAATATTTCACCCGCACGATCACCACGGCGATCTCGCTTGAGACCAACAAGGGCGAGTTTGCGATGGGTATAGCGCTCGCGCTGGTGCTGATTTTAATAGCATTTGCGGTAAATTTAGCCATCCACGCGCTAAAAAGGCTGGATCGATGAGTGCAGATAAGCTAAAGCGTCCGAGCAAGAATTTTACGGACAAAAATCGGGCGGAGCGGGAGCGCGAAAATTTTATGAGCAAAAATTTCAAGAGCACAAATTCTATAGGCGAGAATTCTACGAGCGCAAATTTTACGAGTAAAAATTTCGCTGCCGAGAATTCTGCGAGTAAAAATTCCACTGCGGTAAATTCTAAGAGTAAAAATTCTGTAACCGAAAATTCCATTAGCGCAAATTCTGCGGGTAAAAATTCCAAAAGCGAGAATTTTGCGAGTGAGAATTCTGCGAGAAAGAATTTTGCAAATGAAAATTCCGCCGCCGCGCGATCTGTACCCAATAGCGAGCTGATCTCCGTGCGGGATCTAGTGCTGCGCTACGGACGGAGCGAAATTCTCAATATCCCTAGCCTCGATCTAAATACGAGCGGCATCACAGCGCTTTTGGGCTCCAACGGCAGCGGCAAATCCACGCTGCTGCGGATTTTGGCTTTTTTACAGCGCCCCAGCAGCGGCAGCGTGGAGCTTTGGGGGCAGTGCGCGCCCTCTTTGCAGACGCTGCGGCAGACCTGCTTGCTGCTGCCCGAGCCCGTGCTTTTAAAACGCGGCGTGGAGCAAAATTTTAAATTTGCGCTCAAAAGTCGCGGCGCGCTTGCGGAATTTGACGAGCGGGTGGATGAGGCGCTCGGCCTAACGGGGCTTGATAGAAGTTTTTTATCAAAGAAGCATTTCGAGCTTAGCTCGGGGCAGACGCAGCGCATCGCGTTTGCGCTCGCTTTGGCGCAGCGCGCGAAGCTCTATCTGCTCGACGAACCGACCAACAGCCTCGATCTTGCCGCCTCCAAGCTCTTTGCGCGCGCGATTTTATTTATGCGGAGTCGCTACGGCTGCGGCTTTATCATCGCCAGCCACGATGAGAAATGGCTCAGCGCGATCGCGCAAAGAAGCGTATTTCTGCATCGCGGCAAGATATGCGAGTTTGAATACAAAAATATCTTTGACGTGCAAAACGGGATTTTAAAATTTTCGGACGAAATTTCGTTGCGCCTTGAAGAGGGGTTCGCACGCGCTCGCAAAATCGCGATAAATCCGAGTAAAATTTTATTATCTCAAAGCCCGTTTGAACGCTGCTTCGCGGGGATTTTGCACTCGGTTTCGCTTCAGTACGGCTCCTCGCTGCTCATCAAGGTCAAGGCGGGCGACGTGTTGCTAAAATGCGTCACGGCGCAGGATGAGCGGCACTGGAGCGCTGGCGAGAGGATCTATTTTGAATTTGAAAGCGGCGCGTTTTTGGGACTGGAGTAGTTCTGCGCGAAGTGCGGATAAGCTTTATTTTGCTTTAGAATTTTATTCGCGCGACACTAATAAATTTCATTTCTGTCTCAAATTTTCACTGCAAACCATCTATCGCGACGTACCCGGCGAAACAGAGCGCAAAATTTGCGCCTTTAAATTTTGAAATTTACAAGCAAGGCTTTACCTGGCGGCGCGGCGTGAAATTTTGAAATTCCATTGCTAAGAAATTTTAAAACTTAGCCGCGAATGCAGCTAACAGGATTTTGAAATTCCACAATTTCTAGGCGCGGAATTTCAAATTCTAAATTTTAATTCCGCAGGGCGTGCCGTTTATTTCGCCTGCAGCGCAAAGGCGGAACGATAGCAAGAATTCCGCGGCGCAAAACCCGCGTAAAATTCTAAAGAGACGGCGCGGAATTCCGATAAATTTTAAAAACGGCGCAGAATTTTACAAAATTTTACTAGCTCAAAAAAGCGGCAGAGCTTTAAGCTCACGCTGCTTAAATTTTCCCGCCAAACATCTCATACATCGCCTTTTCCTCGCCCCAAAGCTCGCGGTGCTTTTTGATGCAGGATTTTATCGCGCCAACTAGATATAGCACGTCTTGCTCGGTGTGCGTGTAGTGCAAGCTCACGCGCACGAAGCCGGGCTTGGCTTCTGGCATGCGCCCCTCCTTGATACCCAGCAGATCGTGAGCGTACGGCCCCGCGCACATCACGCCCGCGCGCGTCTGGATACCGAAGTCGTTGCTAAGGCTCGCGGCAAAATCATACGCCGAGACACCGCGCACGTTAAAGGAAAATATCGGCAGCCGCGGCGCGTCCTTTGGAGCGTAGTTTATGATCTCGTCAATGCCTGCTAGCTCGCTCTCAAAAAGCCGCGCTAGCTCGTCCTCGGCACTTTTTATCCTCTCAAAACCGACCTCGTTTCGTAGCGCGTAGGCCAAATTTGCTCGCATGAGCCCGGTGATAGGCGGCGTACCGCCCTCCTCTAGCTGCTCGGGATTTTTCAAAAACACGTGCCCTTCGCGGCTAGCGTAGGCGACCGTCCCGCCTGCGGCAAAGGTCGGCACATCGCTACTAAGCAGCTCTTTTTTGATCGCCAAAAGCCCGCAGCTAGCAGGTCCGCCGAGTAACTTATGCGGCGAGAGGAAAATCGCGTCGAAGTAGTCGCAATCTAAATTTGCGTGAGAGCTCAGCGCCGCGCAGTCAAAGGCGATGATGCCGCCCGCGGCTCTGATTAGCTCGCTGATCTTTTTATAGTCGCTAACGACGCCCGTGACGTTTGAGGCGGCGCTAAACGAGCCGATGATGCGGCGTGCTGCGTTTAGCTTTAGGATGCGCTCAAGCGCAATCAGATCGATCTCGCCGCCTTCGCTAAGCGGCACGCGCAGGTAGTCGCAAAGTCCCTCGCGAAAGCTAAGCTCGTTTGAATGGTGCTCGTAGGGCGAAATGAGCACGAGCGGAAGCTGTGCGGCGCGCAAATTCGCCTCGCCGATCGCGCTTCTGGTCGCAGGCGGCAGATAGATGCCAAGCAGCTCCTGAAATTTCTTGATCGCGGCCGTCGCGCCCTGCCCGCAAGCGATGAGATAAAACCTCTCGTCAAGTCCCAGCAGCTTTTTTAGGCTCTCACGCGCACCCTCGTAGCGACGCTGCGTGATAATCGCGCTCGAACTACTGTCGGAGTGGGTGTTGGCGTAGGTTTTGAGGACCTCCGCTATCTCGCGCTCTACGGGCTCATAAGCAAGCCCCGAAGCCGCGAAATCAAAATAGTGCACGCCAGGTTTTAGGATAATATTTTTTCTTATTTCGTCTAAGCTTAGCATTTGCGGCCTTTAAAATTTAAGTGATTAATTATAGTGAAATTTGGATTAATTTAAAGCTTTACGGCCTGGCAGGAAGGAATTTTAATGAGAATTTAGAAAAGCTTTGCCTACTATATCACTTAATTTCTGATGCTATATAGTTTTACTCCTTCAAATTTATTGATTACTATCTAGTTTTTTAGCCGCTTCTTGTCTTAGAATTTCGGCATAATCTTTTATATCTATTTTCTCGCCATTATGTAGAATTTTCACTTTTGCTTCCTCTAACATTTCCTCAAAATTTAAATATTTAAAAAATGTCTCAATATCGAATGCCTCAGTACTATTTTTATCTTTTAGGCTACTTTTTTGCAAAATCTCTTCATCGCTTAGCCCATTGCCGCAAAGAGCTTTATATCTATCTATTTTCATATTATAGAAATTTAATATTTTGATGTCAGGTGCTAGCTTGGTACATTTTTTATCGTTTGGCATATAACCGAAAAATTTTATAAAATCTTTTTCTTTCCAGTATCTATCTGTTCCCTTTTCCCTCTCTTCATTATTTTTAACTTCCCATCTGCCTCGAAGAGCCCAATCATATGATTCTAAAATCTTTTCTCCATAGCAGTAATCATTCATATGATTTATGTAAGATATTTTCTTTTTTATGGTCCCGAGTAAAGAATTTAAACATTGTTCCTGAACCATTATAAATTCTTCTTGTGTTGGTATACCCGCAATATTGTATTTGACTAATAAATCTAGCATCGGCTTATAATATAGCAAGTCCACTAGCTCTGTATAAACAGAATGCTGGAACGATATATCTTTAGCCATCTTATAGTTTATATAATAAGTATGTATATATTTTGGATCAGGTTTCATCCCTTGTTTAAAAGCTATTTCTGCAATCTCCGTCAAACCATTACTTATGGCATAATAAAGGATACTATCTACGTCACCCTTTGGACCGTCTCTTCTCACGATGCAATCTGCAAAATTATGAGTTTTATGTATCCCATTTTCATCTACTATTATATTTAGATTTATAATTTTATAGATAGGGCAGTCCAGATACCATTGTATAGCCTTCACCTCCTCAAATTTAACTCCGTTGTCTAAAAGCAGTCTTACCGCTTTAGTAGCATTATTTTCTATAGCATAAGCCATAGCGGATAGTTTGTATTCGTCTTTTTTGTGTATATCCGCACCTAGCTTTATAAACTCTTGAGTGGTATTTGTATCGTCCCAAAAGCTAGAATACATCACGGGCGTTACCCCTCCGTGCATAGTATGATCGACGGATAGATTGTTATCTTTCATAAATTTTAAAATTTTATCAGTTTGCTTGCTTTTTAAAAGCCTTTTTAGCTCTAAGTCTGTGGCGGGTTCTTTAAATACGTTTTTCGGGTTTGAATTGTAATCTATATCCCAGTAGCGAAACGCGAAGCTATCGACCTCTTCTTGGGTTACGTATTTGCTAAGGCCCGGCACTTTTGAGACATTTGTATCTGAAGTAACGGTAAAATGGGTTTGTTTGCGCTCCACAAGGCCCGATCTTTCGGCTAATAGATACAGCGCGCATACGACCACCACGCAGATAGCGTAAATAAACCGAAGTTTAAAGCTTTTCAAAATTTCCCCTTAAAATTTTGCTCGCGACTATATCTAATCAGTACTTAATAAAATATAAATACTATAGACGAAATAGGCAAAGCTAGCTGAAAAATGCGGTTAAGCCGGGTTTGAATGATGAAATCTTTCGAGTAAATTTGGCGAACGAATGTCGTCATAGACCTTATTTGCGTAGCTACATCTTCTATTTGCACCTACGCTAGGCTCTATATCCGAAGCTCGTTCGCCGTAAATTTACCGCAACATCTTTGCGCAAACTCTTCTTGAAAGCGCAAACCCGAAAATCATTGTCGTGCTAATGAGCGGCGAGCCGCTACCGCATCACAAAAAGCGTTATTTTACGGATCTGTTCGCAAGCTGTTCGCGCGGCTATGAAGTGCGCTTGGCGCCTATTTGCCGATAAAATTTTTCTGCAGCCACTCCATCGCTTTTTCTTCGCTTTCAAATCTACCGCTTTTGGCGACTTGAAACTGCCCCTCATAGAAGCGAATTCTAATACCGTCTTGGACGCTATCTACCTTAATGCGCGTGATCCTGTCTTTGTTTAGATAGGTTCGTTCGTTTAGCTTTACAAACATCGTTTCTCCTTTAAATTTAATGGTTTTTATCTTTCGCTTTACTAGCGTCTTTTTCGCCCTCTTTTTTCAAAAAAAGCTCCTTAAAGCGCTCGTTTGCGTAGTTTTCTATATCGCTTTGCAGCTGCTTATACGCGGCGATCAGCTCATAGGCGCGCGCATTTAGCGTCGTGCCTGCGGCATTGCCGCCGCCTTGTTTGGTGCTAAAGAGCTCCTCTTGCAGATTTTTTTGTAAAATTTGCAGATGGCTCCAGCATTTTTTGTAGTTCATCCCCAAAACCTCGGCGGCTTTAGAGATAGAGCCCGTCTGAGCGATCACGTCTAGCACTTCAGTTTTGCCCTTGCCGAAAATGAGCTCGCCCTGCGCATTTTCGATCCAAGTTTTTGTTTTTACTCTCATTCTTTTGCCTTTCTTCTCCTTAAAGCAGCCCAGCTGACAATATTTCACGTCTATGGCGTGCTCCTTAAGCGTAGAGCGCACCGTATCGAACCCCACACCGCCGCTAGCTACGGCACGGGCGTCACGGCAAAAAATCCGCCTTTTCTCATCCAAAAACGGATTTAGTTTCTGCAGAGCCTTTATGCTGCCTCCGCTACATTGCAGCTTGCCGAATTGACCGAGTTCGCAGCGATCTATCCGTATCCCTTCGCGTGCCGCGAGATCTCCTACGACGCTCGCGTCCACGCCTAATTTAGCGGCAATCTTAAACGCCGCGCCGCAATCGAGCTTGCCGCTTGGATTTAGTAAATTTAAAATCAGCCTTTTGATCTCGCTTGCTTTTTTATCGTCTATCTTGATATCTATCTCCATGCCGCCCTCTTAACTCAAAATTCTCTCTTCGCCGCTATAAACGTTTAAATTTTCGCCGCGCGCGAAGCCGCAAAGGGTAAGATCAAATTTACGCGCGATCACGACGCCCAGGCTCGTAGGAGCCGTGCGCGAAACAAGCGCGCTAATGCCGCTCATCACGGCTTTGGCGACCATTTCGGAGCTTAGCCTGCCGCTTACCAAAAGAAGCGAGCCCTGCGTATCGCACCCCGCCAAGACCGCCTTGCCGACAGATTTATCGATGGTATTGTGCTGGGCGATATCCTCGCCGATAAAATACTCGCCGCCCGCAGTAAAGAGCTTTGCGGTGTGCACGCAACCGGTCATCTCATAAAGCTCGCACTGCGTGTAAAACTCGCTCATCAAATTTAAAATTTCATTCTTATGAAATTTAGCATCCGAGCGGACTTTGCGCGCCGCCATCGCTGCAGGATCGATATTTGCGGTAGAGCTGCGCCCGCAGCCGCTGATGATGACCTTTTCGGCATCGAAGCTATTTAGCCGCTTTTCGTTTATCTCGCCACAAACATTCACGCTAAGCCCGTCCGGCGCGAGCTCTATGCTCTTTATGCGACTTGGATCCGAGATCAAATTTTCGCTCAGCAAATAGCCTATCGCAAGCGCCTTCTGATCGCTCGGAGTCGCCATCAGCGCGCCGAAACGCTTGTTGTTTAATAAAATTTCAAGCTTGATCTCGCGCACTAAGATATCGCTTACGATCCTTCTTTCATAGCCTTTAAATTTAACTATCTCCGCTCTATAAATCGGCTCCATAGACCTTCCTTGTTTGAATTTCGCCCGTATCGTAGTGAAATTTTGCTTAAATAGCCTTAATTCGCCGAAGTAAAGCCGTCGTACCGAAGCGGCGTGCGCAAATTTAAATCGCTCGCATTTTTGAATTTAAAAAATCGCGTGGAAAATTCCACGAGCCGCTCGCACCGTGCGCGCAAGCGGCTATGAAGCGCCCGCAGAGATGAAATTTAATCAAATTTTGCCGCTACGTGCAGCCGCGATTAAATTTCATCCTTGCAAAGCGGGCGGAGCTTGCCGCCCAAACTACTTATGAACCGGCGATAGATAAGGTTTTTCAGAGTGCATCGACATCTCGTTTTGTCTTCTGAACTCGATAAACTCGCTCTCGCTAAGCTTTCTGATATTTGCGATCGTCATTTTTAGCGGCGGGATACCTGATAGCGGATCTAGATCGCCCGCATGTACGAGCTCGTTGCCGTCGGCCTCGCTGTAATGGAAGGTCGTAAAGATCGTGCCCTCTTTCAGATCCGGATTTATACGAAGCTTCGCGGCGATCTGACCGCGCTTATTTTTAACAAGCGCGTAGCAGCCTTCGGTAAGCTCGCGTTCGCGTGCGATGTCCGGGCTTACCTCGATGAGCGCGCCTTCTGCGCCCGCGCCGTACTCTAGCGCGCGACACTCTCTCGTCATCGTGCCGGTGTGGTAGTGATAGACCTTGCGCCCGGTCGTAAATAAGCACGGATAAATTTCATCCGGAATCTCGCTAAGCGCGCCGCTTCCCACCGGATAATCATCAGGGATTTTCATCTTGGCTCTGAAATCCGCCTCCGCTTTAGCGCGCTCCTCTTTATCATCCACGTAAAGCACCGGCACCATTCTAAATTTACCATCAGGCAGCATCGATTTATGATCTGCGTAAAGTACCGGTGTGCCCGGATGATCTTCATCAGGACATGGCCAGCTTATGCCGCCTAGCTTATCTAGCCTATAGTAGCTAATACCGCCGAAAAATTTAGGCATTAATGCACGCACTTCGTTCCAAATTTCTTCCGCACTTAAAAAATCAAACCCTTCAAGTCCCATTCTTTGCGCGATATTGCAAACAACCTTCCAATCAGGTTCTACGCCAGGAGCCGGTTCGCTTGCCTTGCGCGTGCGCTGGACGCGACGGGAAGTGTTTAAAAAGGTGCCGTCTTTCTCGCCCCAGCCGGCAGCAGGTAGTACGACATCGGCTTTCTGTGCGCTCTCGGTAAAGAAAAGATCCTGCACGATAAAGCAATCCAAATGGTGCGTTGCATGCACAAAGTGTTCCGTCCAAGGATCGCTCATTACGGGGTTTTCGCCGTAAACATAGAGCAGCTTCAGTTCGCCGCTATCCATTTTATCGGGTGCGACCGTAAGCTTAAAGCCTGGAGTCGGATTTAGCTCGAAGTGCCATACTCTGCGCGCCTGCTCCTGAGCGTAAGCGGAATTTACCGCACCTGCCGGGATGACGTTAGGTAGCGCGCCCATATCGCATGCGCCCTGGACGTTGTTTTGACCGCGCAAAGGATTTACGCCTGCGCCTCGTTTGCCTAAATTTCCCGTCAAAATGGCTAAATTTGAAAGCGAAAATACGTTTGAGGTGCCGTCGCTAAACTGTGTGATACCCATCGTGTAGCAGATCGCCGCTGCGCCTGCTTTAGCATACATTCTAGCAGCTTCGATTACGAGCTCTTTTTTCACGCCGGTCTCGCGCTCGAAGCGCTCAGGTGTAAAGTCCTTAACCGCTTCTTTTAGATACTCGTAGCCGTGAGCGTAGTTTTTGATAAACTCGTCATCTTGCAGATTTTCAGCAATGATAACATTCATAATGGTATTTAGCGTCTTAATGTTCGCGCCCACCGGGATTTGCAAATAGATATCGGCTTTTTTCGCCATATCTGTGCGCTTCGGATCTACGACGATCATCTTGGCGCCGCGCTGGAGCCCGCGCTGCATCTGCATAGCGATGATCGGGTGACACTCGCTCGTGTTGGTGCCGATGAGTAAAAATACGTCCGTATCGGTAGCGAATTCGACCAAATCGTTCGTCATCGTTCCGTTTCCTAGCGTGTTGGCAAGACCTGCCACTGTAGGAGCGTGTCAAAGACGGGCGCAGTGATCGACGTTATTGCTACCCTGAGCGCGGAAAAATTTCTGAAAAACGTAGTTGTCTTCGTTATTTGAGCGCGCCGAGCTAAAACCCATTATTGAGCTTGGGCCATATTTAGCGACGGTCTCTTTAAATTTAGACGCTACAAAATCATAAGCCTCTTCAAAGCTTACCTCCTCAAGCTTACCGCTTCTATCAAATACTCCGTTTTTCTTACGGATCATAGGTTTGGCAAGGCGTTTTGGAGAGTTTACAAACTCCCAGCCGAACATCCCTTTTAAGCATAGCTCGCCGTCATTTACGTGGTGGGCCTGCGTAGGGCGCGCGTTTACGATCCTGCCGTCTTTTACGATAAGATCGATACCACAGCCGGTGCCGCAGTAAGGACAAGTCGTTTTGACAATCTTTTCTCTGGACTGCATAATATTCCTTTCAAGAATTTTGGTTTGCACGGCTATTATACTTTCTAGATTATAAAAGAAATTTTAAATTAGTGAATTTTTTTAAGCAAAATTTAAGCAATATGCAAATATCGCATATTAAATTGAATAGTTAAATTTTACGCTTTTACTTCGGTAATAGCGGCGTTTTAGCGCAAAATTTATCGCTTATCGCAAAAGACGCTTTTTAAGCTAACTTTTATAATTTTAATAGAATTTTGAAATTATATTACGCTCCGTTTTATTTCAAAGCACGATTAAATTTTTATGAAATTTTAATGCTAATTTATCGGTATATTATATTAATTTAATTAAATGAAAATCTATATTAAAATTTATCAAAAACTCGCTGTCCTGATAAAATTTAAGCCACTAAATTTAAAATTTATAAAATTATTATCTTATATCTGAAATCTATGTAGAAAAAACCTTGATTTTAATCTAGACTAAGCCGTTTTTTTATGCTATTATCCAAAACATTAATAGAAATTTACATTCTAAACGAAAGGTTAATCTCATGGATAGACGAGACTTTATAAAAAGCTCTGCAGCAGCGGCCGCCTGTAGCGTTGCGGGCATCAGCTTGCCTAGCAGTCTTAGTGCTGCGGACGAAGCCGAAAAAGGTTGGCGCTGGGACAAGGCGGCCTGTCGCTTCTGCGGCACCGGCTGCGGTATCATGGTAGCCACCAAAGACGGTAAGATCGTAGCGGTCAAAGGCGATCCACTAGCGCCCGTAAATCGCGGTCTGAACTGCATCAAAGGCTACTTCAACGCCAAAATCATGTACGGCGCCGATCGCATTACCAAGCCTCTTTTGCGCGTAAATTCCAAGGGCGAATTCGATAAAAAGGGAAAATTTATCGAGATCAGCTGGCAAAGAGCGTTCGACGAAATGGAGAAGCATTTCAGACGCGCCTATAACGAAGGCGGCCCCGAGGGCTTTGCCGTACTTGGCAGCGGTCAATACACGATCCCGGAAGGTTACGCCGCAGCAAAGCTAGTAAAGGCAGGCTTTCGCTCCAATAATCTCGATCCTAATGCTCGCCAGTGCATGGCCAGCGCCGTCGTAGGTTTTATGCAAACCTTCGGTATTGACGAGCCTGCGGGCGTTTTCGACGATATCGAGCTAACCGACACCATCATCGCCTGGGGCGCGAATATGGCTGAGATGCACCCGATTCTTTGGTCTCGCGTCTCCGACCACAAACTTCGCAACCCGGACCGCGTAAAAGTTATAAATCTCTCGACCTACTCTAGCCGCACTTCAAACATCGCCGATATTGAAATTATATTCCGTCCAAATACCGATCTTGCGATATGGAACTACATAGCAAGAGAGATCGTTTATAACCATCCAGAGATGATAGACGAAAAATTTATTAAAGAGCACTGCGTATTCGCTACCGGTCCAGTAGATATCGGTTATGGCCTACGAGAAGATATAAATCATAAAAAATACCGCAAAACCGAGCTTGATACCGCGGCTAAGCAAAAATCCAAAATTTTAAGCAAATCCGAGGGCGTTACGTTAGCATATCTTGGTATGAAAGAGGGCGACGTACTCGAAAATAAGCACTCTGACAAATCGGATGCTCACTGGCTTATAAGCTTTGAAGAATTTAAAAAAGCGCTGGAGCCTTACACGCTAGATTTCGTAGCGCCTTTGGCCAAGGGCGACGAGAGCGAGGATTTAGAAGCATTCAAAACCAAACTAAAGCAGCTTGCCGATTACTACATCGAAAAGGACCGCAAAGTAGTAAGCTTTTGGACTATGGGCTTTAATCAGCACTCAAGAGGAACCTGGGTCAATGAGCAAAGCTACATGGTACATTTCCTTCTAGGCAAGCAAGCCAAACCTGGTTGCGGAGCGTTTTCGCTTACCGGTCAGCCTAGCGCTTGCGGCACAGCTAGAGAGGTGGGCACGTTTTCTCACCGCCTACCTGCCGATATGGTCGTGGCAAATCCGGCACACAGAAAGGTTTCCGAAAAAATTTGGAAGCTTCCCGAGGGCACGATAAACCCAAAACCGGGCGCACATTATGTACAGGCTCTGCGCAATCTCGAAGATGGCAAGATAAAATGGATATGGGTGCAGGTAAATAACCCATGGCAGCAGATCGCCAACGCAAACCACTGGATAGCCGCGGCGCGCGAGATGGATAACTTCATCGTAGTAAGCGAGCCATATCCGGGACTGAGCGCGAAAGTAGCCGATCTAATCCTGCCAACCGCGATGATCTACGAAAAATGGGGCGCATACGGCAATGCCGAGCGTAGAACTCAGTGGTGGAGACAGCAGGTCCTTCCTGTGGGCGACGCGATGAGCGATACGTGGCAGATGCTAGAGTTTTCCAAGCGCTTCAAACTCAAGGATTTCTGGGGCGAGATTAAAGTAAATGATAAGCTTACGCTTCCAAACGTATTAGATAAAATTTCAGAATTCGGCTATACGCCAGATACTACACTATTTGAAGTGCTCTTTGCAAACAAAGACGCTCAGGCTTTCGCGGCAAAAGATCCGATTATGGCAAGCTTCGATAACTCCGAAGTAAACGGCGACTCTCGTGGCGTAATCGGCAGCGACGGCAAAGAATTTAAAGGATATGGCTTTTTTATCCAAAAATATCTTTGGGAGGAGTACCGAAAATTCGGCACCGGTCACGGACACGACCTAGCCGATTTCGATACCTATCACCGAGTGCGCGGTCTTAGGTGGCCGGTCGTAGACGGCAAAGAAACGCTTTGGCGCTTTAACGCCCAATACGATCCTTATGCTAAAAAAGCGGCTCCGGATAGCGACTTTGCATTCTACGGCAACGCCAAAGCGGCGCTTCCTAGCGGTGATCTGAAATCCGCTACTTCAGGCGAAGAAAAAACAAGCCTTGCCAATAAAGCTAAAATTTTCTTCCGTCCATATATGGATCCTGTAGAAGTGCCAAGCGAGGAATATCCTTTCTGGTTATGTACGGGTCGCGTGCTGGAGCACTGGCATACGGGCACTATGACTATGCGCGTGCCGGAGCTTTATCGCGCGGTGCCTGAAGCAAGATGCTATATGAACGAAGCCGACGGCGCTAAAATCGGCGTACAACAAAACGAAATCGTCTGGATAGAGTCGCGCCGCGGCAAAGTCAAAGCGCGCGTGGACTTTCACGGACGTAACATTCCGCCGAAGGGACTTATTTTCGTGCCGTTTTTTGACGAGAAGGTTTATATCAACCGCGTCACGCTCGATCATACTTGTCCGCTTTCAAAAGAAACCGACTACAAAAAATGCGCGGTTAAAATTTACAAGGCGTAAATTATGGATAGGCGTGAGGTCTTAGGCATTCTTTCTTTAGCTGCGGGCGTAGGCGTTATGGGGCTCGGAGTCGCAAACTCTAGCGAGCACGCCAAACTCCGCCCGCCCGCAGCTATAGGCGAGAAAGAATTTCTTAGCAAATGCCTAAGGTGCGGGCTTTGTGTCGAGGCATGTCCATTTGATACGCTTAAGCTTGCGAGCTTTTGCGATCACGCTATTGCAAACGGCACGCCGTTTTTTATCCCGCGCGAAATTCCGTGCTATATGTGCGACGACATACCCTGCGTCGCAGCCTGTCCTAGCAACGCGCTAGATAAAAATTTAGTGAGCGAAAACTCTAAGCTAAATGTGCGTCTATCCAAAATGGGCGTTGCGGTCATAGATACCGAGCATTGCATCGCTTATGCAGGTATCCAATGCGACGCGTGCGTGCGAAGCTGCCCCGTGATGGATAAGGCACTTAGGATCGATTACCGTCACAACAACCGCACCGAAAAGCACGCCCTACTCGTGCCCGTCGTAGATAGCGACTACTGCACGGGTTGCGGTAAGTGCGAGCATGCCTGCGTCACGAAAAAGGCGGCTATCAGCGTCGTGGAGCGCGAGCGCGTCATAGGAATTTCCAGCGATAACTACGTCAAAGGCTGGATCAAGGGCGATGACGCGAAGCTAAAGGATGCAGATACCAAAATCAAGCTCGATCCGCAAAAAAGCAGGGACTACTTAAATGAGGACGATCTAATGGAGGGGACTAGGCAATGAAATACACTATTTTAAGGCGTTTGAGCCAAATTTCTATTCTAGTCCTTTTTATTTTGGGAAATAATTTCGCCTTCAAAGCCGCGAGCGAAAACGGAATTTTATCAGGAATTCTAAAGGGCAATCTAAGCTCGTCGAAACTTTTCGGCACGATTAATCTAAGCGATCCGTTTGCGACGGCGCAGATGCTGCTAGCCAGCTTTTCTTTGGGCGCTACGGCGGTTATCGGAGCGCTTATCGTAGGAGCATTTTATGCGCTCATAGCGCCGCGAGCATATTGCTCATGGGTATGCCCGATAAATTTACTAACCGATCTTGCCGCGTGGCTTCGTAAAAAATTTGGCGTGCACACCAAATTTTTAAACGTAAATCGCAAGGCTCGCTACGTCCTAGCGGTGCTAGCGCTCATTTGCAGCGGAGTTTTCGGCCTTGCGGCGTTTGAGAGCGTAAATTTCATAGCGGTATTTGCCAGAGCCGTAATAGCGCTAAGCGCTAGTGCCTTTGCGATCGCGCTACTTATCGTAGTTTTTGAAATTTTTGCAGGCGATCGCACTATCTGCTCGCGGCTATGCCCGCTCGGCGGATTTTGGGCTGCACTTAGCTATTTTAGCGTCATTCGCGTTCGCCACGAGGTTGACAAATGCACGATGTGCGGCAAATGCAAAATGGTCTGCCCCGAAGTTCAGGTACTTAAGATGGTCGGGCGCGAAAACGGGCGCGTTAGCAGCGAGTGTATCAGCTGCGGACGCTGTATCGACGTATGCGACGACGATGCGTTAAATTTTAGTATATTAGGAGTGAAAAAATGAAAAAAATGGTTTTAGGCTTGGCTCTTACATGCTGTGCGGCACTCTTTGCCGCGGACAAGACAGCTTCTATAGATGCCGACAGCTTGGGCTTTATAAAAAGCGTGGACGAATCTGCACAAAATAAAAATTCCCTGCCCGATTTCAAATATAGCGAGGATGCTCCGGGCGCCGCTTCGAAGATCGAGCGCAGCTTCGAAAACGCTCCGCCGCTCATACCGCACAGCTTAGAAGGGCTCGTGCCGATCACGAAGGATAACAATATGTGCGTAACCTGCCATATGCCCGATGTCGCTAAGGATGTAGGCTCTACGCCGATTCCAAAAAGCCACTTGGTGGACTTTCGCACAGGCGCGGATCTAAACGGCACGCTAGCCGAGCAGCGATTCAACTGCACGCAATGCCACGTACCGCAAGCCCAAACCAATCCGCTAGTGAAAAATAATTTTAAGGCTGATTTTAGCAGGTTTAGCGACGCAAATTCCACTTCTAATCTCATAGATACACTAAATCAAGGTGCCGAGGTTGAGTAGGAGCGCGAGATGAAATTTTTACCGCCGTTGCTACTTTGCGCCTGCTTCGTCTATGCCGGCAACGGCGTCGCAATACCTAGCGGCGCTGCGGGCATAGATGCGCCGGCAGGGGCTAGCTTCAGACTCGACATAGGCGCAAACGTCGCGGTGCTAAAAAATCTAGACGGCGAAATTTACGCAGGTCTCGACGACGGCAAGCTCTATAAAATTGCCATTAGCTCCGCGGAAAATTCCACGCGAAATTCTGTCACCGGTCAAAATTCCGTCGCAAGCACAAATTCTGATGCGGCGCAGAATTTCAATGCTAAAGCAAGCGTAAATTCCGCGGGGAATTCCGAGGCAAATGCCGCCGCTATAAATTCCGTAGAGAATTCCGCAGCGGCAAATTCCATAAAGCAAAATTCTGCCGAAAATTCTACGGCATTAAATTCCGCTCAAAATTCCATCCCGAATTCCGTGCCGAGCGCAATCTCCAAGACGCTAATTTTTGCCCTGCCCTCGTCCAAAAATTACCTAGACGAGCCGATGGGCGCTACCATATTCGACGTCGATAAACTAGGCGAAAAATACGCATTTTTGTATAACGGCGATGCGTTTGAAAAGATGCTGGGCGTGTTTGCAGGCGGCAAGATCACGCACTACAAATTGCCAATTACGGGGATTAAAAACGTCTATTTCTACGACGAAAATACCGTGATTTTGCTAGGTCTTGGTAGCGAAATTTTATACTTCGACCTACCTAGCGGCAAGGTAAGCTTCGAGCAAAAGCTCACCATCGCGTCTTTGGGCGGCAGCGCCTACGACCGCTCCAGCGGAACGCTACTAATCTCGTGCGAAGGCGGCATCGTGTTTTATTTCGACGCGAAAGCGAAAAAGCTTATGAGTCAAAAATCCCTGCACAAGGACGGGATCTACTCCGTGGCGCTGCTTGGCGATCGTATGATGAGCGGCTCGAACGACAAAGAAAGATCGTGCTACTACGAAAACGGCGATTTCGCTAAATTTTATAACGCCCATTTTGCAGTTTTTGCCGTGGCGCTAAGTCCCGAGCTGGGTGCTTTTACCGTTGGTAACGGCATACGCGTAATCGATAAAGCAGGCGAGATCGTCCGCAGCATTGAGCTGGACAACGACATCATCAACTATCTGCTTTTCGAAGGAGATTATCTAGTGGGCTCTGGGTACAATAGATATATCTACTTTTGGGGGCTAAAATGAATATTTCAAGCGTCGTAATCTATCTAGGCGCAGATACCGATATAGCGGAGTTTCGTAAAGAGCTGCAAAGTATCGGTGGCTGCGAGTTCGTAGCGTGTGAGGACGGCAAGGCGGTAGCCACGATTAGCGCGGAGAGCTCCGAGGACGAGATCGCCGCATTTCGCGCGATAGAAGTCATAGAGGGCGTAAGCGAGGCGATGATGATCTACTCATACTCCGATCTGGACGCAGATATCGCCGCGGCAAACTTCGACAACGGCGAGCAGATAATGCGCGAGCTGGACGAAAAAGACCCGAGCCAGATCAAATACGGCGGCAAGGTACGGGTCTAAACCGCCGCCGCAAATTTTAAAATTTTACCGCCAAATGTAAATTTTAAAATTTCAAATTTAACTACCAAATTTAACTATATAATTTTAACTGCGCAAACAAGCTTGGAATTTTTACAGCAAGTCGTTTGCTGCAAGCGCTGCGGATTATGGGCTCGTTAAGCTTGCATTGGATAATATAGCGCAATCTGCCCGAAGGAGTAAGCTTGCGCCTGAAGTACCTTTGTATAATAGTTTTTATGATTTGGCT
>NZ_CALLWC010000066.1 GCF_938015785.1 uncultured Campylobacter sp. | reverse complement strand
CGGGTTTTCCACCGCAGATCGGATTGTTGAATTGGCGATCGTGGTATTGGATGACACCAAGCCTTAAGAGATAAAATTTGATCGTCGCTCCGCTTAGCAAGCGCGTAATTGCGTTTAGTATCGACGAAGCGGTGAACGTAACGCTTTTTGTGGTCGTGCTATTTGCTATCGACGAGCCAGAGCTTGTTGCAGCGGCGCAGAGCGGAAGCAATCTTGAGGTACAAAAGATCGCGTCAAAATTCATTTTGCATTACGCGATAATAAAATTTTTATATCAGGCAATTTTTGTCTATCTATATGGCGCGACGCTAGGCAAGCTCGCGGTTAAAATTTATTGCGTCCGCACCGACGGCAGCGCTATGGATATCGCTACGGCAGCGATCCGTGCGGCGGTTAGGTTGATAAGCGAGATGATCTTTTATATGGGATTTTTGGTGGCGCTTTTTACGAACTCGCGTCAGAGCCTGCACGATATGGCGGCGAAAACATTGGTGGTAGAGATTGAAAAAGAGTAAAAAATTTAAAATTCTAGCGCTCAGTTTTAGTGCTCTTTTAGCAAGTAGTGCGAGCGCGAAGGTCCAAGACGTCGAGCTTATAGCAGATAATGTCGAGAAAAACGGCTTTTTGACAGAGGCGAGCGGCAACGTAACGGTGTATTCGCAGGACTACTTCATCACCGCCGATCGCGCCACCTATGACGAGCAAAACGGCATCATTGAGCTTTTTGGTAACGTCAATGCGATGCGCGGCAGCAGCGAAACTACGCGCGCGCAGCACGTCAAAATCGATCTGAAAAACGACAAGCAGGAAGCCGACGTAAATTTTATGATGGATAAGGACTCCGAGCTTTGGATGCAAAACGACGCCAGCTGCAGCGACAGCGAGTATTACCGCGTGGAGGGCTCCAGCGTATCTAGCTGCAACGTCACCGATCCCGATTGGCGCATCAAATTTAGTAGCGGCATGCTCAATAAAGAGAGCAAATTCCTCCATCTTTTCAATCCGAGATTTTACGTGGGCGACGTGCCAGTGCTCTATCTGCCGTATTTCGGCTTTCCGACCGACCGTACGCGCCGCACGGGCTTGCTGCCTCCGGAGGCGGGCTACATCAGCAAGGAAGGGATCTATTATAAGCAGCCGATCTATTTCGCGCCTTACGATAGCTGGGATTTTCAGCTCGATCCGCAGGTGCGCAGCAGAAGGGGCTTTGGCGTATACGGGACATTTCGATTTACGGAGTCGCCGTATTCTTACGGCGAGATTAGAGGTGGAGTTTTCGATAACTTCTCGAGAGCGCAAAAGCGCCTCGAATACAAAAACGAGCGCCATCACGGCTTTGAAGTTCAATACGATCGCAGCAAGCTCGCGACCTATCTGCTAGACGGCGATCTACGCGAAAATTTATGGATCGATTTTACTCAGCTAAACGACCTTGAATACTACGATCTGAAGGAAAAGGGAGGTCTTGGCAACGATGCGGATAATTCGCTCGTAACTTCACGGCTGAATTATTATTTAACCTCAGACGAGCATTATTTTGGCGCTTACGGACGATACTACATCGATACGAGTAAGCTAAACGCCGATAATACTTTCCGCAACGAAGATACCGTCCAAGAGCTTCCGACGCTGCAATATCATAAATTTAGCAATGATTTGGGACTACCAAATTTGATCTATTCGCTTGATGCGAAGGCGCGTAATTATACCAGATGGGAGGGCGCGACTGCTCGCCAATACGAGTTTGACGTTCCGATTAGTATAAGCACGCCACTACTGGCGGATTATTTAAATTTCGCCTTTACCGAGCGAGTGTATATGACTAATATCGATTGGCACGATAAATTCTACTACGCAAACGGCGATCTTGGCGAGGATAAAAGCACTTTCTACGCTAATCAATACACCGAGCTTTCACTCTACACCGACGTAGCCAGGGCTTACGATAGCTTGTATCATACTATGAGCTGGAGGGCGGATTTTAGAATTCCAAGCTGGCAGCAAGGCGACATCGAGGATAGAATTTTAAAGTATCATCAGTATAAATACGACCTTGCTCGCGGCGCAGTAGATCGCTCACGGCTGGGTAACTTGCAAGACTCGCTTTATTGGGAGGATAACTTCTTAAGCGAGCTTAGTGACGAATACACCCACGAAAATGCAGCTTTAAGTATGACGCAGTTTTTTTATAATGAAGACGGACGTAAATTCTTACGCCATAGTGTCAAGCAGCGATATGACTTCGACGATCATGAGTTCGATGATTTAGAACACCGCATCGATGCGTATTTTGCAAATGGGCTAAATATCGGAAACCGCTTTACCTACTCGCATAAATATAAAAGCTTCGATAAGGTCTATACTTACGCCAACTACTCCAACGACGACTTTAGCTTTGGACTTAGTCACGCTTACGAATACGAAAAACTTAGCATGGAGCCTAAACGCTATACGAAAGATAACTACGGCATCGTAAATGCTTCGGTAAATTTGCCTAGGAATAATAAAATTTTTGGGCGTTGGGATTACGACTTGGAGCGATCTTATTCTAAAATGTGGCGCGTGGGGCTTTCTCATACGCGCAAGTGTTGGAATTACTCTTTTGTGTATCAAGAGGATATCGAGCCTAAAAATACCAGTACGACTGGTTATAGCAAAGCAAGCAAGGAGCGCGGAATTTACTTTCTCGTAAATTTCTATCCGTTCGGCGGAGTAGGGTATGATTTTTCGGTAAATAGCGAATACGGAAGCGAAAAATAATGACGCCTAGAGCTGAGCTGATGTTTGAAAACCAAATCGACGCCGCGATGAAACTCGCAGAAATTTTACCCGCTACCGTGATCAAAAACGAAAATTTTCTGATAATCGCTCAATCCCTGGAGTCGCTTCCTATCGCAAATCATCTTGCTCTAAAACTAGGGCTTGCTTATGAGTTTTTATTCACAGAGCCTGTTTTGGCGCCAAATAATCCTGAATGCGCGATCGCGTGCGTAAGCGAAACCCAAGAGATCGTGATGGTAGATGAGCTCGTGCGAAGCTTCGGCATCAGCCTGGATTACGTTTATGGGCAGGCGAATAGACTTTATGAGGAGAAAATTTTAAAAAACATGTATAAATTTCGCAAGGGTGAGCTTTTGGGAAATTTAGAGAAAAAAAACGTCATCTTGGTAGATGAGGGGTGTGAGAGCGGGCTGACCGCGCTTACTTGCATAAAGACGCTCGTAAGCTTAAACGCCAAAGCGATCTTTTACGCTACGCCTGTTATCGGCAGCGATAATGCAGACGAGATCGCCATGCTAGTAGATGGAATTTATGCTGTTCATAAGATCAGAGATTTTGTGAACGTGGATTTTTATTACAAAGAAAAAACGCTCTCAAGCGCGGAGGAGATAATGCAAATTTTAAACAAATGCCCGCTTTATCTGCCGTTTCACGAGACTAACAAAAACAAGGAGAAAATTAATGCAGTGTAAAATTGAAGTAAATGGCAATACCGAAATTTTCGATATCGACAAAGTTGCGAAACAAGCCGCGGGCGCGGCGCTTTTGCGCGTAAAAAATACCGTCGTGCTGGCTACCGTAGCGCGCGAAGAGACGCAGGTGCAGGAGGACTTTTTGCCCCTTACCGTGCAATATATCGAAAAGATGTACGCGGCAGGTAGAATCCCTGGAGGCTACATCAAGCGCGAGACTAAGCCTGGCGATTTTGAGACGCTCACGAGCCGCATCATAGACCGCTCGCTGCGCCCGCTCTTTCCAAAGGGTTATGCGTATCCGACGCAGATCGTAGTTTACGTGCTATCGGCAGATCCCGAAGTTGATCTGCAAGTCGTCGCTCTTAATGCGGCGTCTGCGGCGCTGTATCTTAGCGACATCCCGATTAAGGCGCCCGTTTGCGGCGTGCGCATAGGCTATCAAAACGGAAATTTCATCTTAAATCCGAGCAACTCCGCGCTTAAAGCTAGCGCGCTCGATCTTTACGTAGCGGGTGTCGGCGATGAGCTTTTGATGATCGAGATGCGCTCCCTGCCGCAGATTAATGGCGGCGCGCAGCAGATGAATGAATTTAGCGAAAATCTGATGGTAGATGCGATCGATTTTGCCGCAAAGGCGATAAGCGCGGGCTCGGGCGCCTACGAAGAGGCTTTTCTGCCGCTTAAAAAACCGGATGCGAGCCTGGAGTACAAGCCTGAGATCGAGGATGAGGATATCGCGGATTTTATCGACGCAAACTACAAAGATGCCGTCAAAGCGGCGATCAATCAGATGGCAAAGAGCGAGCGCGCTACCGAACTAAACAAAATCGTGGATCAAATTTTATCGACCGAGGCCGCGGCGCAAAACGAGTGGAGCAAAGAGGTGATCTCCAGCGTCATCGGCAAGTATAAGCGCGGCATCATCCGCACGCAGATCATCGAGGATCGCCGCAGAGCCGACGGACGCGCGCTTGATGAGGTGCGCTCGATCAGTATCGAGACAAATATCCTACCGTGCGCGCATGGAAGCTGCCTATTTACGCGCGGGCAGACGCAAGCTTTAGTCGTCACTACGCTAGGCGGCGATAGCGACGCGCAGCTAAGCGACAGCCTAACGCAGCTTGAGCCGATCAGCGATAGATTTATGTTTAACTACAACTTCCCGGGCTTTTGCGTCGGCGAAGCAAGCCCGCTCAAAAGCCCTGGCAGACGTGAGCTGGGACATGGAAATTTAGCCAAAAGAGCGCTATATCCGAGCATCGATCTAAACTCACCGCAGTCCATCCGCGTAGTGAGCGAAATTTTAGAGAGCAACGGCTCAAGCTCGATGGCTTCGGTCTGCGGCGGCGCACTTTCTCTCCGAGCAGCGGGCGTACCTACGCTAAAGCTCGTTGCGGGCGTCGCGATGGGCTTAATTTTTGAGGGCGACAAGCATGCCGTGCTAACCGACATAATGGGGCTTGAGGATCACGACGGCGATATGGATTTCAAGGTCGCGGGCACCTATGATGGCATCACCGCGCTTCAGATGGATATCAAGCTCGGCGGCATCAGCCTGGAGGTTTTAAAAGAGGCTCTCGCGCAGGCAAAGCAGGCTCGTGCGCATATTTTGGGCCTTATGGAGCAGGCGGATACGGCGATCGTTATAAACGAGGACGTGCTTCCGAAGCTTGAAATTTTTAGCGTCGAGGCGAGCAAAATCCCAGACATCATCGGTCAGGGCGGCAAGGTCATCAAAGAGATCACCGAAAGCTTCGGCGTAAATATCGATCTGGAACGCGAAAAGGGCGAGGTTAAGATCCAAGGCGCCAAAGCTAGCGGCGTATCGGGCGCGAAAGAGAAAATTTTATCGATAGTTTCAAATTCTCGCGATTTTCGCAAGCCGCGCGGTGAACGCAAAGAGGTAAAATTTCAGATCGGCGAGGAGTTTGACGGTGTGGTGCAAAGCGTACTGGATTTCGGCACCTTTATCTCGCTGCGAGACGGCGTGGATGGGCTACTGCGCGCCAAATTTATCACGACGCCTTACAAGGCGGGCGATGTGGTGCGAGTGCGCGTGACCGATCAGAAAGGCACTAAAATTTCATTGGAACTGGCTTAAAATTTTAATAGGAGCGTAAAGATGCAGCTTAAAAAGATATTTTTCCCTATCGGCGGCGGCGAGGAGCTGGCAGAGCGCATACACGGAGCGCTGCTAGTGAATAAATTTTTCGGTACGCACATAAACATAATGGCGTGCCAGCTCGATCCTAAGATGATCTACAATGTGCGTATGACGCTAAAAGGCGGCGTGCTGATGGAGGAGTTTTTAAAATCCGCGGGCGATGAGATGCAGGCCGAGCGCGAGGTGATCAAAGCTATCTTCGACGCTGAATGCGCCAAGCTGGGCTTAGATCAAAACGACGACGATCACGTCCCAAATAGCGCCGCTTTGAGGCATATGGTGGGTATCCGCTCCGAGCTGGTCGAGAAATACTCCAAATATTGCGATTTGGTGCTGGTCTCCGTGCCGCCTACGGGCTCTATCACTGGCACGTTCGAAGCGGCGGTCACCAAAAGCGGCAAGCCTTGCATCGTCATACCGCGCAAGCTGCAGGAGTTTAGGGCGGATAAAATTTTAGTCTCGCTTACCGGCACTGCGGCGTCTGCAAGGGCGCTTGATAATTGGCTGGAGCTTTTACAGCGCGCCAAATCCGTCACCGTCATTACCGCAAATCACTACCTTCAAGATGATCTTGCCGAAACGAAGCGCCGCATAAGCGACTATCTAGCCTTGCATGACGTTAAAATCGATGTTTTTGAGGCGTTAAATGCCGAGGGCAAGATCCCGGGACAGGTGCTACTAGAGTATGCCGACGCGGGCGATTTCGACCTTATCGTAGCGGGCTTGCACTCAGACAGCGGCATAAAGGAGATATTCCTAGGCGGCGCGTCGAAATACTTCCTGCAAAAGACCAAAATTCCGGTCTTAATGTAGCTTGAAGCTTAGACGCCGTGTCGCGGTACATCGCCCGTACTGCGTCTAGGCTTAAGTCGGCTTTTAAGCGCCGCAAGCTAAAGCTTAAATTTTAATCGGCTCGCCGCCATGACTTTGTTAGCCCGCCCGTAAATAGTGCAGTTATGCTTCTTGCGGATGGGTTGCTGCGATTAATTTTTATCGCTAGCTTTGCTGACGAGCCGCTTTTGCTTTGCCGCGGCTAGAGAGCAAATATGTTCGCGGCGAGCAGAGTTAGCGGTCGCGGCAAGCTCGTAGGTCTATCTTTAAGCGCGGCGAGTTTGGAATTTCCATGCTTGTCGTTTCGGCTGCGTCGCGAAATTTTGCATAAAATTTGCGCTTGAAATTTCTGTTTGCACGCTAAATTTTAAATCTCAAGGAGCATAGATGGCATTTGAAAATGCAATCATCACCAAAGAGGATGATGAAAAGTATGGATTGAGTGAAATTTACTACAAATATAATCCATACTATGAGGCTTTTATTAACGAGCTTGATTGGACTATTGATCGAGATGCGGATTGTTGGCTAATGCCCGTATATAGCTTTCCTGATCCAGACTATGACCATGGCACTGATTCTAAAGGAATTTGGATTTTATATTATAATGGTGAAGTTATTGAAGTCACTCTTGATTATGATATCGACGAAGCATTGAGACCCGAAGAATTCCATAGAATTTGGAAACTGCTCAATCTAAATCCAAAGCAAACACCTCTTTTGTCGGCAAGCGATATAATGAAGCTTGTTGAATGTAATATTAAAAGCGTATGGTTATTCTACTCGGGAACAAATCCAAAACTACACTATGGAACTACAAGATTCAACCAATCACGCCACAAAATAGGACTTTAAATTTAACTCTATTTCAATTCCGTATCAAATCAAATTTTATAGAATTCTAAAATTTCGCGAAATTTTGAAATTCTAAAATTCCAAAATCCTATAATTTCAAAATTTTAAAACCCCGCCCTAAAATTTCTTGTAAATCAAATTTATCAAAATCATCGATGCAAGCGCCTCTATGAGCGAGGCAATAATCATCGCGAAGTATATCTCTTGCGAGATCGCGGCGGTGGAGTAAAAAAGTGTCGCCGTAGCGATGACGAGGGTTAGCGGCATGCATAGCGATAGCGCGAAAAGCGCCGCGCCTTTGCGCCCCAGAGTGCTTAAAAACGTAGCGCTCGCAAGCAGCCTGATGCCAAACATCAGTGCCGCCAGGCTTGCGGCAAAGCTCATCACTCCAGGCATAAGAAGCGCTTCTAGCTTGATTACGGCTCCGGTGTGTATGAAAAATATCGGCACCAAAAAGCCGAAGCCGAACGACGATAGCTTTTCGATGAGATCGTCCTTATGCGAGAAAAAGGTCGGCAGAAAGGTGCCTGCGATGAAGGCGCCGATTACGACCTCAAGCCCCAAAAGCATCACCCCCGCGCAGATGAGGCAAAATAGCGCCATCGCAAATCGCACGTCCTTTTCGTTTTTGTCGTATTTGGGCATGATGACCGTTTTTAGCGCGGGAAACCACCAAAATAGAATTTCAAGCCCTTTAAAAACCGCAAGAGCGGCAACCGAAAAGCCCAAAAGCGCGCCGATGTGAAGCGCCATCTCCACGCCGAAGCCGTTTTTAAGGTAGATGCCGCCCACCGTGAGAGCGGCGATGCTGATGAGCTCGCCGATTACGCCCGCGGGCATTGCGAGATTGAGCCACGCTTGATCCTTACCGTACTCCTTATACAGCGCCGAAAGCAGCCCGACGCTCATCAGAGGCGCTGCGATGATAAGCATCTGCGGCAGTTCAAACACCCAAACCGCAAGCGCGCTTAGGATATAAAGCAGCGCCAAAAAGATTAGGATCAGCCGCAGAATTTTACGCGGCATCGCAAGCAGCGCGCGGAAATCCACCTCGCAGCCCGCCAAAAACATAAGGTAGCAAAGGCCGATCTGAGCGGCTAGATCGAAGGTCGCGCTTGGCGGCAAAAGCCCTAAATTTGCAGCTATGATGCCAAGCATGATCTCCATGGGCGAGAGCGGAATTCTAGCTAAGCTAGCCAAAAATGGCGAAGCAAAGATCAAAAACGATAACGCGATTAGGACGTAAATTTCATTCATACGCTTTGACCTCGCACCCTTTTATATTTTTCCCGCGCTGCTTTAGAATTTTTTCGCATCTTTCTAGCATTTTCTCTGGCTGCTCCAGGGGCTTTTCGTATCATTTTAAGACTTCCTTTCGGTCGCTTTATAGTTCTTTGCGCTGCGAGCGGAGACGAAATATGCGCAATTTTCACTCTTGCACCACAACACAGGCAAATCGAAAAGCCGCTTTTTGTGCCCGTAAATCTCGCCCGGATTTAGCACGAGCGCGCCGTTTTTATCTATCGCCGCGGCGAAAAAGTGAGTGTGGCCGTAAATTTTGATGGTTGAAATTTTATCCGCGCCGCGCTCGCACGGACCCCGATTTTTACTTTCGCCGCTTGTATTAGGGTCTGAACTTGCGGTTAAATTTGAGTTTAAATTTGCGTTCGGGCTTGAGGCCGAGTATGCGCCCAGACTTAAGTCTAAATTTGCGTTTGAGTTTACATCCTCGCCTGTATTCACGCCCAAGCTCACATTTAGACTTGCGGATTGCCCGCCTTTGAAATTCGCGCTCGCGCTACGTATGTTTTTAAAATTTGCATCTGCACCGCGCGCGCCATTTAAAATTTCATCAACGTCCGCAGCATTAAAATTTGCGTCTAAATTTGCCGAGCAACTCGCTGTTTTAGAATTTGAGATTAAAATTTCCCCGCGATCCGCACCCGCACCTAAATCCGCGTCTAAATTTAATCCGCCTGCTTCGTTTTGCGTCGCGGGTTCTTCGTCAAAAAGATAAAACGGATGGTGCATTATTTTTAGTCGCAGCCTGGCAAACTCCGTGCAGAAGGGCTCACCCCGTAGGTCGAACTCATTTTTAAACTCGGTAAGCGCTTCGTCGTTGTTCCCTAAAACCGCGAAGTAGGGCTTGCCGCTTTGTCGCAAAAGCCGCAGCGTCTCGCTCGCAACGATGCCCTCTGCGTGCACGAGCAGATCCGCTCCGCGCGCGAGCAGCCACTCTATGGCGCTGGCAGCGACTTTCGTTTCGCGATGAGAGTCCGAGATGACGCCTATTATCAATCGATCTCTTCTTTAAGCTTGCACTGCGGGCACTCGGCGAAGTTGCCTTTTTTCAGCTCTTTGCGGAGCATGTATGAGTTGCCGCACTGCGGGCATGCGCGCGCGATCGGCGCGTAGTTGCTCACAAAGCCGCATTTAGGGTAGTTCGTGCAGCCGTAAAATTTGCCGCGTCTAGAGAAGCGCTCGACGATCTCGCCCGTGCCGCAGCTCGGACACTTAACGCCCGTGGAGAGCAGCGGTTTTTTCTCCTTTGCCGCACCCTCGATTTTGCGCGAGTATTTGCACTTCGGATAGCCCTCGCAAGCGATAAACTCGCCGTATCTGCCTTTGCGCTTGATTAAATTTTTACCGCACTGCGGGCATTTCTCATCTAGTACTTCGGGCGCCGCCTTCTCCTCGCTTGCCCCCTCGGCGCTGGCGTCCGCGTTGCGCGAGTATTTGCATTTCGGATAGTTCGAGCAAGCGATAAACTCGCCGAATCTGCCCTGCCTCTTAAGTAGCTCGCCGCCGCAGTTCGGGCATGCTTCGCCGATCTTTTCGGCTAGCTTTTGGCTTACGATCGACGTTTTTCCTTTGGCGATCTCGTCCATAAAAGGGTAGTAAAAATCCGCCAAAATTTGCTGCCAGTCCGCTTTGTTTTCGGCGATGTCGTCGAGCTTCTCCTCCATTTTGGAGGTAAACTCGCTATCGACGATGTTTTTAAAATTTTGCTCCAGCATCTCGGTGATCTTAAAGGCGATCTCGCTCGGCACCAGGTGCTTTTGCTCGATATTTACGTAGTTGCGCGCCGTAAGCAGCGAGATGGTAGGCGCATAAGTCGAGGGCCTGCCAATGCCGAGGCTTTCGAGCTTTTTGATGAGGCTCGCTTCCGAATAGCGCGCCGGCGGCTCGGTGAAGTGCTGCTGCGAACTTAGGCTTTGCAGGCTCATCGCGTCGCCCGCGCTAAGGCTCGGTAAAATTTTATCCTTATCCAGATCGCCGTAAGCCTTGTAAAATCCGTCAAATTCCACTTTACGCCCGCTGATCTTAAATGCGCCCGCTTCGCCGCGTACGATGATCGTTTGGATCTGCGAGACGCTAGGGCTCATCTGTGAGGCTACGAAGCGGTTATAGATGAGCGCGTAAAGGCGGTATTCGTCGCGAGGCAGGATTTTTTGCGCGAGCTCGGGGGTAAGCTTTAGATCGGTAGGCCGTATCGCTTCGTGCGCTTCCTGCGCGCCTTTACTTTTGGTGGCGTATAAATTCGGGCTTTTGGGCAGATATTTTTCGCCGAAGCGCTCACCGATCAGCTCGCGAGCCGCTACGATTGCTTCTTTAGCGATATTTAGCGAGTCGGTTCGCATATAGGTGATCGCGCCGCCGTTTTTGGTATTGACGCCTTCGTAAAGGCTCTGCGCGAGGCTCATCGTCTTGCGCGGATTAAAGCCCAGAGCCGTGCTCGCCGCCTGCTGCAGCGTCGAGGTCATAAACGGCGGGTAGGGGTTCGTCTTGCGCGATTTGCTCTCGATACTCTCTACGCTAAATCTGTCTTTTTGCAGCTCAGAGACGATCTCGCTAGCCTGCGCCGCGTTTTTAACCGAGAGCTTTTCCATTTTTTCGCCGCGAAATTCCACGAGCTCGGCTTCCAAGTCCTTTTTAAAAACCGCGTCGATGCTGTGAAATTCTACCGGCTTAAAATTTAAAATTTCACGCTCGCGATCGACGACGATCTTAAGCGCAGCGCTTTGGACGCGACCCGCGCTTAAGCCGCGCTGGATCTTTAAATTTAAAAGCGGGCTTAGCTTGTAACCCACGATGCGATCGAGCAGGCGGCGCGCTTGTTGGGCGTTTACGCTTGCGATATTTAGCTTGCGCGGCGAGCTTAGCGCGTTTGAGATCGCGCTTTTGGTGATCTCGTGAAATACGATGCGCGGCAGATCCTCCGCTTGCTTGCCGATTGAAGCGGCGATATGATAGGCGATCGCCTCGCCCTCGCGGTCCTCGTCCGTCGCGAGATAAATTTGATCCGCCTTTTTGGCGAGCGTCTTTATCTGCTTTACGATCTGATCGTGGTCGGCGCTAATTTCGTATTCGGGCTCGAAGCTTTTATCTTTGATTTTAATGCCGAATTTTTTCTGCGGCAGATCGCGGATATGTCCTTTAGACGCGATGACGTCGTAATCGTCGCCTAAGAAATTTTTGATCGTTTTGGCTTTTGCCGGGGATTCTACGATGATTAAATTTTTCATTGTTTAATCCTTTAGAATTCTAGGCAGCGTGATGCCCTTTTGGCTTTGGTATTTGCCCTTTTTGTCGCAGTAGCTCACCTCGCACGGCTCATCTCCTTGCAGAAACAAAACCTGCGCGATGCCTTCGTTCGCGTAAATTTTTGCAGGCAGCGGCGTGGTGTTGGAAATTTCAATCGTGATGTGCCCCTCAAAACCGGGCTCAAAGGGCGTTACGTTTACGATGATGCCACAGCGCGCATAGGTGCTTTTACCCAGGCAGATCGCAAGCGCGTCGCGCGGCATTTTGAAGTATTCGATAGTGCGCGCTAACGCGAAGGAATTCGGCGGCACGATGCAGACGTCGCCCTCAAAATCCACGACGTTTTTTGCGTCGAAATTTTTAGGATCGACGACCGTTCCACCGACGTTTGTAAAAATTTTAAATTCGCGCGCTACGCGTATGTCGTATCCGTAGCTAGAAAGTCCGTAGCTAACGACGCCGCGACCGATATTTTCCTCGCAAAAGGGCGCTATCATATCGTGCTGCTGCGACATCTGTCTGATCCATTTATCGCTTTTCAGTCCCATAAAATTTCCTTAAAATAATCAAAATTTTTCGCGCATTATAGCAGCAAAATAAAATATAATAAAAATTTTATGCTAGAATTTTGCTTAAATTATAAAAATTTTATCACTTTTTAAGGAGCAACTATGGGACTACTCAAGAAATTTGCGTTTATTACGTTTTTTATCGCGTCATCTTTGGCTGCTGCGAAGCCAAATATTTATATTTTAGCTACCGGCGGCACGATCGCGGGAAGCAGCGCAAGTGCCACGGAGGGCAACTATACCGCAGGCTCTAAGGGTGTAGAAGATATCTTATCGGCAGTGCCGCAACTGGGGGATTTAGCTACGATTAAAAGCGAGCAAATTTCAAATATCGGCTCGCAGGAGATGAATGACGAAATTTGGCTCAAGCTCGCAAACCGCGTAAGCGAGCTGCTTACCAAAAACGACGTCGACGGAGTCGTCATCGTGCACGGAACCGATACGATGGAGGAGACGGCGTATTTTTTAAGCTTGGTAGTAAAATCTAAAAAACCGATCGTGCTGGTGGGCGCGATGCGAAACGCTGATTCTATGAGTGCGGACGGCCCTTTAAATATCTTTAACGCCGTAAGCGTTGCGGCAGATAAAAACGCTCGCGAAAAGGGCGCTCTTGTAGTGATGAACGACGAGATTCATGCTGCGCGCGAGGTTACGAAAACAAATACTACTAACGTTGCGGCTTTTGCCTCGCCGAATTCCGGTAAGATCGGCACCGTGAATTACGGAGTTGTAAATTTCTATATGGCACCGCTTCGCAAACACACCGTCGCAAGCGAGTTTAATATCAAGGATTTGAAATCCTTGCCGCGCGTCGATATTATTTACGCGCATCCGCAGGACGTGAGCGATTTCGTAGAGACTGCCGTACAAAAGGGCGCTAAGGGTATCGTAGTCGCCGGCATGGGAAACGGAAATTTATACCCCGATACGGAGGCTGCGCTTGCAAAAGCTAGCGAAGCGGGTGTGATAGTCGTGCGCTCAAGCCGCACGGGCAGCGGCTCAACTAGCGTAGGCTCAGAGGTGGACGACGCTAAGCTCGGCTTTATAACCGCCGATAATCTAAATCCGCAAAAGGCGCGCGTGCTGCTGATGCTGGCTCTTAGCAAAACGAGCGATAAAGCGAAAATTCAGAGCTTTTTTGCGACACATTAACGCATAGGGTTTCGCGCGGATAGAATTTCGGCGCGAGGCTTTAAAATAAAATTTCGGTATAAAATTTTAAAGAAAAGCAAGGCACAGGATTTTGATACGAGCCCGAAGGTGGAATTTTAAAGCAAAGCGCGGAATCTAACGTTTAAAGCGTAGAATTCTAGTCGTAAAATGAAGTATAAATTTTAAAGAATTCAAAATAATTTTACGTTCTTGCGGCAAAATTTCGTGTTTCGCTTGCGAAGTTCGAGCTTAAAATGAACGAGGCAAATCGCAGCCTATAAATCCTTAAAATCAGTCCGCAAATTCTGTCGTAAATTTTGCTTTGCACTTCTTAAAAGTCCCGCAAAAATCCATTTAAAGAAACAATTATAAAAATTTAGCTAAAATTTCGCAAATTTTTTCAGGAGAAATTTATGACAAAAGCAGAAATCAAAGAGTTAATGGACTTTTTCGGCGAAAAGCAAGGCATTAACGAGCTAAAAATTAAAGATAAAGATTTTGAAATCGAGATAAAAAAATATGGCCCATGCGGTGGGAGCACGCCTCAGCTCGCCGCACCGACACCCGCTCCGCAGCTTGCTGCGCCTTCAGTAAACGTGCTCGTGGGCGACAAGCCCGCCACAAAAGGCTCGATGGATACGATCGACAGCCCGATGGTTGGCACTTTTTATAAGGCGCCGAGCCCCGGTGCGGCAGAGTTCGTAAGCGTAGGCCAGGTCGTGCATAAGGGCGATACGATCGGCATCATCGAAGCGATGAAGATTATGAACGAGATCGAAGCGGAATTCGACTGCCGCATCAAAAAAGCTCTCGTCGAAGACGGACAACCCGTCGAATACGCTATGGCGCTGTTTGAGGTCGAGAAGCTATGAGGGAGCTTAAAAAAATTCTAATCGCAAATCGTGGCGAGATAGCGCTTAGAGCGCTTCGCACGATCCAAGAGATGGGCAAGCAAGCCATCGTCGTGCACTCCACCGCCGATCAGGACGCGCTTTACGTCAAATACGCCGACGCGTCGGTCTGTATAGGCGGACCGCGCAGTAGCGATAGTTACCTAAATATCCCCGCGATCATCACGGCCTGCGAGCTAACCGAAGCTGACGCGATATTTCCGGGATACGGCTTTTTGAGCGAAAGTCAAAATTTCGTAGAAATTTGCGCTAAGCACGGCATTAAATTTATCGGTCCAAGCGTCGAGGCAATGACTTTAATGAGCGATAAGAGCAAGGCTAAGCAAGTGATGATGCGCGCGGGCATTCCTGTAGTGCCTGGCAGCGACGGCGCGATCGCAAGCGTCGAAGAAGCACGCAAGCTAGCCGCTGAAATCGGCTATCCGGTCATCATCAAAGCCGCAGCCGGCGGCGGCGGGCGCGGAATGCGCGTGGTCGAGCGCGAAGAGGATATTGAAAAGCTCTTTTGGTCGGCAGAAAGCGAAGCGATGAGTGCATTCGGCGACGGCACGATGTATATGGAAAAATATATCACAAATCCGCGCCACATAGAGGTTCAGGTCTTGGGCGACGAGCACGGACACGTCGTGCATATCGGCGAGCGCGACTGCTCGATGCAGCGCCGCCATCAAAAGCTGATCGAAGAAAGCCCAGCCGTGATCTTGGACGAGCCGACGCGAAAGAGCCTGCACGAAACGGCGGTTCGCGCCGCTAAGGCGATCGGATACGCAAGTGCTGGAACGTTTGAGTTTTTATACGACGGTAAGGATAAGAAATTCTACTTCATCGAGATGAATACTCGCTTGCAGGTCGAACACACCGTAAGCGAGATGCGAAGCGGGCTCGATCTGATCGAGTGGATGATCCGTATCGCGCAGGGCGAGAAGCTGCTGCCTCAAAGCGAGATAAAATTTAGCGGGCATGCGCTTGAGTGTCGCATCACCGCCGAGGACTCCAAAAGCTTTATGCCAAACCCGGGCAAAATCACAAAATACGTCGCTCCGGGCGGCAGAAATGTGCGAATGGATAGCCACGTTTATGAGGGCTACTCGGTGCCGCCTTACTACGACAGCATGATCGGCAAGCTCATCGTTTACGACAAGGACCGCGCGCGCGCGATCGCGAAGATGAAGGTCGCGCTAGATGAGCTCATCATCGGCGGCATAAAATCGACGCGCGATTTTCATCTTAGGATGATGAATAACCCCGATTTCGTGGATAATAATTACGACACAAATTACCTAGCCAAGCATTAAATTTAAAATTCCAAGGGATGATACTCTTGGAATTTTAAAATTTATTTGAAATTCTGCATTTAAGATTCCGTTTGAAATTTTATATTTAAAAATCTACTTGAAATTTTGTTTTAAGATTTTATCGTGCCACGCTTTAAATTTTGCTATTAAATTTGCCGCTAAATCTAGGTGACGACGTGCTAGATACGCCATTGCTGCCGCTTATATGTTTTACAGCGAGATTGACGGCAGGGTTGGTTTAAATTTTATATTCTGTGGCGGCTGAAATTTAGAATACGAGTCTTGCTACCACAAATATTTGCTCTTGTCCATGCGGTTTAGTGCTGGTATGCGCCGCCGCGATAGATAAATTTCAGCTTTGTTATATAAATTTAATATTAAAATGCCGTATTCATAAATTTTTTAAAAAAGGGGATTTATGGACATAAACACACGGCGCCTTAAAAGCGAGTTCGAACAGATAAGCCGTTTTGGGGCTTTGGCGGGCGGTGGGCTTACGCGGCTTGCGTTTTCGCGCGAGGATAAAGAGGCGCGCAACTTCCTCATATCGCTACTTCAAAAAGAAAATTTCAAGATCAAAATCGACGATACGGGCAATATTTTCGCTAAATTTGGAGGCGTTCAAAATCCCGATCTGCCGTCCGTAAGTGCTGGCTCGCATATCGATAGCGTACCGCAGGGCGGCTTTTACGACGGCACGCTGGGCGTCATGGCTGCTTTGGAGGCGATCCGAGCGGTGCGAGATAGCGGCGAAAAGCTTGCGCGCCCGTTGGAGCTCATCGTCTTTGTTTGCGAGGAATCGAGCCGCTTTAAAATGGCGACCGTAGGCAGCAAGATAATTAGCGGCAAGCTCTCACAAAAGCGGCTAGACGAGCTAAAGGATGGGGACGGAATTTCGCTATTTGACGCCATGGAGGCTTTCGGGCTAAATCCCGCAAATTTAAAAAGCTGCATCCTGCCAAAATCCAGCTTTCATAGCTATATCGAGCTTCATATCGAGCAGGGGCCGGTATTGCAGAGGCGGGGCATCCCAGTAGGCATCGTCACGGGTATCGCCGCGCCCGTGCGATACGAGCTGTGGATCGAGGGCAGAGCCGATCACAGCGGCGCTACGCCGATGGATATGCGCTGCGACGCCCTAGCTTGCGCTAGCGAGATCGTTTTAAGCGCGGAGAGGATCGCTAAGGCGGGCAAAACCACGGTCGCGACGACGGGCTATGCAAACGCACTGCCCGGCGTGCTAAACGTGATCCCGGGCGCCTGCACGCTAGGCCTTGATATACGCGATATAGACGAGGAAGCACTCAGGGCGGCGGACGATGAAATTTGCGCCGCGATAGATGAAATTTGTGCTCGCCGAGGATGCAGATTTGAACTAAAAAATCTCATCAAAGATCGCCCTGTAAAGCTAAGCGAGGAGATGATAAATCTGCTTGAGAGCTGTGCCTGCGAGCTTAAAATTCCAAGCCTGAGGCTTCCTAGCGGCGCGGGACACGACGCGATGAATATGACGGAGCTTGCGGATCGCGTGGGGATGCTTTTCGTGCCGTGCAAGGACGGTATCAGCCACAACGTAAACGAAAGCATAAACTGGAACGACGCTTTCGCCGCTACGAAGGTTCTAGCTGCGGCGATGTTAAATTTAGCCAGAGAATAAAGGAGAGAAAATGGATGCTATCGCACAAAAAGTAGAGGCGCTCAAAGGCGAGATGATCGGGGATCGCAGGTTTTTCCACTCGCATCCCGAGACGGGCTGGTTTACCTTTTTTACGACCGCGGTTATCGCAGATCGTATGCAGCGCTTGGGCTATGAGATAAAGCTCGGTCGCGAGGTTGTAAAGGCTGAGGCAAGGCAGGGCGTAGGTAGCAAGGATGCCTGCGAGAAGGCGAAGCAGCGCGCCGAGGGGCTTCTAAACGCAGATCAGATAAAATTTCTTGATGCGATGGAGGACGGGCTAACGGGTCTAGTGGCGCAGATCGACACAGGGCGCGCGGGCAAGACGGTCGCTTTTAGATTTGACATAGACGGCGTGGATGTGACCGAGAGTACGGACGCGGACCACCGCCCTTTTAAGGAGGGCTTTCGCTCCGATATTAGCGGCATTACGCACGCGTGCGGGCACGATGGGCATATCACGATGGGGCTTGCTTTAGCGAAGCTCATCGCGCAGAGCTTAGATGATTTTAGCGGTAAATTTAGATTTATCTTTCAAACCGCCGAGGAGGGCACCAGGGGCGCCGTGGGTATGGAAGCTGCGGGCGTTACCAAGGGCGTGGATTACTTGCTGGGCGGTCATATCGGCTTTCAGGCGACTACCATGAGAGGCATCATCTGCGGCACCAAAAAGCTACTCGCGACCACTAAATTTGACGTAAATTTAAAGGGTAAGTCCGCTCACGCAGCGGGCGCGCCGCAAAACGGAGCCAATGCTCTGCTCGCGGCAGCCGAGATGGCGCTTGATATGCACGGCATCACGAGGCACGCGGACGGCGTCACGCGTATCAACGTAGGCGTACTGCGCGCAGGCGAAGGACGCAACGTCATCGCGCCTAACGGCTATCTCGCGTGCGAGACTCGCGGCGAGAGCACGGAGCTGAATGAGTTTATGAAGGCCAAATGTATGGACATAGTGGAGGGCGTTTCTAAAATTTACGGCGTCAGCTACGACGTGCAGGTCACGGGCGGCACCGCAGGCGGCGATAGCGATGAGGCTACAACGCAGCTTTACGAGGATGCGGCGAAGGCATCGCCGTTTATCGATAACGACAAGATCGTAAGGGAGCTAAATTTCGGCGCATGCGAGGACTTCGCGCATTTTATGCGCTCGGTGCAAGATGCGGGCGGCAAGAGCGGATATCTGATGATCGGCACGACGCTTGCGGCGGGGCATCACAACGGCAAATTTGACTTCGACGAGGACTCGCTGCTTGCGGGAGTGGACGTTTATCTGCGCTGCGCGTATAAGCTAAACGGCAAAGCTTAAGGAAAGCGGTATGAAAAGAGCACTACTTCTAAGCGCCTCCAGTTACAAAGACAGCGGTTATCTGAACCACTGCAAGGGGTGGATCAAGGAATTTTTAGGGGGTCTTTGGGAGGATGAAATTTTATTTATTCCGTTTGCGGGCGTTAGGCGCACAAGCGAGCAATACGAGCAGAAGGTCGCGGACTGCTTGGAGAGCAACAATATCAGATCGATTCACCACTTTTCCGATATGAAAGCCGCCGTTAAAAACGCCAAATCGATCTGCATCGGCGGCGGCAATACCTTCGTGCTGCTAAATGAGCTTTATAAATTTGATCTCTTAGGTGCGATCAAAGAGGCGGTGGACGGCGGTACGCCGTATTTCGGCTGGTCTGCTGGCGCAAACGTCGCGGGCAAGACGATGATGACCACCAACGACATGCCGATCGTCTTTCCGCCCTCGCCGGTAGCTTTGGGGATCTTTCCGCATCAGATCAATCCACACTTCATAAGCGGTAAAATTTCAAACCACAACGGCGAGAGCAGGGAGGAGCGGCTGGAGGAGTTTTTGATCGTCAATCAAAACGACAGCGTCTATGCTATGCCCGAGGGTAGCGCGTTTTTGATAAACGGAAACGAGTGCGAAGTGATGGGGCATGCGGACGTGCTGAAATTCGAGTATAAAAAAGAGATCTCGCGCATCGCCGTGGGAGGTAAATTTAAAATTTAAAAGGAGTTATCGTGGAGACACTTAGGTTACTTTTGGCGCTTGCGGGTATCGTCGCAGTCGTCGCTTTACTGATCATGAAAAAGGATACCAAAACCGTGCTTATCGGCGTGGGTTTAGTGCTGTGCGTGCTTTGTCTAAAGCCGCTGGACGGGCTAAATGCCTTTACCTCGTATATGACTAAAGCAGGTCTTATTAAGGCGATCTGCGCCAGCATGGGTTTTGCCTTCGTGATGAAATTTACCGAATGCGACCGCGCCCTTGTAAATTTGCTAACCAGACCTCTTGGCAATATCGGATTTTTATTGATCCCTATCGTCGTGGCGCTTACATATTTTATCAATATCGCTATCCCCTCCGCTGCGGGCTGCTCGGCTGCGGTCGGCGCTACGCTGATCCCCGTGATGATGGCTGCGGGCGTTAAACCTGAGATGGCGGGAGCTGCGGTATTTGCGGGAACTTTTGGTAGCGTTTTAAGCCCGGGCTCGGCGCACAACGTATTTGTAGCCGATATGGTAAAGGCGCACAACCCCTCCTACACGGTTCAAGACGTCATCGGGGTGCAGTTTTCTAGCGCGATTACCGCTTTGATCGTGGTTTTGATCGTAATGAGTATAACGGCGATAGTTTGCAAAGACTACACCAAAGGGGTGAATTATCTCGCACAAAAGGAGGGCGTCGCAAATTCCGTTGCGTCAAATTCCGCCGACGGTTCAAATTTAGACGCGCAGCCTCAAAAGATAAACGTCTTATACGCGCTTATGCCGCTAGTGCCGCTAGTGATCTTGGTAATCGGCGGCACGAGCCTAAATCAGGTCTCTTTCCTAAAGTGGACGAAGATGGGCGTCGCCGAAGCGATGCTACTGGGTGCTATCCTCACCATCGCCGTTACTCTAACCGATCCTCAAAAAATTACGAAGGAATTTTTCAAAGGAATGGGTAGCGCGTATGCCGAGATCATAGGTATCATCATCGCAGCGGGCGTCTTCGTCGCGGGGCTTAGCGCGTGCGGAGCGATCGATTTCGTAATCGAGTGGCTTAAAAATGAGCAGGGCTACGTAAAATTCGGCGGAACTTTCGTGCCGTTTTTTATGGGCGTCGTAACGGGCTCTGGAGATGCGGCGTCGATGGCGTTTAATACCGCCGTGACCGTGCACGCCGACGCGCTGGGTTTTGAGCAAGATAAGCTCGGTATGGCGGTTGCGATAAGCGGCGCGCTAGGCAGGAGCGCATCGCCGATTGCGGGCGCTTGTATCGTTTGCGCGGGACTTGCGATGGTAAATCCTATTCAGATCGCCAAAAGAACGGCTCTTGGGATGTTTCTATCCGTCTGCGTCATCGCATTTTTCATTTTGTAAAAAGGCTTATTTGTGGATATCGTGCAGAGATTTTTAAACTACACCAAGATCAACACTACCACGAATAGGGTCGCGGGTGCAGCGGGCATAATGCCCTCAAATCCCAAGGAGCTCGAGCTTGCAGGTCTCATAAAAGTCGAGCTCGAAGCTCTGGGCATAAAAAATATCAGCCTTAGCGAAAAGTCGATTTTAATCGCTAAAATTCCCTCAAATTTAGACGCGCCCGCTGCGAGCATAGCGTTTTTCGCTCACCTCGATACCAGCGCTGAACAGAGCGGCGACACCAAAGCGCAGATCGTAAGATACGAAGGTGGCGATATATGCCTGAATAAAGAGCTTGGGATCTATCTTAAAGAGAGCGAAAATGAGGAGCTGCAAGATTATAAAGGAGATGAGATCATCGTAACGGACGGCACCAGCTTGCTAGGCGCCGACGATAAAGCGGCGATCGCCGCAATCGTAAATGCGCTAGAATTTTTCGTCCAAAATCCGCAGATCAAACACGGCGAAATAACCGCTTGCTTCGTGCCGGATGAGGAGCAGGGCTTGCTAGGGGCAAAGGCGCTGGACGTAAGCGAGGTAGGCGCGGATTTCGGCTACTGCCTTGATTGCTGCGGCATCGGCGAGTTTATCTACGAGAATTGGAATGCGGGCGATTGCGTCGTTACCTTCAAAGGCGAGTCCGCTCATCCGATGAACGCCAAGGGCAAGCTCATAAATTCCTTGCTTTTGGCGCATAAGTTTATCTCACTGCTGCCCGCGGGCGAGACGCCCGAATACACAGAGGGCAAGGAGGGCTATTTTTGGGTCAAGGAGCTTAGCGGTAACAGCGCAAAGACCGTCCTAAAGATCGACGTGAGGGAATTTGACGAGAAAAGATACGCGCAGCGCATGGAATTTTTGCAAAAAACTGCGGACGGGCTTCGCGCGATCTGGGGCGATCGGATCGAAATTTCGCTAAACGACCGTTATAAAAACGTCTATAACTTTTTGAAAAACGACGAGGCGCCGGCAATTCGATTTGCGAAGCAAGCTTTTAAAAGCCTAAATATCGAGCCTAATATCAAGCCTATGCGAGGCGGCTACGACGGCGCCGTCATCTCCGCAAAGGGGCTGCCGTGCCCGAACCTCTTTACCGGCGGGCATAATTTCCACTCGATCTACGAGTATCTGCCTGTAGGCTCTTTAAAAGCGGCGAGCGAAGTGGTTAAGCAGATCATAACGTTAGCGACAGAGGAGGGGCGCGAGCTTAGCTAGGGCGCTTTCTGCTCCGCGCGCAGATTTGATTTTAAATTTGGCTCGTTCATTCCACCGCGAAATTTTACTTTGCTCGGCGGAATTTTATTTAGCGGGCGGAATTTTGTTTAGTAAGGCGGAGTTTTGCTTTACTAAGCGGAATTCCGCGCGGCTATGAAATTTTGCTTTACTCTGCTGAGCAAGCGGCTTGACGAGCTCAAAAAGGCGCGTTGTAAAATTTTGCCGCGCCCCGTGCTTTACGGCCCGCTTATTGTCGCGTCTTTAATGCTACTCGCAGACGGTGCGACTGCGCATTTTTGCAGCCTGCACGACAAGCTGCGGCAAATTTTATATTTCGACGATTTAGATGGCTAGCAGACACGCCGTATCGACCGGTAGAATTTTATTCTCGCGGCAGGCAGAGCGGACGTTTTTAGCGCAAGTGAGATCTATTTTTCGGGGCGACACAGCGTCGTAAGAGCGCTTAAAACGGCACGGAATTTCTTTAAATTAAAATTTACGGAAGCAGTCGGCCTGCATGCTGAATTATCTATAAACCGCGCGGGCTAAATTTAACGCTTCGTGTAAAATTTTATCGCGACTTTCTTTATTTCAAGGGCGCAGTTCAAGCTCGAAACGAGGCTTAAATTTTAAAATTTAGCCCCAAAATCGAGTTTACTTTTAACTTAAAATTCTTTACCCGCGCCGCTCTTTGCGCCTAAATTTCTTAAAAATTCCGCGTACTCCGCCGCGCCTTTTTCTATCTGTTCGGCGCTGCTTTGGTAATCCACGCCGGGCGTCTCCTCGGCGCCGTAAAACGCGAAAAATCCGCGCCAGTCGGCATGAAAATAGTAGCGAAATGCCAGCTCAAACGGCGCTAAAATCTGCTCCATCGTGAAATGATACCGCCCGCTAGGCGCGTAGTCGGCGCGCTTGATGCCTGCGCTCACCGCCAGCGCCACGGCGCGCCCGCGAATGCCCTCGTTCGCGCGCCCGTAGGCAAATCCATACGTCATCGTCGCATCCATCCAGCTTTTTAAAATCGCGGGCGAGGAGAAATTATGCAGCGGAAATTGCAGCACCAGCGCGTCGTGGGCTTTGATTATCGCGCGCTCGCGCTCGCCGTCTATCTCGCCGCTAGGATACTCGCGCGCTAGGTCGCGCACGGCGAAGCTTTGCGCGGCAGCCTCTTTCAAAAACCGTTTGTTTATGAGCGAATTTTTAATGTCCGGATGAGCTAGAATGATTAAGTTTTTCATATTTTTCCTTTAAAATTTTATTTTGGGGCGATAAAATTTGCCGCTAGAATCGCAGTTATAGCTCCGCTTTGAAATTTCATTTTCAAATGGGCGACGGAATTCTAGGGCAAAATTTCAAGACTAAATTTTAATGCTGGAATTTCGGCGCCTAAATTTGACGCCGAAATTCCATAGCAAATTTCAGCGCATAAATTTCATATTAAAGCTTAGCGCCCAAATGCGCCGGAGCCCCGCTTCAAAACACCGCCTAGCGCTTTATTTCCCCGCAGCTAGCAGATCCGCGAGCACTTTTGCGGCGTGATCCTTTGCCTTGACGCTTTTATAGACCTTTAAAATTTTGCCGTCCGCGCCGATCAGAAAAGTCGAGCGCACGATGCCCAGATACTCGCGCCCGTAGTTTTTGCGTACTTGCCACGCTCCGTATAGCTTGGCTACCTCGTGCTGCGGATCGCTCAGCAGGATGTGCTTTAGGCTTTGCTTGGCGATGAAGCCCGCGTGAGATTTGGCGCTGTCGGGGCTGATGCCGACGATCACGCAGCCCTCGGCGATAAAATCATCGTATGCGGCGCTAAATTCGCACGCTTCGGTCGTGCAGCCGGGGGTGTTATCCTTGGGGTAAAAATACAGCGCGACCTTTTTTCCCGCAAAGTCCTTTAGCGCGACGCTCGCTCCGTCGGAGTTTTGCAGCGCAAAAGCGGGCGCCGCGTCTCCCGCTTGCAGCGTGATTTTGCGCTCGCGATCCTCTGCGCTGAACTCGTCTTCGATCTGTGTTTTTCTCTGCATATCGTTTCCTTTTTTGAAATTTTCGGGCTCGTAGCCCAAATCGCGGCTAAATTTTAATCTTTTTTCATAAATTTATCCTTGCTTGGATGAAATTTCGTCCCGCGCCGCAGCTGCACGCGATTGGGTGGATCGCAAGCGAGATCGTTTTAGACAAGAGCGGGCTAGGGGCTTGCTTTGCGGCACGCGTAAAAACATTTTGTTGCACATGCCTTGAGGCAGTATGGTACGAGAGCGCTTCGTATCTATCGTGCCACGCAAATCCAGGTTCCTCACAAGAAAAAATAACTCTTCATTTTTACAACCCCTCTTAATCTACTTTTAGCTTTTTAACGATATGATTCTGCAAATTTTAACAAAGGAAATAACATGAAAACGCTCGTGATCTTATCGCATCCTAATTTCGCCGCCTCGCGCGTGAACAAAGCTCTATCGCAGGTCGTAAAGAGCGCTGCTGGCGTAGAGGTACGCCATTTGGAGGGACTTTACGGCACCGATACTACGCGCATCGACGCCCGCGCAGAGCAAGACGCGCTACGCGGCGCAGATCGCATCGTATTTTTGTACCCGCTGTACTGGCTAAACGTGCCGCCTATGCTAAAAGCCTATATCGACATCGTCTTTTCGCACGAGCTGGTGGGCTCCAGCGCGCTTAAGGGCAAGGTCCTACAGCTCGCGCTAAGCGCCAGTACACCGCTTAGCGAGTACTCTAAACAGGGCGCGATAGGCTATAGCATGGATGAAATTTTAACTCCGCTTAAGATCGCGGCAAACTACTGCGGGATGGATTTTGCCGTGCCGTTTATCAGCGGCGGATTTGAGCCGGGCGAGTTTGGCGACGATGCCGTAGAGACCGCGGCCGCACGCTTCGGCAAACTTTTACGAGGCGAACTAAGTCCCGGCGAGTATCAAATTTAGCAAAGCAAATGCCCGTTACCCGCGGCGATGAGCTGAAATTTTACAAGAGTGATTTTATTCGCGGAATCTACGCCTTTTAACGAGCCGATCGACAAAAGCTTAAAGTGAATCAAAACACGCTATGGACTGTTGCGACTAACTAATACGTGTATGCACTCGTTGTAGCCAGTGTTGATTGCTTACAAGGTATAAGCGTATTTAAACGCGCGCATCGGCTAGCTAATGTTGTCATCTATGGAGGCACGAATGGCGTTCGGCTCGCAGTCATCGGCGTAAAACTCATCGTGTCCTATTTGCGCAAGAGTGGTTAAATTTCGCAGCAAGCGGCAAAGTAGGGGGTGAAGTGCGTGTCGTGATCTTTTTGGATCGGATGTGGGTTTTGCGAAGCGGTCTCTGTCGCGCTTGGAGAGTTTAAATTTTAAAATTTACCGCATCGCGTAGTATTTTGTAAAACATCGTACCGCCGCCGCGAAAAGATATGCCGAGCCTGCCGCTGTAAAAGTGTGGTGATCGGTCATTACCGAGCAAAGTAGCGCCGCAGCAAGCGCGTAAAATATGAAAGCGCATTGCTATAAGCGAGCGGGCAGAGTGAAGAGGAGCCCGCGTTTCATAGATATCTCGTGCTAGTGGGGCTTGCGCGATGAATGGATGCAAATCCTGCGCAAAATGCGCACTGCGGTAAAATAGGGTAAGACCGCTCTTGGTGTGATTGGGGCTGGATGTCGCCGCGCGGGGTGTATCTGCGCGCATGAGAGAAAAGAGCGCTTATAGCGCGATTTGAGCTGCTACGAAATTTGATTTATCAAAAAAGGTTTTTGAAGAAGGAGCAGAATTTATAAAATTTCGCTCCTTGATTTTGTGATGTTTAAAGCGTGCACATCGGTTCGCACAATGCAGGATTATTTTACACCGACGATGATTTGAGTAGCTTTGACGATCGCGGTTACTTCGTCGCCGACTGCTAGCGCCAAATTTTTAACGGAGCCGTTTGTGACGATCGCGCTTAGATTCTCACCGCCTGCGGTTCTGACATCGATTTCAGCATTGATTGCGCCCTCTTTAACGGCGGTGATTTTGCCTTTTAGTTGATTTGCAGCACTTAGGCGAAGATCATTTTCTCCCTTTGAAATGATGACATTTGGGGCTTTGAATAAAAATACCGCCTCTTTGCCTGCTTTTAAATCCAAAGTTTTTTCAGAATCGACCGTAACGGTCGCTTTTAGCACGTCGCCGCCTCTGGTTTTAGCTGTGATTAGCGAATTTACCGCACCTATTTTTACGTCGCTGATTACGACGTGAAGCTGATTTCTAGCACTTATTGCCATTGTTTCTCCTTGTAAAAAATTACGAGCAATGTTAGCGGCAAATCCTTAAATGAAATTTAAAAATGCTGCATGTAAGAAATTAATTTAATTTGTTGCGAATTTATATTAAGCTCACTTTTTAAATTCCTAGCTTGCATTATGAAAAATAGCGTTAAAAAATAGATGAAATTCTAAATTTGCATATTAAATCGAGTCATTTTCCTTGAAATTTTGCGTTTTTTTAGAGCTCTGACGCAAAATTTAGCGTTTGTTTTGCGCATCTGCGAAGTGTACATCCGGATAGAAAATTTATCTCAAATTACGCCTAGTAAGGCTTTAAGAGCGCTCCGCTCACGCCTGTTCGCTGAATTTTGCGCCTTGTACATCGGTTTTTACGAGTGGATTTTGGCGAGCGAGGCGATTTTACATTTGCTTTAAAATATGGCGAGCAGTGCGCTTTGAGCGCAAAATTTTAGCGCACCTTGCTTTGCAGAAAATCACGCAGAATCATCGCGTGGTTGCAGTGCTCGTCCTTTGCGGCATATAGCAGCGTGACGACCGGCTCGTTTTTAACCGCTTTTAAAAACTCCGCTACGGCGGGATTTTGCTCAAGTTCGGCTAGGTAAAGCTCCTTAAAATGGGCGAAATTCTCAGGCTTATGCGCGAAAAGCTTGCGTATTTCGGTGCTAGGCGTTATGTCTTTTGCCCACATATCAAGCTCCAGCGCATCTTTTTTTATGCCGCGCGGCCAAAGCCTGTCGCAAAGCACGCGAAATCCATCCTCTTCCTCTGCGCTCTCATAGACGCGCTTAATCTTAAATTTTGTCATAGTTTGCTCCTTTAAATTCGCTAATCTTTGATGAAATAATCGCCGTCGAAGCTTACGAGCGAGTATTTGCGCTCGCCCCCAAGCGCTTCTACGAGCTCCGGTACGCTAAGGAATGTGAGGCTATCGGCGCCTATAAATTTACAAATTTCATCCGTGCTCATATTTGCAGCGATCAGTTCGCGCACGCTCGGCGTGTCGATGCCGTAGCGCTCGGGATACTTTAGCTCCGGGCTTGCGATACACATATGCACGCGCGCCGCGCCCGCGTGGCGCAGAAGCTCGACGATCTTTTTGCTCGTGGTGCCGCGTACGATGCTGTCATCGATCACCGCGACGCTCTTGCCGTGCAGTGCCGCGCCGATCGGATTTAGCTTGAGTTTGACCTTTAAATTTCGCACCTCTTGCGTCGGCTCGATGAAGGTGCGGCCGATGTAGTGGTTGCGCACGATCGCCATCTCAAAAGGGATTTTGCTCTCTTGCGCAAAACCAAGCGCCGCCGGTACGCCGCTATCGGGCACGGGCACGACGAAATCGGCTTTTAAACTCCCGCATTTTCGCGCGAGCGCAGCGCCCAGCTTTTTTCTGACCTCGTATACGTTTTTGCCCTCTACGACGCTGTCTGGGCGCGCGAAGTAGATGTATTCAAACGCGCAAATTCTAGCTTCCGCGGCTTTTAAAATTTCAAGCGAGCTAAACTCATCCTTGCCCTCTTCGAAGATCACCATCTCGCCGGGTTTCACGTCGCGGACGAACTCGGCTCCTACGAGATCAAACGCGCAGGTCTCGCTCGCGACGATGTAGCCGCCGTCTTTTAGCCTGCCGATGCTGAGCGGACGCACGCCGTAGCGATCGCGCACGGCAAACATCTTCGAACGGCTTAAAATCAGAAGCGAATACGCGCCCACGCACTGCTGCAGCGCCTCGATGATGCGATCTTTTAGATGCTCCTGCTTGCTGCGTGCGATGAGGTGCAGGATATTTTCGGTGTCCATGCCGGACTGAAAAATCGCGCCCTCGCTTACGAGCTTGCGGCGAATTTCGTCTTTATTGATCAAATTTCCGTTATGAACGATAGAGATCTCCCCAAGAGCGTAGTTGCCCGCAACGGGCTGTGCGTCCTTTAGACTATCTGCACCCGCGGTGCCGTAGCGGTTGTGACCGATCGCGATGTTGCCCTTTAAAATTTCAAAACTCGCGGAGCTAAAAACCTCCGTCACTAGCCCTGTGGCTTTGATCGTTTTGATGTGATGGTTGAAGCTCGAGCTGATACCGCTTGCCTCCTGGCCGCGGTGCTGCATGGCAAAAAGCCCGTAATACGCGGTCTTAGCCGCACCTTCGGAATTTATGACTCCCACGATTGCGCACATTTTCTAACCTCTTAAATTTTATTTTTTAGAAATTTATCTATATTTTGTTTTATCATTGACGGCTTGCCGTCCGGCATTTTGCCGGCGCCTCATCAAATAGATCGGCTGAAATTTTAAACCTCTCGGCGATATTCGCTCCGCCTTTGGCGTAGCTGCCGAATAGCCCGACTTTGTAAATTCCAAAGATTTCAAGCTCGGGCTTGGGCTCGCGCAGAAAATTTAAAATTTCATCTTTGGTTGGCATTTTTTCCTCTTAAATTTAGCCGCAAAGCCTAGATTCCTAAGCAGTCGTCGATGCCGTAAAGCCCGCTATTTTGGGGCGCTAGCCATACCGCTGCCTTTATCGCGCCTCTGGCAAAGGTCGCGCGCGAAGTCGCTGTATGATTTAGCTCGACGAACTCGCCCTCGCCGTAAAACCCCACGGTGTGGCGCCCGACTATATCGCCGCCGCGCAGCGACATCACGGCGATCTCGTCCTTGCCGCGCTCGCCGATGAGCCCGTCGCGACCGCTTATGCGCACGTCCTTTAAGCTTAGCTCGCGCGCACTTGCGGCGCTTTCCGCAAGGCTCATCGCCGTGCCGCTTGGGGCGTCTTTTTTGTGGCGGTGGTGCATCTCTAAAATTTCGCAGTCAAAATCGCGTAGGATCCTGCTAGCAAGCGCTACGAGCTTGTTTAGCACCGCGACGCCCAGGCTCATATTCGTAGCGTGCAACACGGGCATCTTTGCGCCGCATTCGCGCAGTAGCCGCTCGCCCTCCTCGCCCAGAGCCGTCGTGCCGATGCAAAGCGGCTTTGGATGCGAAAGCGCAAATTTCATTAAGCTTATCGCGCCGTCTCGGATCGTGAAGTCTATCACGACGTCGCAGCCGCTAAAAAGCTCGTCGTAGCTGCTCGTTACGGCGCAGCTCGGCGTATAATCAAGCGGTGCGACCGTGTAGATCATGCTTGCTCGCGCCTGATCGAAATTTTTCAGGCATTCGTAGATCATCGTGCCCATTCTGCCGCTTCCGCCGTGAATTCCTATATTTATCATCGCCGTTCCTTTAAATTTAGTCCGCTTAGTATAGCCAAATTTTGCTTACGCTATTTTTCAAGACCCAGGTTTAGCGGGATGAAGCTGTTTTGTTTAAGCACCGCTTCGCTTGGTTTTTTGATCTCTATGCGAGAGGCGCTTACGCCGCGCTGCACGAGTGCCGCTTGCACGGCGGCCGCCCTGGCAAGGGCTAGCTCATCAAGACGGGAGCGGGTAAATTTCTGCGCCCCTATCAGCTCCTCCATCGCCTCATCGCCGCCGGATTTGATGCCGTATTTGATCTTAAGCGCCGCTATGGCTTCATCCGTGGAGAGGCCTTGTTTATTGGACATCAGCGTGAGAGTGTTTTGCAGAGATCGCCTTTTAAACTCGTGAGTATCGAACTTTTCGTTATATGCGGAGTTTAGAATGATCTTAAGTTCGGGCTTGGCTTTTGCGACCTTGGCCAAATCATCGATTTTAGAGTTTTCACTGATTAAAATTTCACTGCTCGCCGCCTCAAAATCGATACTTTCGAGCTTTTTCGTATCTACGCCCGCGATCTTTCCCATAAATCTAAACGGACTTAACACGATATCCGAGAGCAGCTTTTTGACCGCACCCCAAACCAGCGCGCCGTAGCTAAATTTCGGATCGCTCAGCGTGCCGCTTAGAGGCAGGCTAATATCGATCTGATCGTCGCTGTCCTTTAGAATCGATACCACTAGACCGATCGGAAGGCTCAGCGCATCCTTGCTCTGCACCTCTTTGCCGAGCTCGAAGCGGTCTAAATTTAGATCATTGCTTGCGTTTAGCTTGCCATCGTCGATTTTGTAGGCAAGTTTTAAATTTAACTTGCCGCCCGCGATTTCATTGCCGATATATTTGGCGGTATAGGGCGATGCGGGCACAAGCGGAATCTCCTTTAAAACGACGTTTATGTCGCTTTTGCGTTTAAAGTCCAGCGGATAGGCGCGCGCCGTGATGCTCGCTAACCCGCTTCCGCTTACGAGCGAGCTAAGCTTGATATCCGCCGCTCGCTTCGGGCTGATCTCGCTGATGCTTGCTTTCATATCGCTGATGCGCAGTTTAAAGGGTGTTGCTAGACTCTCATCAGTGAAATTTAAACTTCCGCCGCTAAGCGAGATATTTTTTACGCTCCAGGCAAAGTTTGCCTTGCTTTTTGCGGATCTGCCAGGTGCCGCTTCGGCGGGCTTTACGGCCTGCTTTGCCTGCGAGGCGGGCTTTATTAGCGAAGTTAAATTTAAACGCCTGTCTTTATTTAGCGAGATATTTGCCGCAGGTGAGCCAAGAGCGATCTTATTTAATGCGAGAGAGTTTGGGCTCAGCGCGATTTGCGCGACATTCAGCGACGCAAGGGAGAAAATTTTATCCCTGCCCGAGCTTAACGCCAAGCCCTTGCCCGATAGCTTTGCTTCGAGCGAGAATGTGTTTGAAAGCTTCAGCTGCCCTTGCGTAGCGAGCTCGCCCGCGATGGAGCCTGCGATAAATTCTGCCATATATTTGTTAAAAACGCTCAAGTTCGGCGCCTTTAAGCTAAAGTTCGCGCCCACGTTAAGCGGCGCGATACTAGCCTTGCCGTCCGCGTTAGCGGTGATCTCGCCCGTGATAAGGCTTGCTTTGATACCGAAAGGCTCGGCGAAATTCGAGCTTAGCCCGCTTAGCGTGGCGCTGAAATCCTTGATCTCGTGCACGTTGTTTTTAACGATAAAGCTCTCGCCGATCTTAGCCTTTGCGCCGGTTACGGAGGCCTCGCCGATCTTAAATTTTAAAGCGGGGCTTTTGGAAGTCTTTTTAGAATTTAAATTTGCGCCGCTTGCCGTATAATTTGCGTCCGCTTGGCTTACGGCGCTAGAGCTCGCCGTTTTTTTGGAGCTCGCAGAATTTTTAGAAATCGCGCTTAAAATCGCCAGATCGTTTATGCTTTTTGCTCCGCTAACGCCCACCTCCGAGTTGAAAAACGGCGCGTTTAGCAAAATTTTATCCACGCCCAGATCGAGATCCGCGACGTTAAAATTCACCCCTTGCACGCCGAAGCTTTCAAATCCGCTAAAAATTCCGTTTTTGTTTGCGATTTTAGAGTTTGAAATTTTAGCAAACCCTAGGCTTACGCCGTTTTGCGCACCCTTCTTGTCGTAGCTAAATGCGCCCAGCTCGGTTGCGGCGAGTGAAATTTTATCGCTGTGCGCTAGCGTAATCTGCGTATCCGCGATATTAAAGGCGCCAAAGCCCGTATGAAGGGCTGTATCGTTACCTTCGGCGTTAAATTTTAAGAAATTTTCCGTGATTTTAGTGTCGTTTGAAACGACCGAAATTAGCGGGTTTGCAAAGCTTGAGCGGTTTAGATCTACGCTTTTTACGGCGGAGTTTAGCCGCAAGTTCGTGCCCGTTTTATTAAAATCCAGCGCAAAATCCGCAACCTGCGCTCCCTCAAAGCCCGTGGAAATTTTAGTTTCGTTCATATCGTATTTTGCGTCCGAAAGTAGCACCTGCGGGATCGCTACTGCGCCTAAAATTTCATTCGAAACGTCCGTATTTAGGCTAAAGCTCGGGATTTTTAGCGAGCCAAGAGAAATTAAGCTTTGATCTTGCAAAATTTCTAAGCTCTCAAGCTCAAGTTTTGAGTTTTCAAGCGCAAATTTTATATTTTCATCAAGACTCAATCGGTAATTCAGCGTGGCGGAAAGAAAGCCGTTCTTAAGCCGCACGCCGCTAGGATCGAGGTATGATAGCCAAAACGGATCGATTTTCAGCCGTTTAAGATCTATTTTGCCGTGCAAGCGCAGAGGCGCCAGATCGATCGCTCCATCGAAACTCAGCGAGTCGTATGTGCGCGAAACGGCGCTTAGGTCGTGCTCGCCGATCGTTTCGTCCTTTAAGCTTAGCCCGTTGATCTCATAATTTAGCTCGGTCGAGATGAGCGAAAACGGCTTTTTTAGGGAGTTATCGACGTAGCCCAGAGAGCCGCGCTCGATCTTAAAATTATTCAGCGTGACGTTGAAGCTGGAGTTTTCATCCTTGCTTTCGCTCTTTTGCTCCGAGATTAGCGGCTCGAAATTGAAGGTGCCGTTTTGCTCGCGCTCGACGTGGAATTTAGGCGATTTTAGGTGCAAAATTTCTACCGCGAGAGTCTTTTTAAAAAGCTTTGAAAAACCGATTTTTAAATTTATCTCATCGGCGCTAAACAGCGGCTTAAAGGTGCTAAGCTCCGGCTTTGTGACGTTTAGCTCGTAGGTAAAGGGGTTAAATTTAGCATCTTGTACGCTAAAGCTTGCTCTGCCCTCTAAAATTTTAGGCAGCGCCTTTTCGATAAAAAGCGGCACGCCGAAAAAGCCCGCAAGCACGTAAAACAGCGCAAATCCACTTACGCCGAAGGCAAACTTACGCCAGTGTTTTATAAAAAAATTTTTCATTTTTCCGCTCATTAATTTTGATAGCGTAAAATTATATCCAAAAATTTCGTGCAAAGGGTTAAAATTTGCTGGTTCACATCTGCTGCTCGGTCGATTGCGATTATTTTTTACGCCGCTTAAAAGAGCTCGCGCAAGAGCCGTTAATAGGCTATTTCTACGATCCAAACATACATCCTTACGGCGAATACGTTCTTAGAATGCACGACTCAAAGCGGGTTTGCGAGAATTTAGGGATTAAATTTATCTCGGGCGAGTATGATTTTCAAGGCTGGCTACAGGGCGCGCACGGGCTTGAAAACGAGCCCGAAAAAGGTGCGCGCTGCGAGTTTTGCTTTGATTTTCGCATGCAAAAAACGGCCGAGCTCGCGCTAAGCCTAGGCGAGCGCAAAATCACCACGACGCTTCTAATGAGCCCCAAAAAATCGCACTCTCAGCTTTGCAGCTCGCTGCAGCGCATTTGCGAGCGCCACGGGCTAGAATTTATCGCGCCCGATTTTCGCAAAAACGGCGGTACGAACGAGCAGTTTGCGCTCGCGAAAAAAGACGCGCTCTATCATCAAAACTACTGCGGCTGCATCTATGCGCTCGCGGCACAGCGGAATGATCAGCGAAAGACCGAGCGGGATTTCGGCGGAAGTTTGACGGCGGATTTGAGGCGAAATTTAGCCTGCGACGCCGAAATTTATGAGCTAATGTCGCCGATCGATAGGCAAATCCTGCCCGCTTCGGTAGAGGAGAAATTGAAATTTTACAAAAAGCTTTGCTTGCTCGAAAGAAAAGGGGTTAAATTTAGCGTGCTGCGCGATCGGTTTTTAAACTACCGCTTGTTACGCGCATGGATTAAATTTGACGGCGAGGTCGTGCCCTCGTTTGTGCTATTTGGCTCGCATTTTACGCGCGAAAACGTAAAGCTTAGCATAGAGCGCGAGTGCGAAATTTTTTGCAGCGACAAGGGCGAGATTAAAATTTTAAGCCTGGCGAAATTTAACGAAATTTCAAGATCAAATTTCAAAAGCGTATCTGAGATGCTAAAAAACCCGCCGAGTCTTGCGCGCCAAAATAAAGTTCGCGCCGCCATGTGCGCTGCGGGCTCGCTCTCGCCGATCATCGTCACGGACGAGATAAGAGCCGCCAAAGTTCAAATTTACGGGCTCTCGCGCATATTTTTAGACGTTAGGGAAATTTTAGTAAGAATTTGATAAAATTGCAAGATTTTTAAATAAAGGCAGATAATGATAGACATAAACGAAATTCTCTCCATCCTACCTCATCGTTTTCCGTTTTTGCTGATAGATCGCGTCGAAGAGCTCAGCATAGGCGAAAGTATCAAAGCCTATAAAAACGTAACCTATAACGAGCAGATCTTTCAGGGTCACTTCCCAGGCCACCCGATCTATCCTGGCGTAATGATTATCGAGGGCTTAGCGCAGGCAGGCGGCGTGTTGGCGTTTAAGAGCATGGAGAAAGAGGGCGTCGATCTAAGCGACAAGGTCGTGTATTTTATGAGCATTGATAATGCTAAATTTAGAAGCCCGGTCCGCCCCGGCGACAAGCTTGAGTATCGCATCAGCGTAATCAAACACCGCGGACGCATCTGGGTGCTAAAGGGCGAAGCCTACATCAACGACGGCGCCACACTGGCCGCGCAGGCTGAACTTCAAGCGATGATAATGGATAAATGATGGCTAAAGTTCACCACACGGCGATCATCGAGGATGGCGCCCAGATCGGAGCCGAAGTAACGATCGAGCCGTATGCTTTCGTAAGCGCACAGGCCAAAATTGGCGACGGCTGCACGATCAAGCAGGGTGCGCGTATCATCGGCGATACGCAAATCGGCGAGGGCTCTAAAATTTTTTCATACGCGATCGTGGGCGAAATTCCGCAGGATATGAGCTTTGAAGAGGGCGAGCGAACGGGGCTAATCATCGGCAAAAACGCTACGATTCACGAGTTTTGCACAATCAGCTCGGGCTCGCATAAGGGCGACGGATTTACGCGTATCGGCGATAACCTCTTTATGATGGCGTATTGCCACATCGCGCACGATTGCGTGCTGGGAGACAATATCATCTTGGCAAACAACGCCACGCTTGCAGGTCACGTCGTAATGGGCGATTATGCCGTTATCGGCGGACTTACCCCCGTGCATCAATTCGTTCAGATCGGCGAGAGCTGCATGATTGCAGGGGCTAGCGCGCTTAGTCAGGACGTGGTGCCGTTTTGCCTAGCCGAGGGGAATCGCGCCTATATCCGCGGGTTAAATTTAACGGGTATCCGCCGCCGCTTCGATAAAGAGACGGTCGAGACGATAAATCGAGCGTATAAATTTTTATTCAACCAAGGCGGGGGCTTAAAGGAGCAGGCGCAAATTTTATTAAACGAAACGAGCGATCAAAACGTGCGCAAGATGTGCGAGTTTATAATCAACACAAAACGCGGAATTCCGCTAGATAAAGGTAAAATTTAATGGCAAATAAGTGCAGTTTTTGCGGTGAGACGGGCGCAGACGGGCGTCGTATCTATCCTAACGACGACGGTACGGCGGCTATCTGCAGCTATTGTATCGATATGGCATATGCCGCTATCCACGGCAGCGAGGGCCAAAATGAGGCGATACAAAATCAAAATAAAGAGATCGATTTCGAGGCTATCAAGCCAAAGGCACTGATGGAAGTGCTAAATCGCTACGTCATCGGTCAGGAGCGCGCTAAGAAAATTTTTAGCGTCGGCGTTTACAACCACTATAAAAGAATTTTTAGACAGACCGACGCGAAGGGCGACGATACCGAAATTTCAAAATCAAATATCTTGCTTATCGGGCCTACCGGTAGCGGTAAGACGCTTATGGCGCAGACCTTGGCGAAATTTTTGGACGTGCCGATCGCCATTAGCGACGCTACGAGCCTAACGGAAGCGGGCTACGTCGGCGAGGACGTAGAAAACATCCTCACCCGCCTTTTACAAGCCGCGGATGGCGACGTAGAGAAGGCGCAGCGCGGTATCGTATTCGTAGACGAGATCGATAAGATCGCGCGAATGAGCGAAAACCGCAGCATCACGCGCGACGTAAGCGGCGAAGGGGTACAGCAAGCGCTACTTAAGATCATCGAAGGAAGCGTCGTAAATATTCCTCCAAAGGGCGGCCGCAAGCATCCAAATCAGGACTTCATCCAGATCGATACTACTAATATCCTATTCGTCTGCGGCGGCGCATTCGACGGGCTAAACGAGATCATCAACCGCCGCATCGGGCAGAACGTGCTAGGATTTAACCAAACCAAGCGCAGCAAGAAAGAAAGCTTAAATTTACTAAATATGGTCGAGGCCGACGATTTGGTGCATTACGGCATAATTCCTGAGCTCATCGGGCGATTGCACGTAGTGGCTACGCTAAATGAGATCGACGAAAAGGCTATGGTTAGAATTTTAACCGAGCCGAAAAACGCGATCTTAAAACAATATCAAAAGCTCTTTGCGATAGACGGCGCGAATTTAAAATTTGACGACGACGCGCTAAGAGAGGTCGCGAGCCTTGCTATCAAGCGCAAAACCGGTGCGCGCGGGCTTCGCAGCATAATCGAGGAGATCATGATCGATATTATGTTTGATCTGCCTGAGCTTAAGGGCTATGACGTCATCATCTCAAAAGAGGTCGTAGATGGCGTATCCAAGCCGATACTTGTAAAACAAAATTTAACTGCATAAAGGGGATAAATGTTACTTGATTCGATTCTAGGATTATTTTCTAGGGATATGGGCATCGATTTAGGCACGGCAAACACGCTTGTGCTGCTAAAAGATAAAGGCATCATCATCAACGAACCGAGCGTCGTCGCGGTACAAAACGAGCGCTACGGCAAGCAAAGGATCATCGCCGTGGGCGCCGAGGCTAAAGAGATGCTAGGACGCACTCCTGGCGATATCGAGGCGGTGCGCCCGATGAAGGACGGCGTTATCGCGGATTTTGATATGACGGAGAAGATGATTAGATATTTTATCGAAAAAACCCACAAGCGCCGCTTTTTCGTAAGCCCGCGCATTATCATCTCGGTTCCTTACGGGCTAACTCAGGTCGAGCGCAAAGCCGTGCGCGAAAGCGCGATGATAGCGGGTGCGCGCGAGGTTTATCTAATCGAAGAGCCGATGGCTGCGGCGATCGGTGCGGGGCTTCCGGTAAATGAAGCGCGCGGCTCACTGGTCGTAGATATCGGTGGCGGCACCACCGAGATCGGCGTTATCTCTTTAGGCGGTATCATCAGTGCCAAATCCGTCCGAGTCGCGGGCGATAAGATCGACGCAAGCATCGTTAATTACGTCAAAGAAAAATATAGCCTGCTCATATCCGAGCGCGCGGCTGAGGAGATTAAGATCAAGATCGGCACGGCGGTACAGCAGCAAAAAGATCTTACCTACACGGTCAAAGGAAAAGACCAGATCAGCGGGCTTTTAAGCTCAGTCGATCTTACGAGCGAGGACGTTAGAGAGGCGATCAAAGACTCGATCAGAGAGATTGCAGACGCGCTGAAATTTGTGCTAGAAAGCATACAACCCGAAGTCGCCGCCGACATTGTCGAAAACGGCGTCGTACTAACGGGCGGCGGTGCGCTAATTCGCGGATTAGATAAATATCTAAGCGACACCGTAAAGCTTCCGGTTTTCGTCGCGGACGAGCCACTGCTGTGCGTCGCAAACGGCACGGGAAAAGCCTTAGAAGAGATCAAATCGCTAAAACAAGCGGCAAATGACTAATCTCAAACTCCTCCTCGTCGCGGTTTTGCTGGTAGCCGTTTCGCTAACGTTCGGCTCGTATATCCACGGCAAATTTATCGGATTTGCAGGAGGAATTTTAGAGGTTTATTACGGTGTGAGCGATCGGGTAAAAAGCGCTGTGAACGAGCATTTTAACCAGGCAGAGACGATCAAAGCTCTACGAGAAGAAAACGCCGAGCTGAAAAAATCGGCGATGCTGCTTAGTACGTTCGCGGGCGAGCTAAATAAAATTTTGATCGATAAAAATAGCTCCATTTATGAGCCCAAAGTCCAGCTAGTAAAGGCGTTGAGTTACGCGAATCTAAATGACTACAACAAATTCTTCGTAAATTTTGAAAATTTTAACCCAAACAAAATTTACGGCCTCATCAGCGAGGGTAAAACCGCAGGGATTTTAGTAAATAAAGACGGGCGCCCGCTTGCAATCTTACAGCGCGACGAAAAGAGCAACTTCTCCGTTTTCATAGGAGATACTCAAATTCCTGGCGTCGCAGGCGGCGAAAATAACGAGCTCGTAGTTAGATACATCCCACAATGGCTTGATCCTAAGGTAGGCGATGAGGTCTTTACGAGCGGGAAAGATGAAATTTTCTTTGCCGGTGTACCAGTAGGAAAGGTTAAAGAAATTCAAAACGGGAAGCTATACAAAAGCGCCGTGCTAGAGCCATACGTAAATCCGAGTATGCCGGCGTTTTTGTATGTCGTTACAAAGGAAAATTGATGCCCAAAAGAGATGATATTAAGACGATTTTACTGATCGGCAGCGGTCCGATCGTAATCGGCCAGGCGTGCGAGTTCGATTACAGCGGCACGCAGGCTGCTAAGACGCTAAAGAGCCTCGGATACCGCGTAGTGCTAATAAACTCAAACCCCGCTACCATTATGACCGATCCCGATTTTGCCGACGCTACCTATATCGAGCCGATCACCAAAGAAAGCATTTTGCGTATCATAAAGCGCGAGGGCGTCGATGCGATCCTGCCTACGATGGGCGGACAGGTCGCGCTAAACGTCGCGATGGAGGCTTACGAAAGCGGCGAGCTAGCGGAGGTGAAATTTCTAGGCGCAAATCCTGAAGCGATAAAAAAAGGCGAGGATAGGGTAAAATTTAAAGAGGCGATGATTAAGATCGGAATGGATCTGCCCAAATCCAAATACGCCTACAATATCGAAGAGGCGATGGCTGCTGCAAATGAGATCGGCTTTCCGCTCATTATCCGCGCCAGCTACACCCTAGGCGGCGCAGGCAGCGGCGTGGCGTATAATATCGACGAGTTTAAAGAGGTCGCGCAAAACGGGCTAGATATAAGCCCGATAAATGAAATTTTGATCGAAGAGAGCCTGCTTGGATGGAAAGAGTTCGAAATGGAGGTTATCCGCGATCATAAGGACAACTGCATCATCGTCTGCTCGATCGAAAATTTCGACCCGATGGGGGTGCATACGGGAGATTCCATCACGGTTGCGCCCGCTCTAACGCTCACCGATAAAGAGTATCAGGCGATGCGTGACGCGAGTTTTAAAATTTTGCGCGAGATCGGCGTGGATACGGGCGGCTCAAACGTGCAGTTTGCGGTAAATCCGCAAACGGGGCGGATGATCGTCATCGAGATGAACCCGCGCGTAAGCCGCAGTTCGGCTCTTGCATCCAAAGCTACGGGCTATCCGATCGCCAAGGTCGCTACGATGCTAGCGGTGGGCTTTAGCCTGGACGAGATCAAAAACGACATCACCGGCACGCCTGCGAGCTTTGAGCCCGTGATCGATTATATCGTGACTAAAATTCCTCGCTTTGCGTTTGAAAAATTCCCAGGCGCAAACCCCTATCTCGGCACTGCGATGAAAAGCATCGGCGAGGTGATGGCGATCGGGCGCAGCTTTAAAGAGAGCATCCAAAAGGCGCTGTGCTCGCTAGAGAAGGGCTACTTCGGATTTGTAGAGCTAAATTTAAGCGAGAAGGATCTCATCTTCGGGCTTCGTAACGCGCAGCAAGATAGAATTTTATATATCGCTCAGGGCTTTAGAGCGGGCATGAGCGTGGATGAAATTTACGAGCTTAGCAAGATCGACCGCTGGTTTTTGAGCCAGATCGAGCAGATCGTAAAATTTGAAGAGCGCATCGATATGGAGATTATCAACGACGCGGCGCTTTTAAGGCAGGCCAAGAGCTGGGGCTTTAGCGATAAGATGATCGCAAATTTGATCAACAAAAAAGATAGTTTGGGTCTTACGCAAAACGACATCCATTTTGCCTGCGCCAGGCAAGGTATCGGCCTTGAATACAACGAAGTAGATACCTGTGCGGGCGAGTTTGCGGCGCTTACTCCGTATCTGTACTCCAGCACCAACATAACGCCCGCCATCGCAAGCCGTAAAATTTCAAAAGATAATAAAAAAGTCCTCATCATCGGCGGCGGTCCGAACCGCATCGGACAGGGCATCGAGTTTGACTACTGCTGCGTGCACGCTAGCTACGCGCTACGCGATATGGGGATCACCACGATAATGTATAACTGCAACCCCGAAACCGTCAGCACCGACTACGACACGAGCGATATTTTATACTTTGAGCCGATCGATTTTGAGCACGTTAGAGCGGTCATTGAGGCTGAAAGCCCCGACGGCGTGATCGTGCATTTCGGTGGTCAAACGCCGTTAAAGCTCGCCAAACGCCTAAGCACCGTGGGAGCCAAGATTATCGGCACGAGCGCGCGCACGATAGACGTAGCGGAGGATCGTAAAAAATTTAGCGAGTTCATCGCAAGTATCGGTGTCAAGCAGCCCAAAAACGATACCGCCGTAAGCGAAGCCGAGGCGATCGAAAAGGCCGCTGCGATCGGCTATCCGGTGCTCGTACGCCCTAGCTACGTGCTCGGCGGTCGCGCGATGCGGCGCGTGCATAGCGAAGCCGAACTTAGACTGTATATGAGCGAAGCCGTGAGCGTGAGCCACCGCTCGCCCGTGCTGATAGATAAATTTTTACTTGACGCGACCGAGCTTGACGTCGATGCGATCTGCGACGGACGCGACGTGTATATCGGCGCGATAATGGAGCATATCGAAGAGGCGGGCATCCACAGCGGCGATAGCGCGAGTATCTTGCCGCCGCTTAGCCTAAGCGCGGAGATGATCGATCTGGTAAGTCGCCAAACCAAAGAGATCGCGCTAAATCTCGGCGTCGTGGGGCTTATGAATATTCAATTCGCGATTTTTGAAAATGAGCTTTACATCATCGAGGTAAATCCGCGCGCGAGCCGCACTGTGCCGTTTGTAAGCAAGGCGACGGGAATTCCGATGGCTAAGGTCGCTACTCGCGTAATGTGGCAAGGGGGTCTGCGCGAGGCTTTGAAATTTTACGACGAGTTCGGCGTATTGGTCGAAGAGAAGGGAATTTTAAAACCGCGTATTAAAAATCATATCTGCGTCAAAGAGAGCGTCTTTCCTTTCAATAAGCTTACGGGCGCGGATCTGATCCTAGGACCCGAGATGAAAAGTACCGGCGAGGTGATGGGCATCGGCGAGAGCTTCGCCAAAAGCTTTGCTAAATCGCAAATCGGCGCAAGCAACGCAATTCCAAGCGGCGGCAAGGTATTTTTGTCGCTAGCCGATCACGACAAGCTGCGAGCCGTAGAGCTTGCGCGCGCATTTACTAGCGCGGGCTTCGGTATCGCGGCTACGAGCGGCACTCACAAGCTACTGGGCGAAAACGGCGTGGAGTGCGAGTTTGTCTATAAAATCAGCGAAGGCCGCCCAAATATCGAGGATAAGCTCAAAAACGGCGAAATTTCGCTCGTCATCAACACTAGCGATAGTAAATCAAGCTCCACCGATGCCGCAAAGATCCGCCAGAGCGTGCTGCGCTTTAGGCTGCCGTATTTTACGACGATGAAGGCGGCGATCGCCGCTACGCGCTCAATCTGCTCGATAAAAGACGATTCTGCGCTTGAAGTTAAAACGCTGCAGGAGTATCTAAGCGGCAGGTAGCGCGAGCGAGCCTCCGCCGGCACCGTGCTGCGATGAAATTTTAAAATTCTAATTCGCTTTTAGATTTAAATTTACGGCTGCGCAAATTTGACGCATAAAAAAGCGCCTTTGCGGATTAAATTTTACTTGCGCTCTTACAGCTGGCGGTTGAGTGAGTGCAAGCTCGGTGCGGCCCGTTTGCGCGAAAGGAGAGATCGGCGGATTTAAAAATTTATTACGACGGCCGGCGGTGCCGCGGCGATCCCTTCAAGATCAGAGGTACGCTCAAATGGAACGTGAGCAAATTTGGCGCGCAGGATCGCTTCGTATTTAATACGCCGACTATTCATACGAGGCACAAGGCCGCAAGAGTGCGAGATAACCGGCGTCGCGACGGGGATTTGGGCGATATATTTTCGCTACGAAGCCTACCGGGGGCGCTGCGCCCAAGCGAGTATAAAATTCTTCAAATTTCACGAAGCGACGCGTATGAGCCGAAATTCGAAGGCTTTGAATTCGGCGCTTATTTGGTGCAGCTACGGGATGCGGACTGCGAAAATCCGCCCAAGCGAGTTTATGAAAAGCTTCAGAAAAGCGGCAAATTTAGCGCCGAAATCGCTTCGCCCGATCAAAAAGACGCTAGCGGCGAGACGCTTTTAAATCTCGCTATCGCCGCGGATGATGCCGCAGCGATACCGCCAGATCGCGGCGCAGAGGTAAATTCGGCGGGCAGAGGGCTTTATGCAGGTACAGCGCGCGTGTTTTTGCAAAAACGAAAATATTTTTAGAATTTTGCTTTCAAGTGGGCGGACGTGGACGCCGAAAACGATGCGAAGCTTAGCGCGCAAATACTGCGAGGGCGGATATGCGGGCGTAAAATGCAAGCAAGCTAGGCAGGATCATTAATAAATTTAAGCTTAAAACCTGATTTGAGCGCGACTAAATGCGAGTGCAACTTATGCGGACGATAAAATTTATAGCCCCGCGCCGCTTCGTTCGCCGCCGCACTGCCTTTGTCATCATCGCACCGCTTCGCCCGTCGCCGCGCCGCTTATTCTCGCTATCGTACCGTCTGTGCGCCCGCCCATCGTCTTTCTTGCTATCGCGCCGCCTTCTGCTGCGTCGCCCGTTCGCTCGTCGCTCCGCTTTTTTGTCGTCGTACCCCTTAGCTGATGCCGCTATCGTAATTTTACTGCGAACCGCGCTATCCGCTTTCATTACGGGCGCCGCTTTATTTTATCGCTGCGTCGCCTTGCCCGCCGCCTCTGCGCGCCGTGTAAAATACAATGATTAAATTTAAGTTTTGGTTGGATAAAATTGTCATTCCAAAACAAATCAAAACAAGGAGAAAAGATGGAATTTTTGCAGCTTTTGTTGGTCCTGATAGCTATGATTATTATCATAGCAAAACCGCAAAAAGAAAAGCTCGCTTTCGGTTTAGTCGTAGTCTCGTGGCTATTTATGGCGTATTTATACATAGGGCACAAATCAGGCGCCCTGCTAACGACGATAAATCTATAAGGGGCGCGGTATGAACGAAATCAAAAAGGCAAAATTTTTCTACGCATTGATGTGCTTGGCGGGATTTTTGATCATCCTTCTGCCGGTGGGGATAGCAAATCTCTTTTTCGGCTACGTGCTCAAGGACAGTCCGTGCACGCTGTGCTGGGGACAGCGCGAGGGTATGATCTTTATCGGCGTCACGGCTCTTTTTATCGTCAGATACGGGCTAAAGGCCAGATACCTAGCCATGCTGCTTTTGATGGCGGGATTTGGGCTATGGCAGTCTTTCGCGCACTACGGCATACACGCGCACAGGGATTTAGATCAAGGCTTTGGATTGGCGGTTTTCGGTATCCATACCTATTTTTGGGCGGAAATAGTGTTCTGGGCGGTCGTAGTGATGCTCGGGGCAATATTCTTTTTCGCGCCTAAGTTTAGCGCGCTTGAAGAGGAGATGGAGGGCGAGACGATCAGAAGGTTCGGCAAGCTCACCTCCGCAGCCTTTGTCGTCTGCACGCTCATAATCGCTTCGAACCTCTTTCAAGCTTTCGTCAGCACGGGCCTTCCGCCGTATTACGGGCAGGGCGATCCGGTGCGCTTCACGCTTGATCCAAAATATATCATCTGGGACGATAGCGGCTATAAAAACCACTGGAAAAACATCTCGTTTCGCGGCAAAAGAGAGGTCGCGGCGCCGGATTATGCCTTTGCGCCTGCTAGCGAGAAGTTGGGCGTGAAATTTGACAACGATCCGACCAACGCTCCTTTGGCGGTCGATGAAAATCTAAGCATCGCCTCAAAGAACGATATAAGCTTTGCCAAGCCTATCAACTCGCTTGATTTCATAAACGGAGAATTCGTCGCAAGCTCGAAGTGGGAAGTGTTTTTCATGGACGAAAATTTTAAAGTTACGAGCGATTTTGAGATCGATCCGTATTTTTCGGCGACGATCGATCCGATCATCGGCGTGATCCCGTTCATGGGCGATAAATACATGCTCATGGGCTCTAACAAGACGCTTTTGAGATTTGCGAAAAACGGCGGCGCGGACGAAGCGCTTCAATACGCCGATTTCGTGCGCGGTAACGATAAATTTGAAGGGCAGGGTAAAGGGCTCGGACGCAGCAGGATCGATACGGTCAGGGCGAAATTTCACCACGTCGCAAGCATCGCTACCGACGGGACATACTGCTACCTAGCCACCGTGCCGAACAACAAGGATGCGAAAAAGTTCGTCATCTCTAAAATTTTGCTGAGCGATCGCACGCTCTCGGGCGAGTTTAGCCCAAAAGCCGCGCTCAAGCAGGACAAGAGCCTAGGCGATCTCTACGTCACGTCGATGAGCTATCACGACGGCTTGCTCTACGCGCTTAGCAAAAACCACAACGTCATCGCGCTCATCGATCCAAAGAGCGAGCAGATCGTCAAAACTCTCTCCTATCCGAGCGAGATAAGCAACGCTAGAAGCATCTTTTTCAAAGACGGCGCGATGTATATTTTGTCCTATCAGGACGGCAAAAATACGCTTTTCGGGCTAAACTAAATTCGCGCGCGGCTCAGGCTAAATAGGTGCTAGGCTAAGCAATACGTGCTAAGTCGGGCAATCGCACGCCCGACTTAGCTATAAATTTTATGCGACTGCGAGCTAAAATTTGCGCGGTCATTTGCGTATGGGCGGTTTGCGACGCTTTGTGGTCGATCAGACTATATAAATTCTTGCCGTTTGGCGAGGGTTTGCGAGCGGCTCGCGGCGGGTT
>NZ_CALLWC010000065.1 GCF_938015785.1 uncultured Campylobacter sp. | reverse complement strand
CTATTGGCTTGACCGCCGCTTACGATACCGTCCACCTTAGCGCCGTCTAAGGTTACTTTATTATCGTGGGTACTGCCGCCACTCGTATTAACGCCGCCACCGTTGACTTGATTTTTGGCGTGAGTGCGAGTTAAATTTACGGTATTGTTAAATGAGTTTACGCCTCTTCCGCCAAAAATCGTACCGCCTACTTCGCCGTCTTCTATATCTACTATATTTCTTGAAGCATCGTTAGTAGTGGATGTGCCGCCGTAAATTTCACCGGTTACGACGTTATTCCCTCTAAGTTTGACATGGTTATCTTCCGCTTTGCCACCTGCTGCATTACCACCATAAATATTCTCGCCGACTTTGGAGCTAGTCAAAAATACCCTACTGCCGGTTACGGCGCCGTTAGAGCTTTCTCCGCCGGTAACGCCCTTTTTAAAAGTCGTGCCAATAGAGGTTACTTTATTATTTGAAGCGCCTGTTTTGCTCTTGCCGCCTATGGCTTGTTGACCGATCTCGCCGCCGGTCAGATCTAAATAACTATTAGTAACCGTTCCGCCGCGACTTTCTCCACCGATCAATCTTCCGCCTATTTTTGCGCCACCATTAATTTTTGCGTAGTTATTCGCGACATCTTTATTGTTGCTTCTTCCGCCGATTGCATCACCGCTTATCTCACCGCCTGTTAGATCTAAATAGCTATTATTAACAGTGCCGTCGTAGCTAAGCCCACCAAATACTCCGTCATCGCCAGCAACATTCGTGCCCACGACTTTACCACCACTCATATCTACATGAGCTCCATCTATGTCGCCGTAATATGTAAAAGCGCCATAAATCGCTTTATCTACGGTACCGCCGCTGATGGTAACATAATCGCCCTGGCTATTGGAAGCAAGATTATGAGCGTCGTTTCTATAATAACTTCCGTATACGTAGTTAGTTACATGACCACCCTCTATAGTAGAGTGATTTTTTTCGGTTTTGCTAACCATATACGCGCCGTTGATATTTCCAACTTCGCCTTTTTTCAACCAACCGTGGTTGTTTTTAGCCGTTGCCTTACCGCCGCCTCCGGTAATGCCGCCGCCTGTACCGTTGGCGACCAAAACATCAGTGACTTTAGCGCCGTTATTATCTATAGTTACGACATTGTTTTGCAAAATAGCGGTGCTATTTTCTGCAGCTATTACTCCATTTACGTTTGATAAATTTACAACACCGGTAATATTTACTTTATTACCGTCTGCGCCGCCGTTTTCTACCGCAGCACCCGCGATTCTACCGTCGATGATAGGTGTTCCACTGATATTTACTTCATTATTATTTGCTTGGTTTGTACCGGTCGCTCTACCGCCCATTAGCGATGTGCTGTTAAAATTATTAAAATTCTTGTAGTATATCTTAGTAGCGCCGCTAACATTTACGATATTGTGTATGGCGTCTCCGCTATTGCTTGCTCTGCCGTACCACGTGCCGTTACCGCCGAGTACGACATAATGAACTTCTGCGTCATTCAAATTTACAGTATTGTTTTGTGCGCCTTTTCCTTCGCCGCCCACAAGTATCGCCACCGTAGCGCCATTATTGACATTAAGTATATTATTATTTGCCGAGGTAACTTGCTCATATAAAAAACCCTGCCCCAAATTGGTACCATCGCCGTTGCCTCCACCATAGATCGTGCGCTTCCAAGTACTTTCGCCGCCCGAGGTAACGCCTCTTATTGTTACGATATTATTATCGTTTTGTCCGTGAGCATTTGCTTTACTTTCAAAGCCGCCCGAGTAATTTTCGCCTGATGATTTATATAATTGACTTGGGGTGCCGTCACTTTTAGTTACCGTTATGACTCCATTACCGGCTAAAGCTTGTGAAGGAGCAATGGCTAAGCATGCCGCCAAACTTAAACCGGAAATAATCGGTATCTTAATATCTTTCATAGTTGTAATCCTTCGTAAAAAATAAAAACTATCCATTATACTATAAAAATACCTATTTACAATAAATTTAATACAATTTCTAACGAAAGGTAGCTTAATGCGAAAAAATGGGTATTGTGATGCAACGTTTTCGATAATAAAGTAAAATTTCAGCTTATTTTTGTTATCGAAGCTTAAACGAAAAATTACGATTACAAAATGATGAAATTTTAAAATTCCGACTTTAAAATTTAGCCAGCGGAATTCCCAAGAAGTGACGTAGCTGGAAAAAGTGATAGAATAAAAAGGTGGTAGTTTCTGGTAGCAGAAATATGGTAGGGCATAAATTTTATAAATTTGGATTTATAGAATTTAAAGTGAAGTAATATATATGAGAGGAATTAAAATTTGAAGTAATTCTAGGCTAGAAGCACATGATTCTACGGTATGTCGTTTAAAATTTTAAAGCAGTTCCAGGTGAGTCGAAAAAACGATAAAGTAGCGGCGCGAAGGGTTAAATTTTAAAAATTCTAAGTGAAAACAAAAGCAAAATTCTAAGAATTTCAAGCGAAATCGGGGCTTTCAGCGGAGGTGCTTTAAAATAGCAGAGGGCTTTCGGCAGCATTTTAATGCTCACCAAAAGCCCATTTTTATAGTTTATGTATCTCTTACGCTCGAAAGCTAGGAATTTCGCTTGTCAAAAAGCCCAAAATCTCAAAAGTTTCTGCTTACTTACTCGCAATGCTCCGCTAATGCTTTGTCCCGGGTTTGCCGCGGTTAAATTTTAACGCTTTCGCGTTTCTCGCCGCTAAGCTTGGTGGACCAAGCTTAGCGGATTACAAGACCTTGCGGAATTCCGCGTCTGATAACCCAAACTAGGGTTTTCTTGCCCTTGTAATCTTTGATGTATCGATCGAAGTCGTCTGTGCTTTTGACATCGTTTTGACCGACTTGGATGATCACGTCGCCTACCTCAAAGCCGTAATCATCGGCTTTTGAGCCATCTTTGACGCTTAAGACGAGGGCACCCGAGACATCGTCGTCGAGGTTATATTTGCGGCGCAAGCTGTCATTTAACGTCCTTAGCTTTAGCCCCTCTATTGCGCTTTTTGAGTCCTCGCCAGCTGAGCCTAAGGTGGTGGAGTCGGATTTCATCGCGTCTAGCTTGATAGTCGTGCTCTTGCTTTTGCCGTCGCGCTCAAATTCTACATCCACTGAGCTTCCTGGAGCCATTGAGCCGATTAAATTTTTTAGCTCGTTGGCGTTTTTGATAGATTTGCCGTTTATTTTGGTAATCAAATCGCCGCGCTTGATGCCCGCTTTATCGGCAGGCATGTCTTTTTCGACGCTTGAGATTAGTGCACCCTCTTTGCTTTCATAGAGCTCTTTTTGGTCTTTAGACATATCTGAGATTGTAACGCCTATAAAGCCACGCTCGATCTTGCCGTTTGTGATGAGCTTTTCAGCGATCTCTTTTACCATATTTGAAGGGATCGCAAAGCCTACGCCGTTATTTCCGCCGCCGCGACTTAAAATAGCGGAATTTATTCCCAAAAGCGCGCCGCGACTATCCACTAGCGCGCCGCCTGAGTTGCCCGGATTGATCGAAGCGTCGGTTTGGATGAAATTTTCGTATTGATTTAATCCGATGTTGTTTTTATTTAGTGCTGAGATTATGCCTTGAGTGATGGTGCCGCCCACGCCGAACGGATTTCCGATGGCAAAGACGATGTCGCCTTCCATAGCCTTGGACGAGTCGGCAAATTTAACCGCAGAGAGATTTTTTTCGTCGATTTTAATGATTGCAAGGTCGGTTTTAGGGTCGGTGCCGATTACCTTGGCTTTATACTCTTTATCGCCTTCTAGTAGTGTAACTACGATTTCGTCGGCATTTTCTATTACGTGATTATTTGTGACAATATAGCCGTCTTCGGAGATGATGACACCAGAGCCTAGCGAGCTTCCCTCGCGCTCCTGCTGCTGCGGAATGTCAAAGTCGAAAAATTGCTTAAAAAACGGATCGTCAAACATCTGTGACATCGGGCTGTTGCCTGCTTTGATCTTGGTTTTAGTTGCGATATTGACGACGGATTTTTTTACGTCCGCAAGTGAGCTGTGATACGAAAGCACCACGTCTTGATTAAAGCCCGGATTTACGCGCTCATAATTGCTTGGAGCTTCTTTAATGTCGATACTGGCGCCAAAAAGCGTACCTGCTAAAGCTATCGATATGATGATCGATTTTTTCATTTTTGCTTCCTTTGTGATAATGAAATTTTGGCGGAATTATAAATTTTGTCCGCTAATATATTCTTAACGCAAAATTAAAATTTATAAATAGAATTTAGCAAACTTGATTGACACTCACTAAAGTTTTATGATATAATCTACATAAATTTTAAGATTTTAAGGATTAAAATGGCAAGCACAAGCAGTTTATACGAAACCTTAGGCGTGGATAAATCAGCAAGCGCCGAGGAGATTAAAAAAGCTTACCGCAGGCTGGCTCGCAAGTATCACCCGGATATCAATAAAGAACCAGGAGCTGAGGATAAATTTAAAGAGATCAACGCCGCGTATGAAATTTTAAGCGACGAGAAAAAGCGCGCGCAGTATGACCGCCACGGCGACGAGATGTTCGGCGGACAGAATTTCCATGATTTCGCGCAGGGCTCGGCAAACATGGGTGATCTAAACGACATCCTAAACAGCATTTTCGGCGGCTCTTTCGGCGCAAAAAGCGCAGGCTCGCGCGGTGGATTTAGCTTTAGCACATTCGGCGGTGGCGAGGGTTTTAGTGGCTTTAGCGGCAGTAGTTTCGGTGGCGGATTTGGCGGCGCGCAGAGCCTAGATACGCACAGCTCGATTGAAATTCCTTTTGAAACCGCGATACAAGGCGGCGAGATGAGCGTGCGCGTGGGCGGCGAGACGGTTAAATTTAAAGTACCCGCGGGCATCAATGCGGGCGAAAAGCTGCGCATCAGGGGTAAAGGACAAAAATCAGGTGCTCAAAGCGGCGATCTAATTTTGGAAATAAAAATCGCGCCAAGCTCCGAGTATACGCGTGAAGGCGACGATCTTTTCAAAAAAATCGACGTGCCTTTAAAAACGGCGATGTTTGGTGGAAAAGTAGAAATTTCGACGCCAAGTAAAAGCGCAACGATAAAGATCGCAAAGAATACCAAAAACGGGCAGAAATACCGCTTAAAAGGCTATGGCGTGCAAAACCGCAAGAGTAAAATTTTAGGCGATCTATACGCGGTGGTAAATGTCGTTTTGCCCGACGTCGATTCGCTGGACGAGGACGTCAAAGCCGCGCTGCAAAAGCTATAAGGAGGCATCAAAATGCATGATTACGATGAGCCGGTCTATCTCATATCGATAGTTTCGAAGGTCCTAGATATCCATCCGCAGACGCTGCGGCAATACGAGCGCGAAGGACTCGTAAGCCCGGGGCGCACGGAGGGCAAGATGCGCCTGTACTCGGCGCATGATATGGACCGCATACGCATGATTTTAAACCTTACAAAGGAGCTTGGCGTCAATCTTGCGGGCGTGGACGTGATCTTTCGCCTGCAAGAAAGGATCGCCGAGTATGAGCGCGAGATCGAGGAGCTGCGGGCTAAAATTTTAGAGCTTGGCGGAGAGACAGAATAAAGGTCTGCGAGATAAAGATTAAAGCTTAACAAAAATCGAGATCTTAGCGCTATAAGCTAAAATTTTAATGCTATCAAAAAGCAAGATCGCCTCGCAAGCGTAGATCCAAGCGATAAATTTTGACTTTCAGAGAGGATTTGTGGGTGCGTTAAATTTAAAGTTGCGCTAAGCAAACCCAAGTAAATTTGCTTGCGATTAAATTTAAAAGCCGTCTTATATAATTTAGCTTTAAAATTTAAAATTCCAAGCCGTGTTAGGCTTTAAAATTTTGCCGCGAACCTCTAAATTTAGCGATAAAGTGCGACATAATTTCTCTATTTTTAAGCGGGATTTTAGTAGAATCACATTATAAAATTTACCCGTAAATTTATATGAAAAGATAAATTTCATCAATTATCGCCTCCGGTAAATGGTCACGGATAATGTAAAATTTGACAATAAATTTAGCGCTAAATTTTACGTATAATCTTACAAAAAAGGGAGTTAATGGAGCTTGTTATAGAGCTATTTCTTGCGATCACCGCGCTTGCGATAGTGCTAAATATCGTTTTTAAAATCTTTGAAATTCCCACCATCATCGGCTATATCGTCGCGGGCGTGTGCTTTTCGCAGATCTATAGCTTAAGCAGTGTCGAAAACGCCCATATGTCCGAGCTGGCGGAATTTGGCATCGTCTTTTTGATGTTTACCATCGGGCTTGAGTTTAGCTTCCATCACCTGATGAGTATGAAAAAGGACGTGTTTTTTAATGGCATACTCCAAGTACTCGGCACCGGTATTATCTTAGCGCTCATCATCGATCAAGCTTTCGGCGGAAACATAAAAACCGTGATGATTATCGGGCTTGCGCTCGCGCTTAGCTCTACGGCGATCGTGCTAAAAACGCTCAACGAAACAGGCGAAATCAACCAAAACTACGGGCGCAAGGTGCTTGGGATCCTGCTCTTTCAAGATCTCGCCGTCATCCCTATTTTGCTGATGATTGACATATTCGGCTCGACTGACAATACCCCCGTGAACTATCTAATCTTAAAAACCGCTGTAAGCGCCGCCATAGTGGTAGTGATCCTTTTCGTGCTCGGTAAATTTGCTTTTAACCGCTTCCTCTACTACGTCGTAAGGACAAATTCTAAAGAAATTTTCATCGCGACCATTCTTTTTACTGTCGTGGGGGCTAGCTTTTTGGCGCATGTTTTTGGTTTTTCGTACACGCTGGGCGCATTCATCGCGGGCATGCTCATCGCAGAAACCGAGTATAAACACGAGATAGAGGCCGATCTGACGCCGTTTCGAGACATACTGCTGGGGCTTTTCTTTATCACGATTGGCATGCAGATAAATTTTGAAGTAATCGTCTCGCACTATGGGCTGATCCTGCTCGCTATTATCGTTATAATGGCGCTTAAAACGGTTGTGATTTACGCGATCTTATTTCTCTCGACCGGCAAAAGGATAGCGCTAAAAGCGGCGCTGTCGCTATGCCAGATAGGTGAGTTTGCGCTTGCGATCTTTTCGCTACTGATGAGCCGCGATATGCTAAGTAAGGAAAACGGGCAAATTTTAATTACAGTCGTAACCGCGACGATGATTTTAACGCCGTTTATTCTTAAAAATTTAAACAAAATCGCCAACCGTTTCGAATCTAAGGTTGAAAAGCTCGAGGATGAGGAGCATAAAACTCAAATCCCGCCGATGAAAAATCACATCATTGTAGCAGGCTACGGCAGGATAGGGCAAGAAGTTGTGCTACGCCTTAAAGATCAGGGGCTGCTATACGTAGTCGCCGAGAGTGATTTAGAGCTTGTGGATCTGGGCAAATCGCGCGGAGAGAATATATACTTTGTAAATATAATGCAAAAAACTGCGATCGACGAGCTGCATGCGCGCGATGCGTCGGTCATCATCCTGACGATCGCAAATCAGCAAAAGCTCGACATCGTCGCTAAGATGCTAAACGGCTCTAATTTAAAAGCAAATATCATAGTGATGCATACGGGCGCCGATCCGCAAAGTGAGTTGCAGAGCGAATACGGCGAAAATTTTATCTTCGTAAAAAAGGAGAGAGTAGTAGCCAATGCACTTTTGCAAGAGGCGCTGAAATGCAAGCTAACGCAGTAGCCTTGAGCGTTTAAGATCAAATTTAAACGCATTTGCTATGCCTAAAATCTCCACGCTTCTTTATTCTTACTTCTACACTCAGCTAATTTGGAGCGTTTTAATAAACGCAGATAATAGATATATTTAAAGATGGCGGGCTTGCAAATTTAAAGACGCAAAGTGCTGCTTTGGATTGATTTAAATTCTAAATTCAAGCTGTTATTCCACAGCAAAAGGATACTCCGACAAGGAGCTGATGAAATATATTTGCGCGATAAAGTTATTTAAAAATTCGTTTAAATTTTACTAATTTCACTCTTTTATCTCTTTATAAACGCTTAAGTTGCGTGCTAGGCAAACAAGGGTAGTAATAACGGACACAGGCGTCACTGCTAGAAGATAAAATAAGCCAAAAAATAGCCCTATATCGTTAGATTCACTACCGCCGCCGGCAAGCCATAACGCTATAGCCATAATGGGATAATACAAAACTAATGTCACAATCGCAAAATTTTCTATCGCGAAAATCGTATTGCTTTTTTCGGGATTTTCTACGAAAAATTTGCTGTATCTGCGTTTTGAAAAGAAAAATATAATCGTGCAAACGGCGCTAATTATAAACGCCCAGTGTAATTCGTACGAATTTGGTAAAAATAAAATCAAAAAAACCGTTGTCGCAAAACTCGCGAAAGTAAATCTGATCAAACGGTGAAGTTGATATTTTTGCTTTAAATTTTTTGCGATTTGTGCTAGAGCTTTGCCGTACTCTAGCGCTTCCACTTTGCTTTGGATAGATTCTGCTTCAAGGCTCGTGTCATTAAATTTTTGCTCAAATTTAGCGGTTTCATCTTGGGTAGCTTGCGCCTCGCCGTTTGTTTTGTTAAAATTTTGCTCGCCGGAAATTTTATCAGCGACCGCTCCGCTAATTTTTGTCTTCGATTTTGGCGCTGGTAGATACACGGTCTCATCGGCGTCAAATTCCGGATTTGCGTTATATGTTATTATCGCCACCGGAATAGCGATAAAAATAGCGGGTATAATCTGACGCGTATCCCAGTCTATGTGATATTTTATCTGTAAATAAAATCCGACAAAAGCATAAAGAACGTAAAATATCGCAGCCACATGTATGCATATAAGCATAAAGGCTTTATCTGCATCGCTAAATAAAAGCAGGGCGTATTTTTTATACTTCAGCCTGTTTAGGCAGACGAGTATATTTATCGCAGATAGCGCAAGCATGCATAAAAACGACATTATGGGCGCATCATGTACAAACGTAAGAAACACGACGATATAAATCAGGAAGGTCAAAAGTGCCCCTAAAAACAGATATCTACAAAAGCGAAATCTATCGTAGCTTTTTAAAATTTCTTGCGGAATTTGGCTGATGTCCGCGGGGATTTTGTCTTTTTGCGTTTGCATTTTACCGCCTTTCCTGGTTATTTTAGCTCAAATTTTGCTTTTTTACTCCGTAGTGTTTTAAATTTAATGAAGCGAGATTTTTTTGGCTTGCTTCTTTTTTAGCAGGCAAACAATCTCGATTTTGCATTAAATTTTTAAAAATGAATACTTACCGGCTCTTGCAATTTTATCGATAAAATTTTTGGCAGGCTAAATTTACGCTTTTTTTCTAGCTAAATTTAGCTTCAAAATTTATCCTGCTTCATTCATAAAATAAGGCAACCAAGCTAAAGCTCATCCATTTTATCCACCCGCACGAACGCCCAGTGCATAAAATCTCGCTTTGGCTCGTATTTGCCGCTGTTAAAATACTCCGCCAGCAGTGCTTCCTCCGTGCCGCTTAGCTCGCCGCCAAGCCCCCAGCGCGTCTTTTGCACAAACTCCTCCACACTTTTCGCTCCGCCGCCGTGACACCAGGCTTTGATATAGCTGAGGCTCGGCAGATAGCCCATTTGAAACAAGATATTTAAAAGATAGACGAAGCCTGGCTTTTGTTCCACTTCGCACCCTATCGCGTCCAAAATATCCCCGTCCACGAAGCTGCTGCCCACCTTAAACGTGATATACAGCGCCTTTTTGGTCTTTGAAAGAAGCTTATTAAGCGCAGTTTTTAGATCGTCCACCTCAAGGCAGCGCGAGGCGAAAACGACGTCGCACGCGGGCACGTCAGACCAGTCGTCCTCGAAGGCTTTTTGCGCAAATTTCGCATTTTTCGCGCCGTAGGCTTTAGCGTTCTCGCGGGCGAATTCCAGCATTTTGGGCGAAAAATCATAGCCGTAAATTTGATCCACCTTTTCCGCCGCCAGCACGCTTAGCGCGCCTGCGCCGCATGCGAAATCAAGCAGCGTGGAGACGCCAGCAAAATCGACCTTGTCTATAAACTCGCGCGCGTAGGCGCTTTTCATCACGCCTTCGTTGAAGCTGGGCGCCTTTTTATCCCAATGCTCGGCCAACTTTTTGCCGAATGAGCTTTTTGCCTTTTGCGCCTTATAAAGCGCGTCAAAGTCGATATCATCGTAGTTTGAAGGTAGAATCATAACTATCCTTTTTAAAATTTTGCGAGCAGATCGCACCGATTTTCGTTAAATTTTAGCGTAAATTTATGCGCCGCCCCAAACCCGCCTGAAATTTCAAACCGCCCGGCGAGAAATACTAAGGCAAGCCCACCTCTGTGTATTTTATATGCTCGAAATTCTTTAAATTTTTACCGAACGATTACAGTTAAATTTTAAATCAAAATTTTTACTCTGCCGCTACGAACACGGAGAATGGATGCCGAAGCTAAGCGTAGAATTTCAATGCAAGCAAGAGTACGAATAGCCGAATAGCCAGATACGAACACAAAAAGACAAAGCTTGGGCGCAGTCAAATACCGCTTGCGGTATGCGTCATTGCTCGTACATTTACTTTTCGCGATAGCAAGAGGCCCCGTCTAAACCCCTACTTTTTCGTAATTTTATAGAGTAAATTTCCGATGCTTTGGATTATCTGCACGAGCACGATCAGGATCACGACTGTGTATGCCATTATATCGGGGCGGAAGCGCTGAAAGCCGTAGCGGATCGCCACGTCGCCGAGCCCGCCGCCGCCGACCGTGCCCGCCATCGCCGTAAATCCGATGATGACGATGAGCGTGAGCGTAATCGCGCCGATGATGCTAGGCAGCGCCTCGACGAACATCACGCGAAAGATGATCTGCGTCTTGCTCGCGCCGAAGCTCTTCGCCGCCTCGATCACGCCGCTATCGACCTCCAGCAGCGCGCTTTCGATGAGCCGCGCGATGAAGGGCGCCGAGCCGATAGTAAGCGGCACGATCGCCGCGGTGGTGCCGATACTCGCACCGACAAGAAGCTTCGTAAGCGGAAAGAGCACGATCAGTAAAATTATAAACGGAAAGCTTCGCAGCGTGTTTATCGCGACGTCCAGCACGGCGTAGATGATGCGGTTTTCGCAAAGCCCGCCGCGACGCGTAAGGATAAGCACGATCGCAAGTACGAGCCCTAAAATAAACGCCAAAGCCGTGCTTACGAAGGTCATATACAGCGTCTCTAGCGTCGCATTTAGCAGCAGCTTCGGTATCGCTCCGCTAAAAAATTTTTGTATCCACTCTATCATATTTATCCTTTCATTTTGCGTCCGTTTGCGCTATATTGGGCTTTTCACCATTTTAAATTTTAAAATTGACGGCGTACGCAGGCCCGCTTACTGTATCAGCTTGTATCCTACGCCGCGGATAGCGTGGATGTAGCTAGGCGCCTTAGACGTTTCGCCGAGCTTTAGACGGATGCGACCGATGATGACGTCGATGCTTTTGCTCGAGGATTCCTCGCTTATGGAGCTACAGTTGTAGATGAGCTCCTCGCGGGTGATCGCGCCGCCTTCCTTTTTGATGAGATACGAAAGTACGTCGTATTCGGCGATGGTGAGCGACAGGGGCTGTCCTTTGAAGCTGATGACGTGGCGGAAATCATCCACTTCGAGGTCTTTTTTGGGCTTAGCGGCGCGCTGAAGCGAGTTTATGTCGTAGCGCTCGATGTGGCGTTTGATGCGCGCTAAAAGCTCTTGCGGATTATAAGGCTTTGGCAGATAATCGTCCGCGCCGAAGTCAAAAGCGTTGATCTTATCGGTCAGATCGTGGCGGGCGCTTGAGATTATGATCGGTATATCGGTGTTTTTGCGGATCTCTTTGCAGACCTCAAGCCCGTCCATCCCAGGAAGCGTGAGGTCTAAAATCACGAGGTTGAAATTTTCTAAATTTAGCTTGGAAAGCCCCAAAAACGGATCGTCCGCGACGGTGATATCGATATCGTATTGTTGCAGATATTCGCTTAAAATTTCGGCGAGTTCTAAATCGTCTTCTATCATTAAAATTTTAGTCATAAAAAACCTTTGAAATTTTGCGCGGATTATAACAAAATATAGTTTATATATTTTAAAGCGGCAGGCTGGGGAGAAATTTTATAAAAATGAGGCGCGGCGGGGAGAAATTTTGAATTTTTTTTGAAATTGGGCAAAATTTCAAAAATCGACCCCAAAAATATGGCGAAATTTTGAAATTCCAAGAAGCAAAATCTGAAAAATTGACGAATTTGGGCTAAATTCGGCTAAATTTTGCCGATTTTTGCGTTTTTTTCTTAAAAAACTATTGTATTTTTTGCGAAACTATTGTAGAATACCGCCCAAACCACTTTATTTTAAAGGATTAGCATGAAAAAAGCTGATTTTATCCAAGTAGTTGCCGATAAGGCAGGTCTTTCTAAAAAAGATACCGTTAAGGTAGTAGATTCTGCACTTGAGGCTATCAAAGAGCTTTTGGTAAAAGGTGATGACATAAGCTTCATCGGCTTCGGATCTTTCGGCATCGCAGAGCGTGCAGCTCGCGAGGGTAAAGTTCCTGGCACAAACAGAACTTACAAATCTCCTGCTACTAAAGTAGTAAAATTTAAAGTCGGCAAACAGCTAAAAGAGGCTGTTGCAGCTGCAAAAGGCAAGAAGAAAAAATAATTTTCTTGCTCCAAGCCCCGTCTTCGGGGCTTTTCTCTTTTAAATTTATGCAATCATAACTTTTTAAATGCCCGAGTGGTGAAATTGGTAGACGCACCAGACTCAAAATCTGGCGAGGGCGACCTCGTGTCGGTTCGATTCCGACCTCGGGCACCATAAATATTCTTTAAATTTTATCCGTAATTTCAACCGCCTTTTGTAAATTTCAACTTGCTATAAAATTTTTTATACTATTATTACCGCGGTATTTTTTTAAAAGAGGCAATTATTTATGATACGTAAAATTCTTATTGCTAATCGCGGCGAGATCGCGGTTCGCATCATTAGGGCCTGCAGAGATCTGCATATTAAAAGCGTCGCGATCTACACCAAACCCGACATCGATTGCTTGCACGTAAAAATCGCCGATGAGGCCTACGAAGTAAGCGCGGACGCGCTAAAAGGCTATCTGGATGCCAAAAAGATCGTCGAAGTCGCCAAAGAGTGCGGTGCTGATGCGATACATCCGGGATACGGCTTTTTGAGCGAGAATTTTGACTTTGCAAGAGAGGTCGAGGACGCGGGCATTATTTTTATCGGCCCAAAGCCCGACGTTATCCGAAAAATGGGCAACAAAAACATCGCTCGCTATTTGATGCGCAAAAATGGCATTCCGATCGTGCCGGGCACCGAAAAGCTCAATCACGAGAGCATGGATACGATCAAAAAATATGCGCGCGAGATCGGCTACCCCGTGATTTTAAAAGCTAGCGGCGGCGGCGGCGGACGTGGTATCCGCGAGGTGTGGGACGAGAAGGATATGCAGAGCGCCTACGATTCGTGCACGAGGGAGGCGAAAACATTTTTTAACAACGATGAAATTTTTATGGAAAAACTCGTCGTCAAACCGCGCCATATCGAGTTTCAGATCATCGGCGATAATTACGGCAACATCATTCACCTTTGCGAGCGCGATTGCTCGATCCAGCGCCGCCATCAAAAGATTATCGAGATTGCGCCGTGCCCTTCGATAAGCGAGCATCTACGTAAAACGATGGGTACGACCGCGGTAGCCGCAGCAAAAGCGGTGAATTATACCAATGTCGGCACGGTGGAATTCCTACTCGATGATTACAACAATTTTTATTTTATGGAGATGAATACCCGTATCCAGGTCGAGCACGGCATCACCGAGGAAGTTACGGGCGTCGATCTTGTCGTGCGCCAGATCCGCATCGCAAACGGCGAAATTTTAGAGCTTGAACAAAGCGATATTAAGCCGCACGGCTATGCGATCGAGGCGCGTATTACCTCCGAAAACGTCTGGAAAAATTTCACCCCGGTTCCCGGCACCGTTAGCGATTATTATCCTGCACTAGGTCCCTCCGTGCGCGTCGATAGCCACATCTATAAAGACTATAAAATTCCGCCGTTTTACGACTCGCTTCTAGCCAAGCTTATCATCAAGACCACCGACTACGATCTAGCCGTCAATAAGCTCGAGCGCGCGCTGAAAGAGTTTCGCATCGAGGGGGTGCGTACGATCATTCCGTTTCTGCTTAGCATCAGCAAGTCGCGCGAGTTTCGGCTCGGCTTTTTCGACACTAGCTACGTCGAGAAAAATTTAGCTAAAATTTTAGAAAACACCATCGACGATATGCAGCCCGGTAAAAACGAAGCGGTCGCCGCTATCGCCGCTGCGATGCGCAAATCGGCGCGGATTTAGGAAAGAGTTATGGATTTTTTAGATAGCCTAAAAGATATAAAAAAGGATATGCTTAAGGACAAGGCGACGAGCTCTGCGCTCAAAAAGCCTAAAAAGCTCAATCCTAATCGCGACGAGTTTAAAGATATTTTCAGAGATGATGATTTAAGCCTGCAAAGCGGGGGCGGCTTAGACGGCGTCGCGGAGGAATTCGACGTAGCCAAAGAGAGCATCGCCGCACGCGAAAAGCGCCTCAAAGACGAGTTTTTAAAATACGTGGACGCGGCAAATATCAAAAAGCTGAATGACTGAAATTCCATTTTGCACGCTGGATTTTGCCTGCCCCTATCTGGACGGCAGAGCCGCGCGCAGCGAGTATCTCTACGTAAAAGGCTGCGACTTTGAATATAATTCAAGCTTAGTGCAGCACGGCTACCGCCGCTTCGGCAGGTACTTCCAAAAGCCCATTTGCGCAGCCTGTGCGGAGTGCAAAAGCCTACGCATCGATGCTTCAAAATTTAAATTTAGCAGATCGCACCGCCGCGTCTATAAAAATAATCGCACGACCGCCTATGCGTGGCAACCTCGCCCGCTTTTAAACGATGCGCGTTTGGAACTTTTTGCGCTCTATCACGACTACATGCGTCTAAAAAAGGGCTGGCCTCTGCAAGAGATCGATTTTGAGCGGTATGATGAAATTTACGTCCAGGGCCACGGAGACTTCGGCAAAGAAATTTCTTACTACGGCGAGGACGGGCGGCTTATCTGCGTCGATCTTATCGATATCGTGGATGACGGCATTAGCTCGGTGTATTGCTACTACGATCCGTATCTGCCGCATCTAAGTCTGGGTAAATTTTCGCTTTTAAAACAGATCGAGTTCGCCCAAGATCTGGGGCTACGCTGGATCTATCTGGGCTACGCGGTGAAGCAATGCCCGAGCCTGGCGTATAAATTTAGCTACGAGCCGTATGAAATTTTAACCTCATATGTAGAGCTTGACGCCCCCGCTGTGTGGGAGGGGCGCGTAGAGGGGTAAGTTATGAAATTTTAAACTCATCCACAGAGCTTGACGCTCCCGCCGTGTGGGAAGGCGCATAAAGAGGCAGGTTCTGCGCGCGAGGGCCCAGGAGCAGCCTAGGCGTACGCGCCGCATATAATCGTAAGCTCCGCGCCCGTACAGCGACAGCGCGCAGTAGCCGAGATCATGCCGCCGCGTAGAATTCGGTCGCGCGCAGATACGACGCGGTATGTTAAAAGCACGCCTCGGCGTCCAAGCTCACGCTGAAATTAGCGCCGCTCGGCCTGCGAAAATATCCGCGGCGAGGAAATTTAAGGCGATGGAATTTAAAATGAGGGCAGATGGATTTGCAAATTTTACGGCAGGCTCGGCATTTGCATATTGCAAGACGACACACGCGACTTTTGGGCGTACTTGGCTCTTGAGTGCGCGAAAAAGGACGATTGGTTTCGGCACTGTAGAAACTAGCTTCGATTCTCTAGCAGATACCGCCGCTTAAGCGGCGGAGTAAAAAGAAAACGGCTTATTCAGGGCAAATTTATTAGCTCGACTTTGTTTTCCAGCGATTTTGGGATCAATAAAACCTTGCCGTCGCTTGAGATGTCCGCAGGTCTTTGCATCGCGCCGAGGTTTATTTTGCGTATCTGTCCGTTCGCATCGATACGCCAAATTTTACCGCTTAAAAGGTCCTCGCCCCAGTCGCTAACTAAAATTTCGCCGTTTTTTCCGCGCGCTATGCCGTAGAAAACCCCTTTCATATCGGCAAAGATCGAAATTTCGCGAGATTTTAGATCCATGCTTAGCACGCGCCCCGGGACCTTTCCGCTAAGATCGAAGGTGGTGATCAGAAGCTTATCGCCTTTAGCCAAAAGTCCGTTTGGGCTGCCTAGCGATGGATCGATGCGTACGAACTCATCCGCGGTGCGCGAGAGCAGGTCGATGCGCCAGATCCTCCCACGCGCGGGATCGCTTGCGAGCAAAACTTCGCTGCCGAGCGCTACGACGTCGTTTAAGACCTGCGCTCCTTCGATTTTTAGATTGAAAACCTCCTGACCTTTGCTAAAGCCTCTGATCGCATCCAGATCGCACACGTAGAGCACGCCCGCGATCTGCGCCATTCCTCCCGGATTTACCAGATCGTCTATAAAATTCGTCTCAACGACGTTGGAATTTTTCACGATCCTGCTTATAAAGCCGCTTCTGCCTAGCGAATCTTCGTTTTTGCCGCGATTTGCGATATAAAAAGCGTCATCGGTAATGAGCGAACCACTAGGTGCGCTAAATCCGTCGATCTCTAGGCCAAAAAGCGCGCCCGCCAAGGCGCACGAAAGTAGAACTTTTTTCATAATCTCTCCTTGATCTCGCCAAAATTCTAAGAATTTTAAAATTTAAACCGAAAACGCCGGGCGCTGGGTTAAATTTTAAACTCCGCGGCAAGCTTTAAGATGAGCGAAATTTAAACCCGCAGAGCAAATAAAAGTGTAATTTTAATTAAACAAGGCGGCTTAATCGGCAAAATTCTAGCGGGTCGGAAGGCCTTGCTTCGCGCGTCGCTTTTAATTTGATGCGTCGAAGCCGAAGCGAGTAGGTCTGTGTGCGCTTTGGTTTACGCCATCGCTCGCGGAATTACGCTGTAAAATTTAGCTACATCGCGCGGACCGCAAGTTTCGCATACGTAATTTATTTAGGCAGTTGCTTTAAAATTTTAATTCTACGAGCAGATATTCTTTTGCAAATTGTGGGCGTGATTTTGATGCGCAGATGAAAGCGTTACGTTTAAAGACGCCTCCGCTTTAAAATTTGATTTAATTTAAATAAAGTGTGATTAAAATGCGATTTAAATTTTATGTACCACGGGTATAAATTGCGGTCGCGAAAAGAGAACCTGCCGCAAAAATTATTTAAAATTTGCAGTGCACAAAACGCCCTTTGAAATTTAAAAATTTTAAAACGAACCTAGGTACTTTTCAAAAATTTAATACGCGAAATTCAAGTGCACGACTAATCGCAGCCGTACACTTGAATTTTAAATCGTAAAATTTAAATTGCAGAAATTAACGCGCGCGCCGAAGCGGGAAGTGAAAATCCAAAGCGCTCCGGTCAGCTTAGATGCTAAAATCCTCGCCGAGGTAGAATTTACGGACATTTGGATCGCTGGCTATCTCTTTTGCGGTGCCGCCTGCGAACAGCTCGCCGTCTTTGATGACGTAGGCGCGGTCGCAGATCGCAAGCGTCTCGCGGACGTTGTGATCGGTGATGAGCACGCCGATGCCGAGCTTTTTTAGGTCTCGCACGATACTTTGGATGTCGCTAACGGCGATAGGATCGACGCCCGCGAACGGCTCGTCCAAAAGCAGAAATTTTGGCGTTATCATCAGGCTTCGCGCGATTTCGCAGCGCCTGCGCTCGCCGCCACTTAGGCTCACGCCTTTGCGCAATCTGATCGGCTCGATGTTGAGCAGATTTAGCATCTCATCGACCTTACGTGAGGCTTCGGCTTTATTTTTATAGGTAATCTCCGCGGCGAGCATTAAATTTTCCTCAACGCTGAGCTCCTTAAAGATGCTGCTTTCTTGTGGTAGGTAGCCGATGCCGAGCTTGGCGCGCTTATGAAGCGGAACCTTTGCGATGCTGCTCTCATTAAGCAAGATATCGCCACCGCTAGCGCTTATCAGCCCGCAGATCATATAAAACGTCGTGGTTTTGCCCGCGCCGTTGGGACCCAACAGCCCCACGATCTCGCCATTGTAAAGTTCTAGCGAGATTCCTTTGATGATCGGCGTGCCTTTTATGGTTTTTTTTAGACTCCTGACTTCCAGTTTATGCATAGCTTACCTCGTATTTTCGCCCTTGCGCGTGCGGCGTGATCCTCACTACGCAAAAATCAAGCTCATATTTTTTAAGTAAATTTATCAAATTTTCATCCGCCCATTCGATCAGATGAAGCCCCTCTTCAAATAAATTTTCAAATAGCCCGTTTTTTAAAATCCCCTCACAGCCGCCGCTATAGATGTCGTAATGATAAATTTCGCCGTAGTTTTGCATGATCGAAAACGTAGGTGAACTCACGTGCTCGTCTAGCCCGTGCGCCCGCACGATCGCGCGCGCAAGCGTCGTTTTGCCGCTGGCAAGATCGCCGATTAGCAATATTATGCCGCTTTTTGGCAGCGCTTGCACGAGGCGCGAAATTTCATCCTCGCCGCAGATGAGTTCAAAGCTCTTGGACATACTTTGCCTGCTCGCTTTTGGGCGTATTTTTTGCGCTAGGAAAGGCTAGGACTTTAAAGCTTTGTTTTCTATCTAAAAAGCTTATTGTGATTACATCGCCGATTTTAAGCTCTTTGGCGGGCTTTGCTACCGCGCCGTTTACGGCTACGACGCCGCTTTTGCACATATCTTCGCTGATGGCGCGCCGCTTAGTGATATTTACTGCGTTTAAAAATTTATCGATTCTCATAGGCGTGAGTTTAGCGATATTTGCCTTAAAAGCAACTATTAAACTATTTTTGGTAGAATTTCGCCAAATTTTACGTAAAGGATTTGAGATGGCAAAAGATGTAAAAAAGGTCGTTTTGGCGTATTCCGGAGGACTAGATACTAGCATTATTTTAAAGTGGCTCGGCGATACTTACGGCTGCGATGTGGTGACTTTCACCGCAGATATCGGTCAGAATGAGGATTTGGAGCCGATCAAAAACAAAGCTGTGAAACTGGGCATCAAAAAGGAAAATATCTTCGTAGAGGATCTGCGCGAGGAATTTGTGCGCGATTACGTATTTCCGATGTTTCGCGCAAACGCAGTTTATGAGGGCGAGTATCTTTTGGGTACATCGATCGCACGCCCGTTAATTGCTAAAAAACTAGTCGAAATCGCGAAAAAAACCGGCGCGGACGCCGTAAGCCACGGCGCGACCGGTAAGGGCAACGACCAGGTTCGTTTCGAACTTGGCGCATATGCGCTAAATCCCGATATCAAGGTGATTGCGCCGTGGAGGCTATGGGATCTGAACTCTCGCGAGAAATTGCTTGCCTACGCTAAGAAAAACGGCATCGACATCGCTTCAAAGCCCGGCAAGTCGCCGTATTCGATGGATGCTAATATCCTTCATATCTCCTACGAGGGTTTGGTGCTGGAAGATCCAGCTCATGCGCCTGAGGAGGATATGTGGCGATGGACCGTGAGCCCTAAAAATGCGCCAGATAAGAGCGAGATCATCGAGATCGAATACAAGCACGGCGATCCCGTGAAGCTAAACGGCAAGGCGCTTAAGCCGCATGAGATGCTAGCTGCGCTTAACGAGCTCGGCGCTAAAAACGGCATCGGCAGGCTCGATCTTGTAGAAAATCGCTACGTCGGCATGAAGAGTCGCGGCTGCTACGAAACTCCGGGCGGCACGATCATGCTAAAGGCTCACCGCGCGATCGAGAGCATCACGCTAGATCGCGGCGCGGCACATCTAAAAGACGATCTGATGCCGCGCTACGCCGAGCTCATCTACAACGGCTTTTGGTTCAGCCCGGAGCGCTTGCTGCTTCAAGAGCTGATAAATAAATCCCAAGAGCACGTAAACGGTAAGGTTAAGCTTGAGCTTTATAAGGGCAACGTGACCGTGCTAGGCAGACAGAGCAAGAGCGATAGCTTGTTTAATACAGATTTTGTGACGTTCGAAGAGGACAAGGTTTTCAATCAAAAGGACGGCGACGGATTTATCAAGCTAAGCGCGCTAAGATTTATCATCGCAGGCAAGAACGGACGCAAGCTTTAGCTGAAATTTTGCCGCACGGCGGACGGGCAAATTTCACAAAACGAAATTTTAAAATTTATCGAAAAAGCGCGAGCGGCTGCGGGCAGGTTTCATGAAATTTCACTAAATTTCAGATCCGTCCGCGCCGCTTATAAAATTTTATAAATTTAGAGTTAAATTTAAAAGGATAGTGGATGAAAGTATTATTGATCAAAGACGTTAAGGGGCTCGGAAAGGCGGGCGAGATAAAAGAGGTCAAGGACGGCTATGGCAATAACTTCCTAATCGGCAAAGGCTACGCTAAAGCTGCTACGACTGAAGTTTTGCGTAAATTTGAAGCGGATAAGAAAAAGCAAGCCGAGCTTGAAAAATACGAGGTCGCGAGCCTGCAAAAACTAGCCGAGGAGCTAGCTAAGATCCGCGTAAAGATCGTAAAACAGACGGGCGAGAGCGGCGCGCTTTTCGGCTCGGTTACCAAAGATGAGATTGCAACCGCGCTAAAAGAGCAAAAAGGGATCGAAATCGATAAGAAAATTTTAGAGACCGAAGCTATCAAAACGACCGGGATCTACGACGTAAATGCCAAACTAAAGCACGGTATAAGCGCTAAATTTGAGATAGAGGTGGCTAGTGTTTGAAGCAACTACCATTTTAGCCTACAAAGGCGCGAAGGCCTCTGTCATCGGCGGCGACGGACAGGTTACGTTCGGAAACACCGTCTTAAAGGGCAATGCGACTAAAATTCGAAAGATCGGCAAAGATGGGGGCGTCTTGGCGGGCTTTGCGGGTAGCACCGCCGATGCGTTTAATCTTTTTGATATGTTTGAGAAGTGCTTAGATGGCGCAAAGGGCGATCTTTTAAGGGCGGTGATAGAATTTAGCAAGCAGTGGCGCAAGGATAAATATCTGCGAAAGCTCGAAGCGATGATGCTGGTGCTGGATCGCAAAAATATCTTTCTGCTTAGCGGCACGGGCGACGTGGTAGAGCCGGATGACGGCAAGATCGCAGCGATCGGAAGCGGCGGGAATTACGCTCTTAGCGCGGCGCGAGCTTTGGATAAATTTGCAAGCCTAGACGAGGAAGAGCTCGTAAAGCAAAGCCTTAAAATCGCGGGTGAGATTTGCATTTACACGAACGAAAACATCAAAACATACGTAATTTGGGACGAAAAGAGATGATGACGCCAAAGCAGATCGTAGAAAAACTAGACGAATATATAATCGGACAAAATAGCGCCAAACGCACGATAGCGGTGGCTTTGCGAAATCGCTACCGTAGAATGGCGCTTGAAGATGAGATGAAAAACGAGGTGATGCCCAAAAACATCCTAATGATCGGATCTACCGGCGTAGGTAAGACCGAGATCGCGCGCAGGCTTTCGAAGATGTTCGGGCTTCCTTTTATTAAGGTCGAGGCGAGCAAATATACTGAAGTAGGCTTCGTGGGGCGCGACGTGGAGAGCATGGTGCGCGATCTGGCTGCCGCGTCGGTAAATTTAGTGCGCGGCGAGGAATTTGAAAAAAACAAAGACAAGATCGATGATTACATCAAGCGTAAAATTTTAGAAAAAGTCCTTCCGCCGCTTCCGCGCGGCGCGAGCGAGGAGAAGATCGCAGATTACGAAAAAAGCTACGAAAAGATGGCGGCCAAGCTCGAGCGCGGCGATCTGGATGATCTTAGTATCGAGATCGAAGTAAGCGAAAACGCGCTTGAGTCAAATCCGAATTTGCCGCCCGAGATGGCGAATATGCAGGAAAGCTTCATCAAAGTAATCGGAATTTCGACGCGCAAAAGCAAAAAAGAGATGAAGGTCAAAGACGCCAAAGTTGCCCTCAAAAGCGAGGCTAGCGAGAAGGTCTTAGATATGGAGAGTATCAAAGCCGAAGCCGTTAGGCGCGCGCAAAATGAGGGTATTATCTTTATCGACGAGATCGATAAGGTGGCTGTCTCAAGCGGTAATAGCGGCAGGCAGGATCCGAGCAAAGAGGGGGTGCAGCGCGATCTGCTCCCGATCGTGGAGGGCAGCAGCGTAAGCACGAAATTCGGCAATATCGACACCGATCACATCCTTTTTATCGCCGCGGGCGCCTTTCATATCAGCAAGCCGAGCGATCTCATACCCGAGCTTCAGGGGCGCTTCCCGCTTCGCGTCGAGCTTGACAGCTTGGACGAGGCGGCGCTGTGCGAAATTTTAACTAAGCCCAAAAATTCGCTTCTTAAACAGTACTCGGCGCTTTTAAAGACCGAGGGCGTGGAGCTGGAATTTAGCGAGGACGGGGTTAAAGCGATCGCGAAATTTGCGGCGAGCACGAACGAAAAAGTAGAAGACATCGGCGCTAGAAGGCTGCATACTATAATGGAAAAGGTGCTTGAGGATATCAGCTTTGAGGCGGATAAGTTTAAAGGGCAAAAGATCGTCGTGGATGAAAAGCTCGTAAGCGAAAAGCTCGCAGACATCGCAAGCGACGAGGATCTGGCGAAATACATTTTATAAGGCGGCACGGTAGCTACTCTTAGAATTCTGCAGAGTCGCGGAATTTTGCGGATAGCGAAAATTATGCGCTCTTAGAATTTGCAAAGCGCTGGAATTTCGGGCGCAAAATGTAGCGGAATTTTAAAATGCGCAGAATTTCGTCCTTTTAAATTTGACGATGCTTTGAAATTTTAAGATTGTAAAATTTCAAGGATGATTTAATTCTGCGCGGCGCGGACTATATATAATGTCGTCGTGGGATGAAATTTAAAATTTCGTAGATAATATTTACAAAGCTGCAGAATTTACAGCTCGCGAGATTTAAAGTGGATAGAATTCTGCGCCGAGGCGGGTAAAATTTAGCGCTACCGTGCAGCTTGAAATTTTAAATTTTATCCGCTTATGTGATGGCAGAATTTCAAATTTCAACCGCTTGTGCAAGAGCCAGCCTGCGCAAAACTAGATTTTAGAATTTACCCGCAAGAGCTTAACGCTGCGGTCGCGAACAGGATAAAATTTATAAATTTAAGGAAAATATGAAAAGCGGATTTGTAACGCTCATCGGGCGGACCAATGCGGGCAAGAGCTCGCTGTTAAACTACCTCTGCGGCGAGAAAATTTCGCTCGTCTCACACAAGATCAACGCCACGCGCCGTAAGATTAACGGCATCGCGATGAACGGCGCAGATCAGGTGATTTTCACGGACACGCCGGGGCTGCACGAAAGCACCAAGCTGATGAATAAGCTGATGGTCGAAGTGGCGCTCGGGGCGATTGAGGGCTGCGATCTGGTGCTGTTTTTGGCGCCCGTGCACGACGATACCTCAGAATACGAGAAATTTTTAAATTTAAACCCCAGCACCAAACACATCGTGATTCTAACCAAAATAGACGAAGCAAACGACGAAAAGATCGTGCAAAAGCTGCTGCAATATCAAAAATTTACCGATAAATTCGAAGCGATAATCCCCGTTAGCATCAAAAAAAGGGTCTATAAAAAGCAGGTTTTGGATGAAATTTGTAAAATTTTGCCCGAGCATGAGTACTTTTACGATCCTGAAATTTTAAGCGCGACCAACGAGCGCGAAATTTACCGCGACTTCATACTTGAGGCGATCTTTGAGAGTATGAGCGACGAGATCCCGTATTGCAGCGACGTCGTGATGGAAAAAGTGGTGGAAAAACCCGGTCTGATCTCGGTATATGCGCGGATCATAACGGACAGCAATTCACACAAAGAGATGTTAATCGGCAAAAACGGCGAGGCGATCAAACGGATCGGAATTCGAGCCAAAAAGTTAATTTCAAATTTTTCTAAGGTCAAAATTTACTTAAAATTAACGGTTTTTGTAAAAAAAAGCTGGAAAAATGACGAATTTAGGGTAAAAACCGATTTTATCTATTGACATTTTATTTTATTTCTATTAGTATTAGCAGCGTAGAAAATTTCATTTGGAAGTGGAGTGTTATGGCAAAGAATAGTAAAAATGCTAGTTCGATTGTTGCGATTAACAAAGTCACGCAAACCATATTCGGTCTAAGTGAGAATGAAGTTTTCGAGCACGACTTCTCAAAAGCGAATCGTGCGAAGGAAACTTACGTCTCATATATTCCGTATAAGGATATAATGACTGCGACGGTCGAGATAAGCAGATCGGTAGAGGACGCGGATCTTTTAGATGCGATCGTCGTTAAGGTGTATGAGGAGCTGGGGCTTGACACCGCTTTGGATTACAAAATCACCTATAGTGAGGTAATAGGCGCTGGCGGCGACGATAGAATTTTTAATGTTTTCGTCGTAGATAATGCCAAACTCACTTCAGAATTCGATGCGATCGCCGCTAGGACGAACTACATCGACTATGTGGCTATGGCTCCGTTTTTATACGAGGGCTTGTATAATAGAGGCGTCCTAACTCGCGACGGAATCGACTGCTTCATCTACTTGCAGCGCGACGATGCGTTTTTGGTAGTGTATCAAAACGGCGAATATTTTCAATCTCGTCAAGTAAGATATAACCTAAAATTCTTGCATGAAAAATATGTTGAGCTAGTCGGCAGTAGAGTCGATGAAGAGAGTTTTTATAGATTGCTTTCCAAGCAGGGAGTAAATTTAGAAAATCCGACCGAACGCGATTATATGATCCAAATTTTTGACGATATGTTTTACTACATCAATGACGTGTTAAACGGTATTAGTAAAATTTACAACGTCAATATTCAAAATGTCTATATCGGAACGGATATCGGTAAAATTCCTGCGATCGAGGTTTTTGTTGAAAATAATCTAAAGCTAAGATACAAGGATTTTAATTTTAACGTTGCAATCAACGCAAAAGATTATCCGCTCACTCAGCTAGATATTTTGATGTTTTTGGTAGGTCAAGATTATTTGGTTACCAAAGACGACGATCACAACTACTCGCCGTTTATGAGACCTCCGCCTTTGACCCAAAGATCAACCGGCAAGCTGATAGGCTATATGTTGTTAGGTTGCTTACTTGGGGCTGTGTATCCTGCGTATAACTTCGGCTACGGCTATTATAATAATATGGTAGCTGATGATAAAACTAGCGAATATAAAGGTTTAGAGGAAAAGATGGGTCCTGCTAGAACTGAAAGTGCGCGTTTGGATAAAGAGACTAAAGAGGTAAATGCCCAGGCTGCTAAGAGCGGCAAGGAGCTTAACGACAGGCGCGATCTAATTAATGCCATCTTAGATAAGAAAAACAATTACGCTATGAAGGGTGTTTCTATTTTCGAGCTAACCAATATGGTCGTTAAAAATAAGGGCAATATGGTTAGGATCGGTGATGAGAATAGGACTCTAACTGTTCAGGTGCGCACCAAAAACGATAAGCAGATGACTGAGCTTTTAGAGGATATCAGTAAAAAAGAGGTGTATGGCGTGGATACTAAAACAATCGCGCTACAAGAGGGTAATAAAACTGTCTTTTACGATAGCAATATCAGTGTGGAGGTTAGATAATGAAAAAGAAAAGTTCATTAGATCAACTTGATCAATGGTTTGCCTCCAAGGGGAATAGTGCAAATAACTATTTTTACATAGCTTTATTGTTTGTAGGTGTGGTAGCTTACTTTATTTTAAGTCAGCAAGCCGATCCGTATTTAGAGAAGAGCGAAACTAATCTAAGTACTGCCACGACTAAGCTTGAAGGCGCACAAAGAGAATATAACGAGTTTTTTGGCGGTGATCCTGATGCTTTTGTTAATAATAAACGCAATATCCTCAATGGTGCTAGGACCAACCTTAACAATATTATTGAAGAGCGTGGGTATCTAGACGGCAAGCTAAAAGAAATTTCAAAGCTTACCTATAATGAAAAGAACTGGGCTAAATTTATGGATAGCCTCTCAACGATCGCAGAGAATAACAATATTAAAATTTACGCTATTCACAGCGATAGAAGAGAGCCTAGCATCAAACAAATTTTTCAGCCTGAAGCCTTGCTGGATATAGATGTGAAATTTGAAGGAGCATTTTCGAACGTCCTTAGGTATATCAATCTTATAGAACAATCGGAGATGATCGTAGATGTAAATAAGATGGATATCAATGCCACTAAAAATGGCAAAATCGGTGGAAGCATCGGTATATCTATCTGGGGAGTAAATTACTAATGAAAAAGTTAATTTTATGCTCTTTGCTACTTTCTACTGCTCTATTTGCTGTAGATAATAATCAGACGGTGGCGCCTAGTAATGGAGCCTATAAAGCTAAGTACGATGCGATATTCGATGATCTTAGTAAGCCTAGAGTGGGTCTTAGCGATGAGCAGATAGCTTCTTTGCAAGATCCGTTTTATCCTAAAGAAGCTAATGCACCTAGAGAAGCTAATCAGCAGGTGGACCTAGGTTATCAGCTAGTAGGTATTATGGGCGATAAGGTTAAGCTAAACGATAAGTGGTATGGTTTGGGCGAGTATGTAGGCTCATATAAGATCGTGCAAATAACGGGTAATAGCGTTATTATTACCAACGACGATGAAAATAAAGTCGAACTAACACTAAAACAAGGAAGTCAAAATGTCATTATTACATATAAGTAAAAAGCTTAGCATAGCCGCTATGCTTGCTTTGTCTGTTACGGCTACTAGTCTATATGCCGCTCCCGCAACTGCAGGTAACTGCGATAGGAAGGCGCTAAATATTAAGATTAACGATACCGTTACGCTAAACGAGATGCTAACTCAGCTATCTGATATGTGCCGCTTCTCAGTGGTAGCAAAAGATGCTATCGCTCAAGAGGAGATGAGTAAGCCACTGCAAGGCGTAAGCATCAAAGACCTTTCTTTACGCGAAGTTTTAGATCTACTCATAAAAGAGAATAATTTAAGCTATGAGTATTCTCATGGCATATTAAAAATTTCAGCGCTAGAGACTAGGACTTTTAAAGTGGATTACATCACTTCTATTAGAGAAGGTACTGCTGTTACTAAATCTTCTGTCGATTCCGCACCTACAAAAGTGGATGATAGTGACGATAAAGAAAATAAAGAAGATAATAAGATCACTACCAAAGAGAAATTCGATTTTTGGGAGAAGATTAGCGAGGAAATCACCTCTGTTCTAAATAACGGTACCGAAAAATATGTCGCAGTCGCTCCTATTATAAATCAAAATGCCGGTTTGGTAACCGTTACTGCTATGAAGTCTCAGATAGCTCGCGTCGATAGATATCTAAGCGGTATGCAAAAACGCCTTAGTCGCCAAGTCTTGCTAGACGTAAATATCATATCTGTCGAGCTAAATAACGAATACACTACTGGTATTGATTGGAGTAAATTTCAACTAGGATTTAATACCTATGTGGGCGGGGATCCAAAGAAACTTTCAGGCTATCACATAGATAACGGAAATAGAGGAAAGGCTAGCGATACTCACGGAACTTGGACGATAGGGGCTAATCTAAATTTTAATATCGACGGTTTAATTAATTTCCTAGAGACTAAGGGCAAAACCAAAATCATATCTAGTCCTAAAGTAACTACGATGAATAATCAGCCAGCTATTATCTCCGTAGGTGATACCATTAACTACGTATTGAAATCCACTACTACAGGTGATTATCAAGGTGGAGATACTCAGTCGGATGATCAGTATTCGATCTTTGTAGGTATTCTTTTGAATATCTTGCCTGAAATTTCAGATGATAATAGGATTATGTTGCGAATTAATCCATCTTTAAGTTCTCTTAAATATGCGGAAGATAATGTAAGGAGAGAGAATGGCAGAAGAGATATCGCACCTGATACTTTGCAAAAGAAACTCTCTAGTGTAGTTTGGGTAGATGATGGCGATACTGTAATTTTAGGCGGTTTAATCGGCGCAACTAAGTCCAAGAATAACACTAGGGTGCCTGTGCTAGCTGAAATTCCGCTAATCGGAAATCTTTTCAAAAGCACTGCCGATGTTTTGAGCACGTCGGAGCTAATCTTCGTAGTAACTCCACATATCATCGACAATACTGGCGCGCCGCTTGCTACTTCGCTTAAAGAGCTAGGTTACTCAAAATCCATCTACGAAAATGAGTAATAATTATACGGCGATCAAGGAGATTTTTATCGAGGATAACGAAGTCTCGGACTTCGTTAATCTCGATAAATCTACCCTTGCTTATCATAAAATTTTAAATGCTTTGCAAAAGCCGTTAAAACTTATACTTTTCTACGGCAAACCGGGTTGCGGCAAAACATTTTTGCTTAATAAGATCAAGGTCGATCTTGAAAAAAAGGTAAGAGTCGTATTTGTACCGCAACCGTTTTTTGATGAGAAAGAATTTTTCTTAGAGCTTTATTCGCAGATTTTTCATTCTACTCCTAGCGAGCCGATTGATAATTATGAAAATTTTATGCGGATTTATAGAGAAAGGTTTGGCATCTCTACCAATGTCGGAGCGGTAGAGCAGGTCGTTATTTTGCTTGATGAGGCTCAGCTGTATCCTGGGAATTTGATAGAAAAAATTCGCCTTATGGCAGATACGAGACTATTTAAATTTTTATTTACGGTTCATAAGACGGACGAGGAAGATCGCCTCGCAAAGGATTATTTTAAAACCAGAATTTGGGAGAGCATCGAGCTTCCTAATTCAAATTTAGGCGAAGTCAAGCTGTATATTGAAAAGAAGCTTGTGCTTCATGGCTTTCAACAATACTATTTTATGTTTAGCGACGATAATTTCGATTTGATTTTAAATTTAACGGACGGCAACATGAGGAACATCAACAAGCTTATGTATAAGATGTATGAGCTTTTTGAGTATTACGAAGTAAATAAACCTACGGAAATTAGTTTTTCGCAGATTAATAATAAAATTATAGAGATGGCAGCGATAGGCTCGGGGATAATAAATGCTTGAATTTTACGAAGTAAACGAACTTGAAAAAAAATGGGAAGAGTATAACAAAAATAGAAAGCAGTTTTCTTTCCTGAAATCTAAGCCGAATTTCGTATTGAGATTCGACAAGACGATTTTGGGGCTTTTGATATTGATCTCGGTTGCGATCGGAGCGATATTTTGGCTGCTTAAAGATAGTGATAGCGTCAGTATGGCAAGTATCAATCAAAATATTGAGGACAAGGGCGGTGCTTCAAATTCTGCTAATGATGCCGAGCAGCAGGCGGCAGATCTTGCAGTGCAAAATAATATCTCCAAAGAGGATTACAACATTAGCGCGCCGAAAGTTGCCCGTACTTCTAAGCACGAAAAGGAACGCCCAAGCTTAAATTTAAACGATGTGGGTGTGCTATCCAGCGAGGATTCCGGTGGGTTTAAGATAACCAATAATTACGAAAATGGCGGAAACTATGGCGGGCAGGCTCAGGCGCAAAATTTCGGCGGTCAAAATTTTGGCAATCAGAATTTTGGCAATCAAAATGTTCCTACGTTTAACGTACCTAATACCAATAACGCAGCTTTCGCAAATCAGCCGCCTAAAAACGAGGTTATAGATTTTGGGCGTGCTCCATTGCCGCCTAAATCAAATTTCTCTGGAGGTTCTACAAATACTGCAAGCGCTCCACTAAGTTCTAGAATTGAGATAAAAACTTCAAATTTAAGCGAAGACAAGCAGAGCTTGGAGAGCAAATTTTACGCGACGAATAAGATTGAGTATTCGCTATCGCTAGCCGAAGAAGCGTATAATAAGAAAGACTACGACAATGCGATCAAATGGGCTCTTACGTCAAATGAGCTTGATAAGGACAACGTCGCCAGCTGGATAATTTTTGCTAAAGCCAATTATAAAAAGGGTCGTAAAGAAGACGCGCTTTACGCTCTTGAAACCTTTAATGCAAAGGCGAAAAATAGCGAAATTTCTAACCTCATTTCAAAGATAAGAAGCGATAAACTATGAAAATTTTATATATTTTAGCTTTTGCGATCGCGTTGTTATTTGCAGTTAGCGCCGATGATGTGCGCAACTGGGATCAGATCGGTCAGTATAACCGTATCTGCCAAGAAAGCGTGCGAAATTTATTCATTGAAGAACAAAGCGAGGCGCTTGCAAATATGTATGCTAAAGCGTGCCTGAAGATGGACAAAGTAAATGAGCTTGTCGTGCCTACGGTGATGCTTTATAAGACGAAAGAGGCTCGCGAGAATGCTTCTCTTTATTCGACCATAATTTTTCAAAAAAAGATGCTTTATTTGGCGCTTTGCGACGGCGTAGACATAAGCTATATAAGAACGCCTAAAATTAATTATATTTTATCTGAAATTTTTGATAAATTTACGGAGAGAGCATACGTAAAAAAGAGTGATACGTATGTCTTTACCCTAGAAAACGGCGAGCGTGCCGAGCTTTTTATCAAAGAAGAGGAAGGGGTAAAAAAGATGGTAATTGCAATTTATGCTGGCGATAAGCTTAGCTCGATTAAAATTTATTGGTGATTGCGATGACGAAGATTGAAGAGCAGATTGTTGCGATTTTAATAAGAAACAATATCCTTACTAGCACCGTTGTTCCGGAAATAAAGGACAAGATGGATATCGGCTTGACGCTAGGCGAGGTTTTAGTCGGAGATAACTATCTAAGCCAGGATGATTTTTGCTCGATTTTAGTTGAGTTATACAAGCGTCGTCAGATAGAATTTGACGATATAAGCGAAAAATTTTCGATGGATCCGAAGGAATTTTTGCAAATTCTAGCTAAAAAGATGAATCTGTCGTATATGAATTTAGACGATATTGACATAGACTTTAGGCTATCAGAACGCACTCCTACCGCACAGCTTAAAAGATACGGCGTGATACCGGTTAAAGCGGATGATCTGAATATTTACGTTGCTTTTTCTGATCCGTTTAATCTTGAGTCGCAAGATAAAGCGCAGGCTATGTTTAGTAAACAGCTGCTTAAAATCGTAGTAGCCGATCCAAATCAAGTAAATAAATATCTATCTAAGCTTGAGCTTTCAGAGAGTATTAAGGGGCTCGTAGCAGAGATCCGCAAAGAGCTCGCCAACACTGGCGGTAGCGGAAGCAGCGATGATACCTCGGCGATTTTGAAGCTCATTGAGATGATAATCAGCCAGTCTATTAAGATGCGCGGTAGTGATATTCACATCGAGCCTACCGAGAATAACTGCGTCGTGCGTACCAGAATCGACGGAATGCTCGCTGAAATTTTTATCTTTGATAAAGATATCTATCCACCGCTAGTAAGCCGATTGAAGCTACTTTCGAATATGGATATTGCCGAGCGCCGCAAGCCGCAGGACGGTAGGTTTAGTATGAAAATTTCAGGTCGCGAATACGACTTTCGTATCTCGACACTGCCTATTATCAACGGCGAATCTACAGTTATGCGTATTCTAGATAAATCCAAAGTTATCATAAGCCTGGAAAAGCTCGGCATGCACCCTGATAGCTTTAAGAAATTTAATAACGCTATGAAGGCTCCATATGGTATTATCTTGGTTACCGGACCTACGGGAAGCGGTAAGTCTACGACGCTATATGCGGCGCTAAACGATATTAAAAATATCGATACTAAGGTCATTACCGTAGAAGATCCGGTCGAGTATCAAGTAAATTTAATCCAACAAGTCCAAGTTAACGAAAAAGCGGGTCTTACCTTCGCTTCAGCATTGCGCTCGATCTTAAGACAAGACCCCGACATCATAATGATCGGTGAGATCCGTGATCAAGAGACCCTTAGGATCGCGATCCAGGCTGCTCTTACGGGACACTTGGTTTTCTCGACCCTACACACCAACGACGCCGTTAGTGCGATCCCGCGAATAGTGGATATGGGTATAGAGGCCTACCTCATAAGTGGTGCGCTCATTGCAGTAGAGGCACAGCGTCTCGTGCGAAAGCTTTGCCCGCACTGCAAGCAGCCTACGAATCTGCCTAAATCAATGCTTGATCAGCTGAAGGAATTTTTGCCTGAAAAATACACATTTTTTAAGGCTGTAGGTTGTGATCAATGCGGTCAAACGGGCTATATGGGGCGTGAGATGATTAGTGAAATTTTACCTATTACCGATAAAATGCAGAGCTTGATCGCTAACGGTGGCTCAAAGGACGATATGAGAGCCTTAGCGAAGGAGGAGGGTTTTATAGATATGTTTGAAGATGGTGTTATACGTGCTGCGCGCGGAGTAACTAGTATAGAAGAAATTTATAGGGTGGCTAAACAATGAAAAAGCAATTAGAAGTTGAATACAACGCCAAGGGCGCAAGAAGGAAGATGTTTTTGCAAGCTAGCGATAAGGTGCAAGCAAACAACCTCATGAAGCAGCGCGTAGGCGGGACGATCGTAAAAAGAGGTGAAACCCAGGTTGTAGCCAATACGGGCGGCGATTTTAAGGCGCAGGTTTCGCGCATGCTAGGTGGTAGCGGAAGAGTTAGAACGCTGCCGTTAGTAGCGTCGATCAGGCAGCTTTCCGTTATGACAAATGCCGGAATTTCAATCCACGACTCGATCAAAGAGGTCGCAAGGGCGGCAGAAGATAAGACGCTAAAAGAGATTTTTAGCGCTATGAACGATGATCTTAATGCAGGTCTTAGTTTGACCGAATCTACGGAGAAATTTAGAGGTCAGCTTGGCGATGTCGTCGTTGCGATGGTAAGTCTGGGCGAAGCAACCGGTAATATGGCAGAATCCCTAGCCAAGCTTGCCGCTATGCTTCAAGAGCTTTGGGAAAACCAGCGTAAATTTAAAAAGGCGATGCGTTATCCGATGATCCTTATGATCGTTATGGCGATTGCGTTTTCGGTTTTGATGATGTATGTCGTGCCGAAATTCCGCGAGATTTTTGAGGATTTGGGCGCAGATTTGCCACTACCTACTAGAATTCTACTTGGTATCGAAAGCACTCTTAATAATTATGGAATTTTTGTTTTAGCGGGCATTATAGGCACTATTATAGCTCTTAGATGGGCATATCGCAATAATCCCGAGTTTAAAAAGGGCTTTGACAAGACGATTTTAAAGGTCTATCTATTCGGTAAGATCATATTTTTCTCGACGATGTCGCGATTTATGCTTATTTTTACAGAGCTTGTGCGAGCGGGTATTCCTATCGCAGATGCACTAGATACATCTGTTTTAATGGTGGATAATCATACTTTAAAAGAGAAACTCTCTACTGTTAAAATTGCCGTGCAGCAAGGCGTGAGCCTAACCGAGGCGTTTAACAATACAGGGCTTTATGAGAGTATGCTTATTCAGATGATCAGCGCGGGCGAGCAGGCCGGTAACCTCGATAAGATGCTCGGTAACGTCACGGATTATTATAAAGAGAAATTCGATGATATCATCGATAATATCTCAAGCTACGTAGAGCCGATCATGCTATTTTTTATGGCGGGCATGGTTCTTCTTTTGGCTCTTGGTATCTTTATGCCTATGTGGGATCTGGGCAAAGCCGTCAAAAACTAACTCCTTTAATTCCGCGCCTGTGAGGGCGCGGAATTTTATCAAAGCATTAAAATTTCATCCTTCAAATAAAATTTTAACCTTCGTTTGGCTAAAATACCGCTTTAAATTTAAGGATCTATCATAATCAAAGAAGTATATTTTATCGTCATATCGGCTATCATAATATTTTTTGGGCTTGCTACTATTGCGCCCGATTCCGCGCTTGTAGGCAGCGCCGGCAATGCCATCCGCTCATTTAATACCCAGCTATTCGGCTATTTTGCATACATCTATCCGCTATTTTTGCTCGCCTTAGCATACGTAGCCTATAAGCATTTTCGCGGTTTTGACTTTAGATTTTTTGAGTTTAGCATTGGCGCGATTTTGCTGTTTTTTACCATTTTGATGGTGCAGTCGAGTCTCTTCGGCGCTAGCGGCGGAGCAGTCGGTAGCTTCGCGGTGGACGGGCTTAGGCGAATGATCGGAAGCGTCGGCGTGTGGATTTTTAATATTACGATTTTTGTGCTTTCGCTAGTGCTCATATTTGAAGACCGTTTTACCGACATCATCAAAAACTGCTTTATTGGCTCAAGAGATGAAAGCTCGCAGGATGAAATTGGAGACGATTTTGCTAGCGACGCAGATGCGGTACAAAGAGGCGGGCTCGCAAGGTATTCGTCTGCGCAGAGCTTGAGAGGTGCGGAAAATTTTAACGCTTTGAGCACAGAGGACAGTTCGGCGAGACAGAGCGGTTTTGCGGAGCAGGGTGCAAGCGGATGTGGTTTTGAAGGCGAGCAAAATTTACAAAATTTAAACGATGCTCGCGAGCCCGAGAATAAGCAGAATTTCGGTGACGCGCAGGGTCCGCAGGCTTCCGCTGAACGCGAGCTTAAAATACCGCAAAAGGGAAAGCCGAGCAGACTAAAAAGGGTCGAGCGCCTAAGCGAGGTCGCCGAAAACAAAAGGCTTTTGGATCAGCTCGACAAGGGCAGGGTGGCTAAGCCCAAGGATTTTAAGCTGCCGCCGCTTGATTTTTTAAACCTGCCGCCGAAAAAGAAAAGTAGCATCGACGAGAGCGAGATCGATCGTAAAATTTACGACCTGCTCGATAAACTGCGTAAATTTAAGATCGACGGCGACGTGGTGCGGACTTATTCGGGCCCGGTCGTTACGACATTTGAGTTTCGCCCCGCCGCGCACATTAAGGTAAGTAAAATTCTAACGCTGCAAGACGATCTGGCGATGGCTCTTAGGGCGCAGACCATCCGCATCCAGGCGCCGGTTCCTGGCAAAGATGTCGTGGGTATCGAGATCCCTAATCAAAATATCGATACGATCTATCTGCGCGAAATTTTAGAAAGCGACGTGTTTAAAAGTGCCTCCAGCCCGCTTACCATCGTGCTTGGCAAGGACATCGTGGGCCAGCCCTTCGTCACTGATCTTAAGAAGCTGCCGCACCTTCTCATCGCAGGCACCACCGGAAGCGGCAAGAGCGTGGGCATCAACGCCATGCTGCTTAGCCTTTTGTATCGCAACTCACCCAAAAGCCTGCGTCTCATAATGATTGATCCGAAGATGCTCGAGTTTAGCATCTACAACGACATCCCGCACCTGCTAACGCCCGTAATCACGCAGCCTAAGCAGGCGATCATCGCGCTAAGCAACCTCGTTTCAGAGATGGAGCAGCGCTATTCGCTCATGGCACAAAACAGGACGAAAAATATCGACAACTACAACGAAAAGATGCTGCGCGAGGGGGGCGAAATTTTGCCTTACATCGTCGTTATCATCGACGAACTCGCGGATCTGATGATGACGAGCGGCAAGGACGTAGAGCATTACATCGCGCGTCTGGCGCAGATGGCGCGTGCCAGCGGCATCCATCTCATCGTAGCGACGCAGCGCCCTAGCGTGGACGTCGTCACGGGGCTGATAAAGGCGAATCTACCTAGCCGCATCAGCTTCCGAGTGGGCTCGAAGGTCGATAGCAAGGTGATTTTGGATCAGATGGGCGCAGACAGCCTGCTTGGGCGAGGCGATATGCTCTTTACGCCGCCTACCGCGCCGGGACTCATCCGTCTGCACGCGCCGTTTACGACCGAGAATGAGATCAACAAGATCGCGGAATTTTTAAAGGCGCAAGAAAGCGTCGTTTATGACGAGAGATTTTTGATCGAAAACGAGGGCGCCAAGCAAGAAGGCGGCATAATCAATCCGCAAAATATCGTGCTTGACGAGCTTTATGACGAGGCGAAGGCGATTGTTTTGGAGGAGGAGAAGACCTCGATCAGCTACCTGCAGCGCCGCTTGCGCATCGGATACAACCGCGCCGCGACGATCATCGAGCAGCTCGAGCAGATGGGCGTTTTAAGCGAGATCAACGCCAAAGGTCAGCGCGACATAATCAAATGAGCTTTAAAATTTCGATAAAATTTAAGCGGCGAAATTTTAAAATTTATTAGACTTACGGCGTCGGAATTTTAAAATTTAATCGATCTGCATCGGTAAAATTTTAAAATTTATCGGATTTGAAGCGATGGAATTTTAAAATTTTTTGATCTGCATGGCGGATTTTAAATTTTAAAATTTGCGCGTTCTGCAGCTTGTGCTTGTGCTTCTGTGGCTGCAACAAGGCGGACGGTTTATACGGATGCGAGGATGTGTCAAAGTTCTTTGCGGTGCGGCGGCGCTTTAAAGATGGATGTAGCGCGGTGCAAACAGCGCGTTTTGCAGCTTGCATTTGTGGCGTGTTCGCTGTCTAAATTTATAAGGTGTAGTTTAATTGCGAGCTGTGTTCTTGGCGCCAAATTTTAATCGCGGCGTGAAATTTTAGAGTGCAAGCGGAGTAGAAACAGGGCGGGGTTTAAAATTTAAAGATTGAGCGCTAAAAATTTTGCGATTTTAAATTTTATAAATTTATAGAGCCCTGCAGAATTTAAAATTTCGCTTTTTTAGGGTTTTGGAATTTTGAAATTTTAAAATTTGCCGCAACGGACCTGAATTTTAAATCACGCCGCGCCGATATGAAGTGTCTTGCGACTGCACAAGCAGGAGAAGTTGCCGCAGGCTTGGCTTGCGGCGCGCGAGTATATGAGTGAGAAGTTGGTCGCGCGCTGAAGGCTAGTAGCGGAGTATCGCAGTCGTTCGCAGCGGCTGATTTGCAGCGCGAGTACCCGTGTCGCACGCCAAAAACCGTTGTGTAGCAAGCCGCGCGACAAGCTGTTTGGCGCGCGGTGTTTTGTCGGGCGTGTTTCGTAGTGCAACTGCATTTGCGGTATGTTTTGCGAGCGAGTGCTTACAAATGCTCTGCGACGTAAAATTCTAGAACAGAATTTATCGCTGTGCGCATAAATTTAATGAAATTTGCGCCGTAGCGGCAAATAAATTTAAAACGAAATTTTGCACCGACTGCAAGTACAAACGCGTTTTTGTAGCCAAGTTGCATTTTTCAGTGTGGCTGTATTATAAGATGCGGCGCGTTTTACATCGTCCGAGCGCTGAAAATCGATCGGCACGCGAGCGCGTTTGCAATGATGTTGCGGCGTAAAATTTTGCAACTACCACGCGCTATTCGTGTACGATTTTGCGTGGTTGCGGTTTGTGACCTTGTATCGCGCGCCGAAAGTCGCCGCAATACGCCTGCTAGAGTAGAATGCACCCGCCTGTGTATTAAAAGATAGTGCGAGGTTGCGCTCTACGGCGTGGTAGCGTGTCGAAAGGCTGCGCGATACGCGAGAGTAAAATGCACGCTTAAAAAGCGGCGTGGATTGTGTTTTGCGGCGCTCTATCTGCAGCGTGCGTCGAAAGTCGTCGCGATATGTTAGAATAGAGCGTAGGCAATACGCGTCTTACGGGATAACGAGAGATCGTACCTTGTGGCGTACTATCCTGCAGCATGCACCGCAAAGCCGCCTTATGTGCGAAAATAGAATGTGCGCCGTGCGCCAAAGACGCACGATCGTGCTGCGTGCCAAAAGACAATAATACGTGGTCGTGCCGTATGCTTTTTAAAAGGCAGTGCCACGATCGGCGCCGTGCGGCACGGGCGCGATGCGAGGTTTGAGCCTCGTGCGGCGGACGAAGCGTGCACGGCGCGCGTAAATGCGAATAAATTTTAAAACGGAGAGACGATTGAGAACCGATAAATGGCTATACTACTTCACCTGCGCGCTCATTACGATCGGCATGATATTTTCGCTGTCGTTGAGCTCATATACGGTGCTTTTGCTGGGCGCTACGCCACTGCATTTTTTTTATCGTCAGTGCGCGGTGGGGATCGCGTGCATCTCGGTGATGTGGATTGTCTCGCGCGCCAACCCCGATAAATGCCTAACGCCGGTGTGTATGTCGCTTTTTGCGATAATGGGGATTTTGATGCTCGCGATGGGCTTTTTGCCCAAGTCCTTGGTCGCCGACGTAAACGGTGCGGCGCGCTGGATCAGGCTGCCGTTTTTTAACCTCGCGCCGGTGGAATTTTTCAAGGTGGGCTTTATCTACTTTTTGGCGTGGAGCTTCTCGCGCAAACTCGATCACTCCAAAAAAAGCATCGGGCGCGAGATCGCGACGCTACTTCCTTACGTAGCGCTTTTCGGCTTTGTGGTGATCCTGGTCGCTATCGTGCAAAACGATCTGGGGCAGGTCGCGGTGCTGGGGCTTACGATGATTTTTATGTCGCTTTTCGCGGGCACTAGCTTCAAGCTCATCGGCTTTAGCTTTATGGGGATTTTGGGACTTGCTTACGTTTTTATCGTCACGAGCGCGCACAGGGTAGATCGCGTGCGCTCGTGGTGGGGCGGCGTGCAGGATTTCGTACTGTCGTTTATGTCGCCGGAGACAGCTGCCGGGCTGCGTATAGAGGACGCTAGCGCGCCGTATCAGGTCGGACACTCGCTAAATGCGATAAACAACGGCGAGTTTTTCGGGCAGGGGCTTGGGCTGGGAAGCTTTAAGCTCGGCTATCTAAGCGAGGTACATACCGACTTCGTGCTCGCAGGCATCGCCGAGGAGTGGGGATTTGTCGGGATTTTGCTCATCGTGGCGCTATTTTATGCGATGCTATTTCGCATCTTTCAGACGGCGAGTAAGTCGCCGAGTAACGTAAATTTCCTCTTCTGCCTGGGTATCGGCTTTATGTTTTTCTTTTCGTTCATCATCAACTCCTACGGCATCACGTCGATCTCGCCGGTTAAGGGCATCGCCGTGCCGTTTCTAAGCTACGGCGGCAGCCACCTGCTCGCGGCTTCGTTTGCGGTGGGGCTCGTTTTGATGGCGTCGAAAAGAGCTAAATTTTAAGGCTTTTACAGGCTTTGGGCGAGTGCGATTTAAATTTAGGCGTAAATTTAGAGGCGAATTTTGCGTTTGAAATTCTGCGCCGAAGCGCGCCGAGGCTTAAATTTAAGTGCGAAATTTTATAAATTTAAAGGAAAAGTATGGTCATAGCAATCAGCGGCGGCGGCACCGGCGGGCATCTGATAATCGCTAAAAATTTAGTCGCCCATCTTGCGAAGCAGGGCACCGAGACGATCTTCATTGGCTCAAACCGCGGGCAGGATCGCGCGTGGTTTGAAGATAGCGAGCTTTTCGCGCGCACCTATTTTTTGCAAAGCTCGGGCGTCGTTGATAAAAAGGGCTTTGCCAAGCTAGCCTCGCTGCTAAATATCCTGCGCCTTTCGCTTGCGGCGCGTAAAATTTTAAAGCAAAACGGCGCCCGCGCGCTCATCAGCGTGGGCGGATACAGCTCGGCGCCCGCATCCATCGCGGCGATCCTTTCTCGCGTGCCGTTTTTTATACACGAGCAAAACGCCGTTTGTGGGAGGCTCAACCGCCTGCTGAGGCCCTTTGCGCGCATGTTTTACAGCTCCTATGAAAAGCCCGCGTTTGCTTATCCGATCGCGGATATTTTTTTCGAGACGGCGCGGCCGCGCACGGCGCTTAAGAGGGTCATCTTTTTGGGCGGCTCGCAGGGAGCGAGCTTTATTAACTCGCTTGCCGTGGGGCTTTCGCCTAAGCTTTTGAGCCTCGGCTACGGCGTGATCCATCAGTGCGGCGAGCGCGAGTTTGAGCGCATCTCGCAGATTTACGCGCAGCAGGGTCTTGACGTACAGCTCGTGGGCTTTTGCAAAAACATGCACGAGCTCATCGCAAGCGCCGATCTTTGCGTCGGACGCAGCGGTGCCAGCACGCTGTGGGAACTCTGCGCAAACGGCCTGCCTGCGATATTCGTGCCATTTCCGTTCGCGGCGGCGGATCATCAGTTTTACAATGCGAAATTTCTTAAAGAGCGCGGACTTTGCGAAATTTTACGTCAAGAGGATGCGAGCAGCGAGCGGATCTTGGGCTTGATTGAGAGCTTCGACGTGGCGCGAGCGAGCAAAGGACTGCTTGAGCTTGCTGATCGAAACGGCGCACAAGCGATAATCGACGATGTGATGAGTAAAATTTAAAAGAGCACAGGCGCGCTTGCGTAAATTTGAGGCGACCTCTGCACGAGGCTTTAAATTTATAAACCGATTAAATTTGACTTTTGCGTTTGCGTAAATTTTACGCGGCGCTTCGGTTTGAGTAAAAATTTGAAATTTACATGCTTGCAGGCGACGGACGTTTTTTTGATTTGCGCAAATTTAAATCCGCAAACGCAATGCGCAAAAGTGCATTAAGCCGTAAAATTATCTGCGCCTAAAGCTGATTATCGCATCGTCGTTTTCTTGTTGATATTTTTCAAACAGAGCCTGATATCTTTGCGATTTTGCCGGATCATTTGAATAAATTCCCACTAGAAAATAGCACGCCTCCGCAAATCGCAACTCACACGATCGCTCAAAGTATCGCGTACCCGCTTCTTTGTCGTCATCATCAAAATACGCGACGTAACCGAACATAAAGCAGCCCTCGCCATTGCCGAGCTTGCATGCTTTTTTATACAGATTTCTGCCCTCTTGAGAATCTCTATCCTCGTAGCCTGCGAGTCTCGTGCAGCTTTCGCCGCCGCTAAGCTCGTAGCAGCCTTTTTTAAGCAGATCTTTGGCGCCTTCTTGCGAAATTTCGCCATTTAGTAGCAGAAGGCTCGAAAGTACGGCGCAGGCATCGCCGTCTCCGCCGTCACAATCTTCGCGAAATCTTACGGGATTTTTCATTTTTAAAGTGCCATCTTTGGTGCGAATAGAAATTTCTTTAGGATTTTTATTCGCGTCTTCGTTTGCTTGATTGATGGGAATTCGGGTTTCGTTCAAAATTTCTGTGCGAAAAGGCGCTTTTATCGCTATAAAGACCGCGACTATACATACGATGACGAGAGGGAGTATTGTCGGCATAGAGCGATTTTTGTGCGGAGTGCGGAGATCTGCGTCTTTGATCGATTGTTTATCTCTTGCGGTAGCGACGGAGGGCTTAGAGCTCGGTTTTTGGCTTAAATTTACTGCCGAACCTGCGTCTGATTTTTCGGTCAAATTTGCGGCAGCGTCCGTATCCATATCTGCATTAACATCCGTTTCGCAGACAGTTTCACTTGGGCTTTTTAAATTTTTGCCCCGCTTTTTTCTCAGCTCATTTATGCGTTGTATGATTTCTTCGTTATTCAAATGAAATCCTTTTTGCTAGATAAATTTTGTTTTAGTCAAACACCCGGTTTTATCATCAAAATCGCATCGAAGCTGGGTGAATTATATCATCTTATTTTGAAATTTTCAAAAAACGACGACTAAAAAGAATTTGTAAATTTAGCGCAGATGCGCCGTTAAATTCGGATTAGTTCTCGCTGTATAATCCACAGCCGGGTTTAAATTTCATATACTTCGGGCGCGCGTAAATTTCCAAAACTTGATAGTATTCATATCAAGTTTATTTATTCTACTCTTGACAAGATTAGCACTCCATGATATAATCTGCCAAAATTTTTAAAAAGGACCGCATAATGGCAAAGAAAAAATTTAAGACCGAAGTGAATGATCTGCTAAATTTGATGATCCATTCGCTTTATTCAAACAAGGAGATTTTCCTGCGCGAGCTTATCTCAAATGCAAGCGACGCGCTGGATAAATTAAACTACCTAAGCCTTACGAACGACGATTACAAGGCGCTTTCGTATGTGCCGCGCATCGATATAAAGATCGACAAGGAGGCCAAAACGCTAAGCATCGGCGACAACGGCATCGGTATGGACGAAGCCGAGCTTGAGAGCAATCTAGGCACCATCGCGCGCAGCGGCACTAAGGGCTTTATGGCAAGCCTTAGCGGCGATGCGGCGAAGGACAGCAACCTCATCGGGCAGTTCGGCGTCGGGTTTTATTCGGCGTTTATGGTAGCAGATCATATCGATGTTATCAGCCGCAAGCCGCTCTCGCAGGACGGCTATAAATGGAGCAGCGACGCGAGCAACTACGCGATCGAAAAGGCACAAAAAGAGGACTTCGGCACGACGATAATCCTGCATATGAAAGATGAGGAGTTTTTGGACGGCTATAGGCTCGAAGGCATTATCAAAAAATACTCCAATCACATCCCCTATCCGATCTTCATGGATAAAGAAGAATACGTACCCGCGCAAAAAGAGGGCGAGCAGGGACATAGCGAGGTTAAAAACGTCCAGATCAACCGCGCGAGCGCGCTTTGGCAGCTGCCGAAAAGCAGCCTAAAACCGAGCGATTACAATGAATTTTACAAGCAGATCAGCCACGACAGCGGCGATCCGCTGTTTTACATCCACACTAAGGCCGAGGGCACGCACGAATACACGACGCTTTTTTACGTGCCGAGCAGCGAGCCTTTCGATCTATACCGCGTCGATTATCAAAGCGGCGTGAAGCTCTACGTCAAGCGCGTTTTTATCACCGACGACGCTAAGGAGCTGCTGCCTAGCTACCTGCGCTTCGTACGCGGCATAATGGACGTCGAGGATCTGCCGCTAAACGTAAGCCGCGAAATTTTACAAGAAAATCGAATTCTAGCCTACGTCCGCGAACAGAGCGTGAAAAAAATTCTATCCGAGCTGGAAAAGCTTTTGCGAAGCGATCGCGAAAAATACATAAAATTTTACGAATTATTCGGCAAAGTTCTGAAAGAGGGGCTTTACGGCTTCGGCGCAAACAAAGAGGAAATTTTAAAGCTTTGTCTTTTCAAATCGAACCTGCGAGACGGACTCATCACGCTTAGCGAGTATAAGGAAAAAATGGGCGCGGAGCAAAAAGAGATCTATTATATCGCGGGAAACAGCGCCGCGATGCTTAAAAGCTCGCCTCTGATCGAAAAATTTAACGCCGAGGGTACGGAGGTGCTACTCTGCGATGATGAGATCGATACGATCGTGATGCCTGGCGTTTTTGAGTTTGATAAAACGCCTGTAAAAAACGCGACTTCGATCAAGCAAGAGGCTTCGAGCGACGACGCTGCGACGCCGCAAGCCAAAGAGATCGCCGCAAAGATCAAAGAAATTTTAGGCGAACGCGTCAAAGACGTTAAAATTTCATCGCGTCTAAGCGGCTCGCTTTCCTGCCTTGTTTTTGACGAGAACGATCCTGATTTTGCGACGCAGCAGCTGCTTAAGCAGATGGGAGGCCGCAATCTGCCGCCAATAAAGCCGATTTTGGAGATCAACGCAGATCACGAGATCATCAAAAAGCTGCAGGCCGATAAACTGATGCTGCCGCAAGTGTCTGAAATAATCTACGATCTGGCGCGCCTTAGCGAGGGGCAGGAGCTGGAAAACCCGAGCGAGTTTATCAAAAACGTAAACGAGCTGATCGCAAAGGCTCTATAAGATTATCTAAATTTAAGGCTTCGATCCGCTAGCAACATTCCGCGCGGCTGCATATATCTATGTAGCCGCGTTTTAAATTTAAAGAGAAATTTCTGCAGGCAAACTTCACGAGCTTTTTAAATTTTAAAATTTAAAAGCGGCGGAATTTCACTCTCTGATTTCAGTAAAAATTTTATCCGGCGGCTCGGTTTGACGTTTTAGAAATTTTGAGGTTTCGATCGCTTTTATTCGCGAGTCGAGGTTGGGGCGCAAGCCAAAAATTTTCGCCAAAGCATGAAATCATAAATCGGGCGATAAATTTCACTATTCATTAATTTAATCTTTACAAAGTTGCGTAATTTTATTTTAAATTTTCCCCTTTTTTATCGCAAACAGCGAGATTGTTTGATATAATTCATTTTATAAATATTTATAAATCTTTATGAAAGGAGATTTCGAATGAAACTAATCAAACTAAGTTTAGCTGCGGCGGTTTGCGCATGTGCGGTATCCTCGCTAAGCGCGGCGGATAGCGTAGCTGAGGCGATCACTAACGGTAAGTTTGGCGGAACGGTAAAGACCACTTACGCCAATAAAACCGTAGATAATAGAGGCGAAACCGCTACGGGCGATAGCGACTACGAGGCATTCGGCGTGGGTCTTGAACTTGGATATGTCACCGATCCTCTTTACGGCTTTAGAATAGGGCTTACCGGGCAAGGCTGGTTGATGCCGTATCACGTAGGCTCAAGCAATAAGATCGCCTACGATAAGGAGTGGTATACTAAAGGTGCGGTATTATCGGAATTATACCTAGGATACGGCATAGGAAATACTGATATAAAAGCAGGAAGACAATATGTCGTTACTCCGCTCGTTGCGGGCAACTATACGAGGGCGTTTAAAGAAGCTTTCGAGGGCGTGGCGATATCTAATAAAGATATCTCCGATACTACCTTGTGGGGCGGATGGTTTTATAAATTCCAAGGAAGGAGCAAAACCGCTATGGGCGCTCCTGCAGGCGAAGGAAAAGCTCCTTTGTTTAAAGATAGGGTGATTTTGGGTAATATGACGGGTCCTATCGCCGTAAAATTTGAAAATATCTTCTCCGCATACGTTCAAAATAAATCCTTGCCTTATACTACTTTAACCGGCGCTTACGCAGCGGTAACGGACGTAAAACCCGCTAACGCATTAAAAGACGGCGACGTTAGCTTGTATCTTGCCGAGGCAAATATAAAAGTGCCGGTAGGCGAGGTTTTAAAGCTAGGATTTGATCTTAACTACAAAAGCTCGCGCGTGGACGGAGGGCTGGAGTCAAGAAGGCTTGACGGCGATATGTTCGGCGCAAGAGTCTCGGTTAGCGAGTTTTTCGGATTCGGTCTATCGTATGCCTATACGACCGTTAGCGATGACGATGCCGTTATTTTGGGCGTCGGCAATGGCCCGGGATCATACACCGCGCTGCCTATTAGAGGTCCGTTCGTCTTCACGGGATATGCGGGTATGGATACGCACAAGATCGTGCTTGATTACGACTTCGGCGCTATTGGCCTAGATGGCTTCAAAACTGCGCTACACTACGTAAAAGGCGATCAGGACAGAGTAGGTGGCACGAATAATATCAATGCTAGCGGGGCTGCGGGCCAAAAGGTCGGCACCAGCATGGACGTAGAGGGCTGGGCGGTAACGGCAAACTACGCTCCTAAGGCCGTTAAGGGGCTAAGCTTGGGCGTAACCTACACTGCGCTTGAGAGGAGCGACCACTACGCTAGCGGCGTAAATAGGAAGTTCGACGAGAACGAGATATGGTTGCAAGCTGCGTATAAATTTGATCTAAGCGGCAACTAAAGCTTTAAAGAGCGGAGTATTTTCCGCTCTTTCTCATCCGTATTATTTTGCCTCGTATATGACGCAAAAAAGAGCGTTTAAACCCGAAAAATTTACTCTTTCTCATCTGCATTATCAAGCGGGCTCGCGCTTGATAAATGCTTTAATCTAAACTCTCTAAATTTACACGGACTCTTAAATTTAATGAAGCAAGGACGAAATTTAGACGATAAATTTAATGATAGATTCGGCGAAATTTCAGGGAGACGGAATTTTAAATTTGCCGATCCGCTCCGCTAAATTTTAAAATTATAAAGCCTTACTATTAAATTTAACGCAGCTATTTAATCTAGTAAAATTTCAGCAGCATTTCGTAGAATAAGCGCACTGTATATCTGACATCGGCAAACTGATGTTTGTCTTTAAGCCCTTCATATAGCAGGCGTTGGCTGCGCCCTAGTATACGGCGCTAAGATATCAAAAAAAGCGATGATTTTTGCACGGCTTCTTTCGATGAAATTTTAAATTTAGATAAATTTTAAAGCTCATCCGAAAGCGAAAAAAGATGGGAAAGGATAAAATTTTGCTCGTCGGATCAAGCGGGATAAAATTTGACCCCGCTAAATTTAAGCCGCCGCAGATTAAATCGAAGCCCTAAATTTGAGCTTTAAATTTAACCCGCGGCGGAGCATGAATTGAGGCGTGAATTGAACGCCTATAATCTCAAAGCGTTATTTCTTCGCGCTAGAAGCATCCATAAACGCCTGCTCTTCGGCGCTCGGTTTATACTCGTCGCCGAAAAATTCCTTCTTTGCTTTGATCTTTTCCTGCATCATCTTCTTTTCGTAAATTTTATACGTCGGTCGCCAGTACTCTAGGTAGTTGCGAAGCCCGATGCCGTGGCCCGCGCTTACGTGGCAGCTCGCGCATTTGAGTTCTCGCTCGGTGCCTAAGAGCTTTTTGTAGTGCGCGTGCATGCGCTGCGCTTGCTCGGAGGTGATCTTGCTGTCGATCACGGTGGCGTGGCAGCTTGTGCAGCCGTTGTCAAACACATAGTGCTCGCGGTTTTCGCGCCTTTTATTCCAGTCGTATTTTTCAGGCTCGTCGAAGAAGTGCGAGTAGCCCTCCAACACGCCGTTTTTGGCTTTTTGATAGACGTATTTTACGATGTTGTCGTGCGGCAGGTGGCAGTCGACGCATTTGGCTTTGACGCCCGTTTTGCCCTTGCCCGAGTGGACATCATCTTGATAGGCGATCACCATCGGATCCATCTCGTGGCAGACGTCGCAGAATTTATCGGTGCTTGTTTTCTCAAGCGCGTAATGCACCGGCACGACGACGAAAAACCCTATAATACCGCTTATTAAGATGATAAGCGCTAGTAATTTTTTAGAAATTCTCATGGCGTCACCCCCATCCATTGCGGCACTTCGTGCTCGTGGCATTCGGTACACATATTCGTAGATGCCTTGTGCTCGTTGTGGCATTCGTCGCAGTATAGCGTAGGACCGTCGTGGACGGAGTTATGCGGATTAGCCTTGAGCGTATCCATAAATTTTAGCCTCAAAGCGAGCTGCTTTTTGTCGCCGTGGCAGCTGATACAGCCCTTGTCGCCGATACTTTTAAATTTAGACGGATCGCTTCCTTGATTTACGTGGCAATCGACGCAGTCAAACGCCAAATGCTCGTGGTGCGGCTTTAGTTTGTGCTTTGCTCTAAGCTCATCCGAAACGACTATTGTCGTGGCGTTGGCGTCGTTGGCAGACGGCGCGCCGAACAAAGTCGCGATGATACAGCACAGAAACAGCGCCGTAAAACTGAAATTTTTCATTTACAACCTTTTAGAAAACTGCCTTGCCGACCCGCTTTCGCTACTGGCAAGGCTTTAAAGAGCTTGCGCTCAGACCTAGCTAAGCGATTTGCTCGCCTGCGATCATTCCGAAAACTATGCAGTCGGTGATCGCGACGGTGCCTAAGCGGCTCGCGCCGTGAGTTCCGCCGGTGATCTCGCCTGCAGCCCAGAGGCCTGGGATCGGTTTATTCGTCTTAGATGATAAGACTTCGGCTTTGGTGTTGATCTTTAGACCGCCCATCGTGTGGTGAGGTTTCGGCGAGAGGCGGATGACGTAGAAAGGTCCCGCTTCGTTGATCTCGCTAAGCGCGCTTTCTTGTTTGCCGAACTCATCTTTTTTAGCCTTGACGCCTTCATTGTATTTTTTGACGCTCTGCTTTAGCGCATCCGCAGGCACGCCGTATTTACTAGCGATCTCATCTAGGCTCGCGCATTCACCCACGAGTTTACCACTTGCCATGCCTTTAGAAATAATCTCTTCGCTTAGGTCTTTAAACGCCATTTTGGTATCGGCGAAGGTTATCGGATAGGCTTTTGGATCCTCGCGTAAAATTTTAAATTCCGCATCCGCACGAGTCTTGCGATCTGCAAGCTCGTTCATAAAACGCTTGCCGTTGCGAACGTCCACGGCGATGCCGTATTTAAAGGTGCCTTGCTGAGTTAGGATCGGAGCAGTGCCGAAGCCCTTCTCATCAGGGCTTGCCCACGGACCGAACTGGATCCAATCGACCTGCACCGGATACGCACCGATCTCAAAGGCTTTTAGCAGCACGCCCGCGGTAGCTCCCGCGTGATTTGTACTATCGACGTCATCAGGGATGCGCGGATCTTGAAGCTTGCGGAAAATTTTATCGCGGCAAAATCCGCCCGCTGCGAGCACTACGCCCTTTTTGGCTTTGAGCGTCTTTTTTGTACCGCTCGTGTTTTCAAGATCGTCGCTGTAGAGATTCGGATCAAATTTATACTCCTCGCGGATCACGACGCCCGCTACGCGATCTCCGTCCATTACGAAATCGTCAAATTTTGCGCGGCGGCGAAGCTCGCAGCCCTTATCTTTTAGCGCTTCAAATTTTTCAAGCATCGGCTGGATGTAGCCAGAGCCGCTATCATTTGTAGTTAGCATCGAGCGCGCGACGCTGTGTCCGCCGAAGTGGGCGCAGTGATCCATCTTAAATTGCACGCCGCTATCTACGAGGAATTTAAACGCATCCAAGCCGCGATCGGCTAGGGTGCTTAAAAGCTCAGGGTGGTTGATGCCAAGGCCCGCCTTTAGGCAGTCGTTCATAAATAGCTCTTTGCTGTCTTTAACGCCCGTTTTTTCCTGCACGGGGTTCATCGGCACGCTCATGCCGCCGCCGTTGATGACGGAGTTTCCGCCGATACGACCCATCTTTTCGAGAATCAAGACTTTGTTGCCCTTTTCGGCTGCTTTTAAGCCCGCCGCAAGCCCCGCAAAGCCGCTGCCGATGATGATTACATCCCACTCCTCGTCAAATTTGACGTCCTTTGCGTCCACTGCGCTTGCTTGCGCATTCACCGCGCCAAGCGCAAGTGCGCCGGCTCCTACCATACCCATTTTCAGTATGTCGCGTCTCTGCATATTTGCCCCTTTACTTAGAGATTTTTTAACCTTAAAGATTAATGTCGTAATTTTATATTAAATCTTTATGTAAGTCAAATGTTATTTGGTATATAATTTAATAGCTAAAGGCTATAAAATTTCAACCGAAGGGGCAAAAAATGAGCCTGCGACATATGGAATTTGCGGTAAAAATTTCGGAGCTTAAAAGCTTTACAAAAGCGGCGAGCGAGCTTGGAATCGCGCAGCCGTCGCTTTCAAAGAGCATTATGCTTTTAGAAAAGGAGCTCGGGATCGAAATTTTCGATAGAAAAAATGGGCTTGAACTTACCTATGCGGGCGAAATTTACATCGCCAGAGCGAAAAATATGCTTAGGCTCAATAAGGAGCTAAATAACGAAATACGCGGGCTTTCGTCGATCAAAACGGGCAAACTCGTTATCGGCGCGACCTCGACTAGCTTTAAATTTATCGAAAAGATCATCGCGATGTTTTATAGCAGGTTTTCCAAAGCCGATATCAGGGTCTTGCACGCTCACTCCGAGCCTGCGCTCATCGAGATGCTAAAAAGCGGCGAGCTTGACATCGTCTATGCCTCGCATTTCGGCGAGCTTTCTGCGGAGGGGCTTGAGTGCGAGTTTATAAAAAGGCGCAGGTTACTTCTAAGCGTCTGCTCCTCTCATCCTGCCGTTTCGCGAGCGAGTATAAATTCTACCGATAAATACCCCAAGATCGCACTTAGCGAGTTTAAATCCGATAAATTTGCAATTAGCAGTAAAATTTTAAAAAGCGAATCGAACTTCAAAAAGATCTTTGAAAACGCCGGCTTTACGCCTCAAATTTTCTGCGACACCTCCTATCTGTACGTGGCTAACGCGATGGTTGCGGCGGGGCTTTGCGTGAGTTTCAGCTTTGCGCGGTACATTTTTGAGACGCAGAAGGACTACATCACGCTCTTTGACGTCGCAGATGAGCCGCTTTTGGACGTGTCGTTTTCGGTCGTGTATAAAAAACCCTCCAAGCTCGCAAAGGAATTTATAAAGATGATAAAAGCGGGCAAAAGCGACGCGTAGGGCGCACGGGTTTAAATTTAATAACGCGCCGCAAAGGTTCAAATTTAATAGCGCGCCGCGAGACGCTGCACCGAAGATCTGCTTTTAAAATTTCATCTTGCAATTTTGCTTTTTAAATTTAAGCTCGCAGCTTGCTTGGCTGAAATTTTATCTAAAATTTTATTTCGCGCTAATCAGTTAAATTTTACCTCGCGGCGCGCTAGGCTAAATTTTCATTCGCCGCGGCTACGTAAATTTACGGCGCGCTCTTTTATAAAATTTTATCTGCAAGCGACGCAAATAGCGTCTATCCGGTGCTTTCAGTTATTTGGCTCTCGCTTGATTGGCTTTTCTTACTTGCCGCCAAAACTTGCGCTAAGATCGCCGCTAGCGCGATATTGAGGCTGACGCAGAGCCCAAACAGCGCCACGGCCTTGGTGGAGCTGAAAGCGAGCGTAAAAAAAGAGATTATGCTGGTTAAAGACGCGAGCGTGATGCCGAAAATTTTATCGCTAAGCGCCATCTTATCGTTGTTTGCAAAGATCATATAGTCTATTCCTACGGCGCCTGATAGGATCAGCGCAAAGATCGCAAAAATATTCACGCTCACGCCGAATGCGCTAAGCAGGGCAAGTACGGCCAAATTTGTCGCAAAAACACAGATGACGATCAGCCACGCCGTCCGCGCGCCGAAAAACGCCCACAGCAGCGCGAGGGCAAGGGCGTACGCGGCGCATTTTAGATACAAGGCGTTGATTTTGATCTGCGAAAACGCCTCGCTTATGGCGCTTCGCATATTTAGATGTAGCGCGCCCATCTGCGCGGCAAGCTCGCTTACGGCTGCCTTATCGCGCACGCCGCGCAAAAAAGCGATATGCGGATCGATGCTCGGCATCGCGGCAAAAAGAACGGAGCTTCTAGCTTGCTCGTAGCTTAAAATAGGCGCATCCGCGATCTTGGCAAAGTTTGCGTCCACGAGCTCGCGGCTAAGCCCGAGACGTAAAAATGCGCTTCTATCGTAGTTTGCAAAGGCCTGCTTGATAAAGCTCTGCGTAGCTGGATCCAAAATCGGCGCGCCGGTGTATGAGTCCGCAAGACTGCGCGCTACGGCCTCTTTGGCTACTGCGCCCGCATCGTTGCCCACGATCAGATCAAAGCTCGAGCCTCCGATGCTTGCGAGCTTGGCGCTCATCGCGATAAGGTTTTTATCCAGGCTCGCGTATTCACTGACGTCGTCCTTAAGCTCCATTTTAAAATACAAAAACGCAAGCAACGCCGCGCAAACGATGGCGAGCGCTTTTAGGCTTAGGTTTACCTTGCAAAGCGCCTTTGCGTAGAGCTCAAGAGCTTTTGCAAAGAGCGGGGCAGGGCGAAATTCCGCTCCTTCAAGAAGTAGCGGCAGGGCGAAGTAGCTAAAACAAAACGCCCCCACAAGTGCGGCTATGGCAAAGATCGCGATCTCTTTTAGCAAAAAAAACGGGCTGAATAAAAATACGAAGTAGCCTCCAGCCGTGATGAAAAACCCTAGAAGCAGGATGTTTCGCATGCTTTTTATCGAGCGAGCCTCGATTTTGCGCGCGATATTTGTGCCGAGCCAGTGCACCGCGTAATCCAACATCAGCCCGATTAGGCTCGTCGAAACCACGGCGCTTAGGATGTGGATCGAGCCGCGGATCGCCATCGTAGCCGCTACGCCGCAGGCAAGCCCGAAAAGCGCGGGCAGCAGCAGGCAGAAGATCCGTGCGCGCGAAAATGCCGCCAGCAGCAGCGCCGCGCACAGGCTAAGCGAAACGGCGCCCGCGATGGAGCTTTCGCGCACGCCCGCGCTCTTGCCTAATGCGCTAAAAAGGGCGGTGCCGGAGATTAAAATTTCGCTCTTTTGCGCCTCGCGCACCAGCGCGCTAAGCGCGTCGTCGTTTGCTTTCGGAGCGAGTTTGGCCGTAGCGAGGTAGTGCGGCGCGCCGTCAATGGTCGCGATGAAGCGGTTCTGTGCAGGATCGAGCTTGATCGCGCCGCGAGAGCTGAGGCGCGAGTGAAGGCTAAGCGAGAAAAAGTCCTGCGAGAGGCTAAGCGGACGAAATTTTGAATAAATCTCACGCGCGCTACGCTCAAAAAAGGCCTGCGGATCGCTTTTTAAAAGCTCCACGCTCGCATCATCGAGCATCGCGGGCGCAAAGCGCGCAAGCTCGCTCTGATACACGCTCGCATCCTTGACCTCGTAGATTATGCTCTCAAAAAGCCCGCTTTTTTGCATATCTGCAATGAACGCGTCAAAGCTCGCTCTCTCTGCGCTTGCGACGATGATTTGCCTTGCGATCTCGCGGTTGAAATCCTCGACGCTTTGTTTCTGCTCGCCCGAAATTTCGATGCCGCTCAGCTTGTAAAAATCGGAATTTACGCGGTTTAAATTTAACGTTATAAAGGCGCAAAGCGCGATGAAAACCGCGCCGAATGCCGCTAGGATCGCGCTCTTACTCATCTAAGCTCACGACGTCCGAAAATACGTTTTCGCTCACGTCGCCGTTAGCGCTGCTGATCCGCAGCACCCTGACGTAGGCGCCGCCCTCGATCACGATATTTTTAAAGATATTTTGCAGCATCCCCTTGGGGCTTAGCTCGGCACGCCACGCATCTTTGCTGCCGCTTAGCGCGATCGAGAAATTTTTGCTAAGTCGCGCTACGTCCAGGCGCGAGATCGCCAAAAAGGTGTCCTTGTCAAAAAGCGAATCGGCGCTTTTGACCCACGCTTCGCCGCTGCGCTCAAAGACGCCGTCCGCGCCGATTTTTAGCTCGCTTCGCACCGGCTCTAGCGTCGTCCAAAACAGCTCGCCGCCTTTGATCCTAAACTCACCGCTACTTCGTACGGGCTCGGCAAAGCCCTCGATGCTGAGCGTTTCGCTAAATTTGCCGCCGATATTGTCGGTCTTAAGCGCCAGATCGCCTACTTCAAGCGCGCCCGCAAGCCCTAAAATCGCTAAAAATAAAGCTAAAATTTTCATCGTAGTCCTTTAAATTTTTTATGCTCGCTAAATTTTCACTGCTCGTTATTGCTAGGCAAAAGTTCATTTGCCGCGACGTTTTGAGAGCGGTCTTGCTCGGACGCGGCTTTGCTTGCCGATGAAATTTTATCTGCTGCTGAAATTTTATTTACCATTGAAATTTTACTCGCGGGATTTTTCTTTGCTAAAATTTTATCCGCGCACGCCCTTAACTGCGGCGGTATCTCATACAGCGTCCTTTTGGAATCAAGCTCCACTGCGGCTTGCGACGTGGTAGCTTTGGCCAATAGCGTGCCCGATGGGCTTTTGATGCGGTAGGAAAATTTTATGATCGTGTCGCACTCAAGCAGCTCGATGCTTACCGCAACCTCGTCGTCAAAAAGTATCGGCGCGATAAATTTAAATTCCATTTTGATAATGGGATATATAAATCCATCATCTCTCATCTGCATATATGTGTAGCCTGCGTCGCGCCAAAACTCGCATCTAGCGTCCTCGCAGAGCTTTACGTAGTTGCCGTGCCACATCACGCCCATCGGATCGGCGTCGTAAAATCTGGCGCGAAATTTATACTCTTTCATTCCTCTCTCCGCTATGAAATTTTTCGTCTTGCGATGCGGATTTTGCAGCGCTCAAATTTGAATTATCTAAATTTAGCGCAGTATCCGAGTCCGCCGCATTTTTTAAATTTGATGCGGCATTCGAACTTGCCGTGTCGTTTAAATCCGCTGCGCCATTTAAATTTGACGCAGTATCCGTGCTCGTCTCGCCGAAATTTACGGTGCCGTCGCGCATCGTCTCGCTCACGTCTTTTCCTTGCGCCCAAAAATCAAAGAAATTATACCATTGAGAAGGAAATTCTTTGGCATAAAGCTCTAGCTGCCGCACGTAGCTTTTAAGCGGCGCCGCTACAGATCGCGCCTTATCGCGGCTTTTTAGCGGCGCAGGCAGCGGTTGTAGCCGAAGCTCGTGGCCGCTGCGCCCCTCGTAGCACCATAGGCTAAATAGCGGCGCGTCTAAAATTTTGGCGAGCAGATAGCCGCCGATCGGGAAGTTCGCGCTGCGTCCTAAAAAATCCTCGCTTTGAAATTTATCTGAGCCCACCGGCATACGATCGCCCATCACTGCGATATGCTCGCCGTTTTGCAGTAGCTCTTTGATTTGCAGCATCTCGCCGATGCCGAGCTCGCCGACGTATAGAATTTTCACGCCGCCGCCCATTTTTTCGATAAATTTCATAAAATTTTCGCTGTGTTTGCGAAAGATCAGCACGTTGATTTTTATCCCCGCCGTGCTTGCCGAAAGGGCGCGCGCGATCTCGGTGTTGCCGAAGTGAGAAGTGATTAAAATTTTGCCCGTTCCGTCGCTTAAAAGCTCCTTCATACCGCTTTGCACGCGAATTTGATCCAGCGCGATCTTGCCGTTCCAAACCGCGATTTTTTCACACAGACTGAGGGAAAATTTATAAAAATTCGCGTAAATTTCGCGGATCTTGGGCTCGCGATCAAGCGCGCGCCGCAAAAACTCCCTGATTGCGCGCCGTTCGTTTTTAAGCAGTGCAAAATAGATCGCCGAGATACAAAGCGCGGTGCCTCGCATGCAAAAATCAGGCGTGTAAAGCGTGACGAAGCGAGCTAAATTTAAAAGCGCCACGCCCGCTTTTTCGTTGTTTTCGCTCCAGTGCTTAGCCTGCGTACCGCTGCTGGTCGTTTCGCGCTCGCTCTTTGCTATGGGTTTTTGCGCGGTGTTGGTATCCTCTCGCCCCCTCTCGTCGCGGCTGCTTTCCGTCGTGCCTGAATCGAGATCTTTTACGGCATAAGGGCTTTCTTCTGCAGCGACGGGAGTGCTCTTTACACCTTTTTGCACGGAAGGCCCGCTATCTGCGCTCTTAGCCTTCGGCTCTCGTGCGGCGGCGAGATCATTTTGCGCCCCCATATCGCGGCTATTTTCTACGGCGCCTCGATCGTACTTTTTCGCCGCACCGATCATGTTGCGCGGCCTTATCGCGTCATTATGCCCGCCATCGTCGTCAAAAAGCGAGCTAAAGCGGCGAAGCGCCCTTTTTGCAAGCCAGAGCGGGAGCCCGCAAAATAGCCTCGCGTGCATCAGCGAAATTCCGAAATTATCCCGAAACGGCGCGAAGTGGCTCACTCCGCCTGCTTCGTAGCGCACCGCCAGATCGAGCCATTTTATCTCTAGCCCAGCCCGCGCGGCTAGGATTAAAATTTCGGCATCAAAGCCCATCCTGCGGCTTTTCGTGCGGGACAGAAGCGGCACGATCCCCTCTAACGGGTAAATTCTGAAGCCGCACATCGCGTCTTTTATGCGGTGCGAAAGGGTATTTACCACGCACCAAAAATTCATTATCTTGCGTCCGTGCAGGCGGGATTTGGGCGCGCTTTCGTCATACGCGGGCGCGGCGCAGATCAGCGCGGTGGGCTGCTGCGCCGCAAGCGCCAAAAACTCCCCGCACCTGCTTACGTCGTGCTGAAAGTCTGCGTCGATCTGAAAGGCGTGCGTAAATCCAAGCTCCTTCGCCCACGCCAGCCCGTCGCACACGGCAGCGCCTTTGCCGCCGTTTTGCGCGCGGGTGTAAATTTGAGCCGCAAGCCCCTTTAGCGCGCTTTTGCTCGCTTCGTCGCTACCGTCGTCCACGATCAGCACGGGCGCGATGGGCGCCAGGGCGCTTACGAGCTCGGCGATGCGCGCGGGGTGGTTGAAGTAGGGCAGCAAAAACGCGGGCTTAAAGGCAAATTCTTCCACTGGCGCAGACCTTGTCGTTTGAAATTTCAAAGCGGAGCTTGCCGCTTGCTTCGGTGATTTTGATTAAAATTTCATCGCCGGGGCGGATGAAATTCGTAAATTTTAAATTTTCTATCTTTTGCGTGCCGTCTAGCTCGTAGCCGAGGGCTTTTGCACAGATCAATACGAAGCGAAGCTGCATAAACGCGGGCACTAGCGCAAATCGCGCAAAGTGTCCGTCGAAATAAAAATCGCTAGCGCGCACCTTCGCGCGAAACTCATTCTCCGCGCTTTGCTCGAAAACGGGCACCTCGTAGCGCTGCAGGGCGCTTAAAAAGTCCTTTTTGCTTAGCTTGCCCTGCTCGTTAAAAGGCAGCTTGCTTGCGATTTTGAAGTAGCGCAAAATCGCGCCGAATTCGGGCTTCAAAAAGGCCTTCAGCTCGTCCGTGACGCCCTTTTTGCCGCCTACGCGAAATGCCTGCTCGCCGCGCTCGCTAAGTTTGATAAGGGCTACGGCGCGGTCGCGCTGCGGGTGCAGATCGATCCTGCATTCGCCGATAAATTCGTGCGAGCGAAGCTTGGCTTCGAGCAGATCGAGGCTCACGCGGTTTTCGTTGATTTTGACGGTGCGGTCGCCGCGCCCCAAAAGCGTGATCTCATCTGCGCGCACATAGCCGAAATCGCGGCTTTCGAAGCTCTTACACCAAGGCGAGCTGATCGTAAACTCGCCCGTTTGCAAAAATTTGTCGGTGGGCTGCTTTGCCCCAAATTTATCGCAAAGCTCGCCCTCTTGCGTAAATTTATCGTCGTGTTTGGTCGCAGAGTTCGGTGCGGAGCTGTTTTCTGTATCGGTCGCGGTTTTATCGCTAACGTCTGCATTAAATTTAGACGCCTGCTTGCCCGAGCGGTTTGCGTCTTGCCCGTCCGCACAGCGCGTTTTAGGCTCTGCCGTAGAATTTTTGTCGCAAGAACTTGCCGCGAGATCGAAGGGCTTGCCCTCGCGTTTTGTCGTGCCGCAGCTATCGATATCCGTGCGGATCTGCACGCTAACGGGAGCAAATTTCTTAAGTCCCGCGCCCTCGTTGCAAGCTATCACGCCCGTTTCGCTGGAGCCGTAAATATCGACGATGCGGGCATTGCTAAGCACTGCCAATCTATCTCGGATCGCAGGACTTAGCGGCGCACCCGCGCTAAAAATGGTGCTCAAAGGCGCTATGTTTGCAGCATCTGCGTGTTCGCACAGCGCGCCGAGCACCGTGGGCGAGCTGATCAGCACGGCGCCCGCAAGATCGGCTGCGAGGATGATTTCAGGGTAATTTAGGCCGCCTTTTTGCGTGCGTGAGCCGCAAAGCAGCGGCACGAAGATGCTAAAAGTAAGCCCAAACATATTTTGGTGCGAGACGCCCGATAAAAATCGATCGCTTGCGCAAAGGCCGAATCTTTCTACTAAAAATTCCGCCTCCAAAACCATATCGCGCAGGCTTTTTTCGATATTTTTCGCCTCGCCCGTCGAGCCCGAAGTTTTGATATAAAATTTTTGATCGGCGCGCAGTAGATGCAAAGAGACAGCCTCTTGCTCGCACGGCGCGTGATTTTGCGGCGCGTTTTTAGATGAAATTTTAAGCGCGGATTTTCCCGTATCGTGCGGCGAAATTTTTTCTAAATCATTAGGGCTGAATTCGTCTAAATTTTGTGCTGCGGCGAGATTTAGAATTTTCACGTCGCCGCCGAGATGAAATTTGCCGCTAAATTTTGGCTCTCGCAGCAGCACCGGCGCAAAACCCGCAATCAGCGCGCCGAAAAAAAACGCAATAAACTCCGCCGCATCCTCGCCGTAAATTTCAATCATCGACGCGCGTTCTTGCTCTTGCGTCTGCGCCGATTGCAGGTCGCGCGCGGTATCTGTGCCGCCGCTAGAATTTTCCGCGTCATTGAAATTTGCGCTTCTGTTAGAATTTTTCGCATCTTTTAAATTTACATTTGCCGCGCTGCTTTGGAGTTTGTCCGCGCTTTTTAAGTTTGCCGCTTCGCTCTGCTTGCATCCAGTTTTTGCCAAATCGCGCGCAAGAGCCGCCGCGGCAAGGATTTCGCGCTCGTAAGGCTTCAAAGAATTAATCAAATTTTTTAACATAAAATTTCCTAAAAATCATCTCGCCGCCGATCAGCGCGCCGATGAGGACATATGAGATCGCGCCGCAATAAACGCTCCAATAAATTTTATCTCGCGGTAGCAGCAGCGCCGCGCTAAGCAGGCCGTTTAGCACGAAAAATCCGAGCCAAACTTCGGTTAGCTTGCGCGTGTAGGCGCGGACGTGCTCGTTAAGACCTGGCTGCTTCAAAAGCGCTAGGCGCGTGATCGCAGGCGTCGATCTTAGGCTGAGCGCGAAAAGCGCCGCGAGCGAGAAATTTATTATGAGCGGATACAGATACGCGAGCGCTCCGCCGCTGAATATGGCGCACAGCGCAAAAAATGCCGCACACGCGCCCTTAATAGCGCGATCTTTACTTTCAAAAACAGCTCGCGCTCCCCATAGCGCGCTCATCGCCGCGAGCAAGCAGACTCGCGCGCCGCCGTGTAAAAAATAGAGGCCGAAAGGGTAAAACACGCTTAAAATTATGGTAGCCGTTTTTAAAAATATCGTTCGTCGCAATCTTTGCAATCCTTAAATTTAGCCGCGAGGGCTTGGTTTTTGCCGCGGCGGTTTAGCTTTGTCACGGCGTTGGGCTTTGCTGCGGTAGTTTTGGTTTTTGTTACGGCGCTTAGGCTCTTGCCGCGGGTGCGATTGGCGCGATTATTACTACGCTTCGATACTTTAAATTTGGCCTTAGCGTTCGATTTTAGATGCCACACTTTTAAAATTTATTTAGTTTTGCTCGCCGCTTTTAAATTTAGCCGCACCTTAATTTAACTCGCACTGCCGCACCCGCGATCAGATCCGCTAAATCAAATTTAGCCGAAATTTTAAAATTTTGAAATTTTACGAAAACAGCGGTCGCAAAAGAAACAATGCCTTTTAAAATTTCAAAATTTCATTCAAGCTCGCAGATTAAAATTTTAAAATTTAAATCTGCAAAGCGCTTTACATACTAGCCCAAAAGCGGTGGGCAAGCGGACTTTGTGTCGTGCCGCTTAAGTGCTAAGCCCGTAAAAGCCGCTCGCTTCCTCATGCTTTAATAAAACGTTCTCCGCTCGCCGCACACCTTTGATAATATGTGCCGCACGTTATCAATTCAACATGCGCCGTCAAACAAACGCCGCCGTATGCTATCTATCAAGCCAAACGCCGCCGCAAAGTAAACTACCAAACCGCAACGCACGCGATCTTGCCGCGCCGCACGGCGAAATTTAACTCTCGCCGCTCGTAGTTTCCCCGCTCGCGCCCTGATCGAGCTTTGTGGCTACGGCATCCACGATGTCGCCGAGAGTTTGGATATTTTTAAAATCATCTGGCATCAGCTTGTAGCCCGTGTTTTTCTTGACGTAATCGACCAGATCGATCGCGTCGATGCTGTCGATCTGCAGATCCTCGTAAATTTTAGCCTCAGGCACGACCTTGCTCTCGTCGATCTCAAAAAGCTCCACGAGCGCCTTTTTTAAAATTTCAAAAATTTCATCTTTACTCATTTTTACTCCTATTTTCGGCGATGTATTGCGCCAAAGACGCAACGGATGAGAAAATTTGCTTTAAATTTTGGGTTTTTGAGTTAAGCACGATGCCGTATTTTTTCTGCACCAAAAGCCCTAGCTCCAGCGCATCGACCGAATCGAGCCCGAGCCCGTCGCCAAAAAGCGGCTCATCGTCATTTATGTCGCCCGGCGCGACGTCTTCGAGGTTCAGCCCCGAAATGATCAGTTCCTTAAGCTCCAAAATTTCTTCGTTCACAGATTCTCCTTTTCATATAGATTTGATATTTTTTCGTAGAGTTTGCGCACTCGGATCGGGTTTGGGCGATCCGGCTCAAAGCTCGTTAGATCCAGCGCGCACAGCTCGTAGAGGTCGTACTTCATCCGAACCTCGGGCGTATCGTACCATACTTGTCCTTTTTTTAGGCTTTTAGGATCCATTTTTATCGCGACGCAATTCATATTTTTTGCGAAATTTATCGCGATGTAAAACGCTGCTTTGTGCATGGCGATGCGATCTGCGGTGCGCGTGCCCTCTGGGAAGATGATTAGGCTTTCTCCTCGCTCAAGGGCGCTGCGGCATGCATCTATCATCGCTTCCGAGCCGGTGTTTGGGATGTAGCCCGCGGCTGCGATGGCGGCGGAGAGGAAGGGATTTTTACACAGACTTTCCTTGACTACGCAGTTTGCGCGCCGCACGTGAGCTAAAAAGATCACCACGTCAAGCAGGCTAGGGTGGTTTGCGATGATGAGAGTGCCGCTAGGCGGGAGCTTGCAGCGCCAGTTCACGCCGATGCTGCCGTAAAGACGCGCTAGCAGCAAAAATATGCGCCACGAGATCATTATAAAATCGCGCACGAAATTTCGCACGACCTCTATGCGGTTTAGCCTCAGCAGCGCTACGGGGAGGAAGAGCAGGTTGCCTATCATACACAGCGCGCCGAAGCTTGAGAAGGATAACGCGATGCCGATCTGTTTAAGCTTGCGCCTTATCGGATTTGCCTGCTTCATTACGCGGCGCCTCTTTCGGCGGGGATTTTATGCCTCTCGATGAGGATTTTACAGTTTTCGGCGATGATTTTGTGGTTCTCGGCGGGGATTTGATGGCTCGTCATGCGCGCGATCTCGATAAAATTTCTACGGCTTGCCGCTCGCCGCATCGCAGCGGAGTTTTCGCAGTTTTCTGCGCGCGATATTTCTCCTCGCGGTATGCGCCGAAATAATAGAGCTTTCATGATCTGAGCGGAGGCGATCTCGGCGCTCTGCGTGTGCCGAAACAATAAAATTTTTGCGGCGCACGATAAACTGCGTTTTTGTGGAATTCTTGCCGTTTGCCGTATATGCTGCCCCAGTAAAATTTCCTCAGCTTGCCACGTGCTTCGTCGTGCGTATTGCAGCGATGGAGCTTCTATCTTTTGCCGCGCGTATCGTTGCGGTAGAATTTCCTCGGTTTGCCACGCGCGCCGTTGCGATAGAATTTCTGCGAAGCGCCGTATATGCTGTTTTGGCGCTACCATATGACGCGCCGTTTGATTAAATTTATAGCTCGCGGCGCAGTTAAATTTGAAATTCATCGCAACGCTTTGTCGTGCGCATTTTGCCTGAGCGGCTACTCGGTTCATCGCGCGGCTAAATTTAAACTCGTAGCCCAAGCTTTGCTCTGCTAAATTTATGAAATTTACAGCCTGATGCGCGTACCGTTTCAGCCTGCCGCATCTGTGTTTATAGCGAAATTTTACGGTGTCTTCCATGCGCCGCTGCAGTAAAATTTTTATAGCTCGCAGCTCGCAGCGTTTAGGCGGATTTTTTTGGGTTTGTTGCGTATGCCTCGGCGGCGCATCTTCGCAGCGCGCCTCATTGCAACGCGATTTGGGGGCGCACGGTGCGCGCCCTTTCGGCGTGCTTTTAAGATGCGCCGTTTGGCTGAGCTCATATTCGATAGCGCAGCTAAATTTAAAACTTTCACTATATCTGAGCTTGGAGGAGAGGCTAAATTTAAAGCTCGTCATTCGGGCTTTTGCGGCTCCGTGTAGCCTGAGATTTTGGTCAAATTTATTCGTCTCACCGCGCTTGCACATGCGATGAAATTTTGCTATTTTAATGCTCACGATTTTGCCTTAAAAAAGCTGCGATTTTGGCGGGATCTTTGACGCGCCAAAGATAGTCCAAAACCCCGTCGCTACTGCGCCATTCGCGCTTGCCGAAGAGGATTTTGGCCAAAAATTCCACCGCGGTATCTAGCGGGATCTCGCCGCCTTTTTTAAAGCTTCGTAAAATTTCATTCTCGGCTCGCGGTTTTGGATCTTGTGCCCCCAGGCTCTGTGCCGTCGCGTCCGTAATGTGCGGTGAAATTTCAATCTGCACGTCATCTCCTCGCTGAAGCACCAGAAGTAGGGCACAGGCAAAGTCGCAGCGCTTCAGATAGTCGTTATTTGCCTCTTCAAAATAGCAGAGCAGGGCGATTTTATCGTTATCCGACTTGCATTCGCCGTTTTTTCCATTTTCGTTTGCGTCCTGCGCGGAGTAGGAATTTTCCGCGCCTTCTTTCAGCCTTGCAGCGGCGATTATTGCGCCGTTTTCAAGCGCACACGCCGCAGAGATCGTCGAAATTTCGGCGTGGTTTTGCGTAAAAATCGCATTTTGCGCCGCGATCGCGTTGAGTACGCTGACGCAAAAGCTCGAAGGCGAAACGCTTTCCCTCATCGAGCCGAGCAGGTTAAAACAGCGGTTGATCTCGCCGAGACGCGAGCAAAAAACGAGCGGCAGCTCCGAGTGCTGCGTCGCGGCATTATCGTCTGTTTTGAAATTTTGCCTTGCCGAATTTAAGGAATTTTCATTTGAAAAATCCTGCGGCGACAGGTTTTGCGCGGCGGCCTGGCTTTTATTCGCATCTAAATCTTGCGACGTAGAATTTAAGGAGCTTTTCTCGGCTAAGCTCTGCGGCGTATTTTGCGAAATTTCGCCTAAAAGCGAGATGCAAAGCTTCGCCCCAAGCCCCAAGCGGCGGCGCTGCAACGGCGGGATGTGCGCAAGAGCCGGCTTTTTCTTTAAAGCTTCGAGTGCTAAAATTTCCTCTTTTAAGCGGGCAGCGATTTCTAAATTTTCTACAGAGCTATTTTGTAAAGCTTCGTCCTCGCGCGCGGCGAAATTTTTATAAAGCTCCGCCGCCTCTTCGGAGTTGCAATCAAAAGCGCGCGAGGAGTTAAATTTAGACGCATCCGCTTCTTGTTTTAATCCTAGCTCCGAGTGGGGCTTAATAGAATTTTCATCAAAACCTTCTGTAGCAAGGTCACAACCCGCGTTTTCGTTATTTTTGCACGCTGCAAAATTTGAGGAATTGATAGAATTCTGCTCGCAGTCCAAAATATCTGTAAAATCTTGCGTAGAATTTGCCGTAAAATCATACGTAAAATTTTGACCTGTATCGCAAGCGAGATCGGAATTTCCGCCTAAATTTACTTCGGAAATTCCGTCCGAGCAAGCGGCGAAATTTTTATAAAACTCCGCCGGCTCGCCCGAAATTATCGCGCTTGCGTAAGCTACGCCGAAGCTTAGTTTATTTTGCAATATAGCCTCTTAGCGTGACGCCGTTCATTATCGAGCCTACGCCGCATTCAAACTCCTTGTCGCTCACGAAAACGTTTTTGTAATAGTAGCTCGTGATGTTTACGACCTTGTTGCCACCCTCTTTTTTGGCTCGGTCTTGAAAGCTAAGCAGTGCCGACAAAAACGCGCGGTTGCATGCGGCTTGATCGGTCTTGTTGATGCTGTTTGTTTTTTTGTTCGAGCTTAGCTGCTGCGTGATCTTTCTACCTGCGGATTTGTTGCCGAAGTAGAATTTTATGTTCGGATCAAGCTTAGCTTTAGCATCAGGCTCTGCGAGTGCCGCGGCGATCGGAAAACGCACGATGTCGTTTTTGGCATAAGCCGCATTAGCGACGAAAAGCGCCGCAACTGCGAAAAATAGAAATTTTTTCATTTTCTCTCCTTTAATCGATAAATTTTTTAAAAATCAAAGAGGTGTTCACGCCGCCGAAAGCGAAGTTGTTATTCATAACGTAATTCGTCTCTATCTCCTGTGGCTGCGTGAGGTACCTAAGCGGCGCACATTCCGGATCGATAGCTTGTAAATTTAGATTCGGATAGAATAGCCCCTCATTCATCATCATCACCGAGATGAAGCTCTCCAGCGCCCCGCACGCGCCCAAAGTATGACCCAAATAGCCTTTATAAGAGCTCACGGGCGTCTGCGAGCCGAAAATTTCATGCGTCGCCGTAGATTCTGCGACGTCGCCCTGCTTGGTCGCCGTAGCGTGGGCGTTTACGTGCCCGATGAGATCCGGCGAAATCGCGGCATCTTTGAGCGCCAGCTGCATCGCCGCACGCATAGTCTCGCTCTGCGGGCGGGTGATATGCGTGCCGTCGCAGGTTGTGCCGAATCCTACTATCTCGGCGTAAATTTTAGCGCCGCGCGCAAGGGCGCTTCTGAGGCTTTCCAGCACGAATATAACGCCGCCTTCGCCCAAAACCAGTCCATCGCGCGCTATATCAAAAGGTGCAGGGCTGAGGGTAGGGGTGTCGTTTTTGCAGCTTGTCGCGTAGAGCTTATCGAATACGAATGCCTGGCTTGGGTGTAGCTCATCCGCGCCGCCTGCCAGCATCATATCCGCAAGGCCAAATTTTATCGCTTCGTAGGAGTAGCCGATCGCTTGAGACGCGCTCGTGCACGCAGAGCTCGTAGGTATGAGCCTGCCTTTTAGTCCGTAGTAGATCGCGATATTCGCAGCGACGGTGTGGGGCATCATCTTTACGTATGAGTTGGCGTTGAAGGTGCTATCCTTGCCATGCAAAATATCTATGACCTCGCCAGTAGCCTTCGCATCGCCGCTACAGCTACCCGCTGCGACGCCCATACGACCGTCCTTTATGCGCTCATCATCTAAAAGTCCCGCATCCGCCAGAGCTTCGCCCGCAGCATCTACGCCAAACATCGCTACCTTGCCCATCGAGCGGGTATCTTTGCGGCTCCAGTGCGCAGGCGGCGCGTAGTTTTGTATCGGCGCACCAAGCCTGGTGTTTAGCTCCTCGCCGAAGATATCCCATTCGCTCATATAAACTACGGCGCTTTTTTGATGCGCCAAATTCTGCTTTATGCTCGCCCAGTCCCGCCCGAATGCACAGACGTTGCCAAAACCCGTAATAACTACTCTATTTAACATAATCCACCGTCTATTTTAATAACCTCTTTTGTGATGTATGCGGAATTTTCGCTTAGTAAAAACTCCACCAAATGCGCCACTTCGCTCGGCTCGCCGATGCGGCCTAGCGGGATTGCGCTTAAAATTTGCTCGCTTGCGGCTTCATTTATACCTTCGCTCATCGCTGTTTTGATGAGCCCGGGAGCTACCACGTTTACCGTGATCTTGCGACTTGCAAGCTCTATCGCCAGGGATTTTGCCGCGGCGATTAGGCCTCCTTTGCTAGCGGCGTAGTTGCTCTGGCCGCGGTTGCCGGCAATTCCGCTAACCGAGCTCATCACCACGATACGCCCGCCCTTTTTGGCGCGGATTATCGGCATCAGCGCGGGCTTTAGGACGTTATAAAACCCGCCTAAATTCGTATCTATCACGCTTTGCCAATCCTCGCGCTCGAACCACACGAAGGAGTTATCTCGCGTGATGCCAGCGTTTAGCACGATGCCCCAGTATGCGCCGTTTGCCTCTATGTCTGCTTCGATCCGCTTCTGCGCCGCAGCGGTATCTGCGACGTCAAATTTTAAAATTTGAACTTCCGCCGCGCCCGCGTCCAAGCAGCGCCTCGCCACGTCTTTTAGCTTTGCTTCGTTGCGCCCGTTTAGCGCCAAGCCGTAACCCTTTTGCGCTAAATTTAACGCGCACGCCTCGCCGATACCGCCGCTTGCTCCGGTGATTAAAATTCTCTTAGCCATTTATACTCTTTAGCATTTCATCGTTTGGGTTCATCACGCTAAGCGTGGCGCTTGCGATATGTTCGTCGCCGCAGCGGATCTCGCAGTCGAAGATATATAGTCCCTCGCCGTCGCTTACGCTCTGCCTCGCCGTCGTGATTACGCGCTCGCCCACCTTCAGGCTTGCACGCGAAATATCCAGGTTCCGCACGCCCAGCAAAAACCCAAGCCTCGCCTCGCCGTCGTTTCTGTAGCCCGAATACACGCCGATACACTGCGCCATTATCTCCATATACGCGTAGCTGTCGAGCTCGCCGTCTTCGGTAAACGGTGAGTCCTCTTTAACGCTAAATGCACAGCTCGCATATCCGTCGCTAATCTCTAAAATTTCATCCGCGAAGACCATATATCCGCTCTGCGGTAGGATGCTAGAGGCTTTCATACGCGTCCTATTATGGTTACGGCGTTGTCGCCGCCGAAAGCAAAGCTTAGATTCATCGCGGTATCTACGCGCGCTTTTTTGGCTTCGCATGCGAGATTAAATTTAGACAGCGCAGCCGGAATTTCGCTCGTTTGCGAAGCTTGATCCGCGGCGTCTTTTAAAATTTTATCGTCCGCGCCTCGTAAAGCTTTAGACGCAGCCAAAATTTCATCCGCGCTGCTTTTTGAAATTTCACCCTGCGCGTTTTGTAAAATTTCATCGCCCAAGCTGCATGAAATTTGATCGCTTTTGCTATTTAAAATTTCATCGTTTCGCTCTCCGCGTCGCGGCTGCACGCCGCGAAAAATTTCAATCTCCGAGCCGCGCCAAATTTTATCATTCGTAAAATTCGGCGGGATCACGCCCTGTCTCATCGCCTCGTAGCACACGGCAAGCTCGATCGCCCCCGCAGCGCCCAGGGTGTGTCCGATCGCCCATTTTGACGAGCTTGCGGGCGCTAAGGGCAGGGCGGCACTCATAGCCAGGGCCTCCATCGCGTCGTTAGCCGCAGTGCCCGTGCCGTGTAGATTTACGTAGTCCACGCTTTGCAGCTGCGCCGATTTTAGCGCGGTTTTGATCGCTTTGATCTGCATACGCGCGCTAGGATCGGGCTTGGTGATGTGGTAGGCGTCGGAGTTTGCGGCATGAGCCAAAATCGCGACGTCGCTTATGCGTTCGCGCGAAAGCACGAATGCGCAGGCCCCTTCGCCTAGATTTGTACCTGTCCGCGCCTCTGAAAACGGCTTTAGCGACTGCTCGCTTAAAATTTCAAGCGCGCTAAAGCCCTGCAGCGTGAGCTCGTCTAATGCGTCGGCGCCGCCGAATACGACCGCATCGCAAAGTCCCGCGCAGATGAGGCGCGAGGCTTCGATGAGAGCTTTGTTTCCGCTGGTGCAAGCGCTCGAAACCCCGATCGCGACGGATTTTAGCCCGAAGCGTTCGCGGATAAAATTTGCGGGGTTTGCGTGGGAGTTGCGCTCGAAGCAGAAGTTTTTAAATTTATCGTTTACGGCTTTTGAATTTTTGGCGAAATTTTCGTTGTTTGCAGTAGAAATTTCACTGCACGGCGCGGAGCTCTCGCCGTCTTGCGAGATAAAATTTTCCGCGTCCTTATTGCAAGCAAAAAATTCCGCATAGTTTTCCTGCACGCCGGTATTGGTGGTCGCAAACACTACGCCTACGCGGTGCGCGCCGAATTTTTGCACGGCTTGCTCGATCTGCCCCTGCACGCCTAGGCAAGCGTAAAGCGCTAGGGCGTTCGTGCGCGTAGCGTAGGCGCGATCTTTGATCTGCGGCAGCGGCGTATCCACGCGCCCAAAGATGAAATTTTTACCGCAGATGCCAAGTTTTCGCAGCGAGGATCTTTTTTCGCACAACGCGCCAAAAAGCTCTGCGGCGCTGTTTGCACCCGCGCAGATGAGCCCGGGGCTACTTAGATACTGCGTCATATCGGTGCCCCTTTGCGTTTATGGTGAAATTCGCTTTATCTGCATTTTCAAGCAGGGCTAAAAATACTCGCTCGCTTTGCGAATCGGGCGGCAGGAAGCCGTCGTTGCGAAATTTAGCCTCGCCGTCCGCGATCGATAAAATTTTACGTGCGATCGGCGCGCCTAGCATATCGAGCCAGACGAGCTTGTAGCGGCTCTCCTCGCCGCTTGCGGGCGAAATTTTTGAGATTAGGACTCTACTTTTCACGCCGTTAGTATCCGTCAAGATGAACTGTTTTTGGCTAAATTCCGCTATTTGCCCAGGCGCTTTGCGCGCACATCCGCTTATAAAAAACGCGGCGCAAAGCAGAATGAAAGCCGTTTTGGAAATAGCGTAAAAATGACAAACAGGTCTCAAAAATTCTCCCTAAAAACGAGCGAAATCAAAATCTCGCTATTCAAAATATAGCTCTTGTAGGGCCACGCCCTGCCGCGCTCATCAAGCGCCAAAGCCTCTCCATCTGCGCCGCGCGCCAGCCCCACGCGAGCAAGCGCGTAAAAACCTAGGCTTCGCGCCTTAATCAGTGCCTCTTTGATCGTGTAAATTTTATAAAAAACGAGCGTCTTTTCGCTCTCGTCCGTCGCCGCTAAAAGCTCGCGCTCAAAGGCGTTGAAACAAAACTCGCTCGCTGCGGCAAAATTCCGCGGTTTTAAAATTTCAAGATCAAGCCCGAACTTTTGCCTCGCAAAACCCACGGCGACGATCGTTTTGCCATCCGCGCTTTTGTGCGAGATGCAAAATTTGCCGCGTTTTTTAAAGCGCGTTTTAAGTGCTCGCGAAACGCGAAACTCGCGCAGATGGGCTCGCACGCACGCCAGCTTTTTATCGCGCCTGCTCAAAAGCCGCCGCGGAGCGCACAGATCCTTGTCGGTGATTAAAATTTTTATCTCGCTCATAAAGCTCTGATTTTACTAAAATAGTCTTTATAAAAATATAAAATAGCGCGGCGGCGTTAGAATTTCGTTTAAAATTTATTTGATACGCTTGGGCTCAAAGGCGCACTAAAACATAAAATTTATCGTATTTTTGAATTGTACGAGAGCTTCGGGCGCGGTAAAATTTTAAAATTTAGCTCGCTTATGAATTGCGTTGTAAGTTTTTTGATTCGTCGCGTCTCGCTCTGCGGCGTAGGTTGTGTTCATTGCAGCTGCTTTGTCCGTCGCATCTCGTGCGATTGCCTATTTGGTTAAATTTTTAGAGTAGTGGCGGCAAACAGCGCAAGGTTTGAAAGCCTCGGCGGAAAATTTTAAAATTTCACGATGAAATTTTAAAAGCTCTGCCGCATGCAGCGTTTATGCTAGAGCTTTCGCGACGAAATCCGGATGCGTCGTGCGATAAAATTTTAAAATTCCGAAGCGAAATTTTAAATCGCGAGCAGTGCGTAACGCAGCAGGCGTCGTAGTATAACAGCGCAAAATTAGCTGCATTTGAATAAAACGGCATAAAATTTAAGCGCTCCTGAATACGGCAGCTTGAAATTTAATTAAAGCGGCATGAAATTCAATCGCGCTTAGCTAGCGCAACCGCATTAAATCCCGAGCCGTGCCGCGCTGCGCCGAGCAGAATGCTTTAAGGTTCGTTCCGCATCGCGCCATTTGTATTAAATTCCGTGTCGCGTCGCACTAAATTTGCGTTAAATTCCGAGCCGCATTAAATTTACGTCAAAATTCCGCCGCCGCGAGGACGGCGTTTGATTTTATTTTTTGATCATGCGTTTGTATGGGCCGAAGCGGTGATCGTTCTCGTCAAATCCGTCGTTGTAAGGCCCCACGTCCATATCCATCTGCTTGACGTCTAGATCGGGGAAATCTTTCTTCCTATCGGGTTTGATCTTGCGCGGCTTTGAGTTTATATACGCCGTCACGTCGAAAGCTTCCTCCCAGCTTAGCGAGGCGTCCCCTTTAGGCATAGTGGCTTTGACATACCTCGCTCCTTCGATGAGCCTATACATACCGGCGCCCGTATTGTAGCTGTCATCGCCCCAAAGCGCGGGGAATGTGTAGTAATCACCGCTTTGAGCAAACCCCTCGTTTTTTATCCCTTGGCCGTTTTCGCCGTGGCAGGCGGCGCATTTTGCGGCGTAAATTTCGCGTCCTTTTTTAGGATCCGCCGCGCGGTCTAAAAACTGCGCCTTCGGCAGCCCCTGGCCTTTTACTTTTGCGCCGACCTCATATCCTGCGGAGAGCCAGTGCATGTAGGCGATCATCGCGCGCATCTCTTTGGAGTTCGTAGGGATCGCCTTGCCCGCCATCGAGCGCTGAAAACAGCCATTTATGCGGTCTTGCAGCGTGACTAGCTGATTCGATCTCGCGACATACTGCGGAAATCTCGCGTAGATACCCACGAACGGGCTTTGATCGGGCACGACGCCGCCGCTCGTATGGCAGCTCGAACAAGAGAGGTTGTTGCCCGCAAAGCGCATTTTTTCATCCTTTGCCTGCGGTCCGAGATACCTCGTCGTCTCGTTGATGAGCTTCGCGCCGTAGATGACGGTCTTTGCATAAGGCGAGTCGCCGAGCTTTGCCTCGTCTATGATGCCGTTTTCGTCGATGCCTACGGGCAGCCTAAACTCCTGCGTCTTTTGCTCGTACGGCACGGCTTTTTTGGCGTTGAGTTTGGCTAAATCAAAGCCTAAAACGGGCGTAAAAAAGAGCGGAAGCGCTAAAACAAGGGCGGTTTTTCTCATATGTTCTCCTTTAAAAAAGTAAAATATACATTTGAAATTATTGAATTTTTTAGTTAAATGTGCGTTAAAATTTTAAAAAAAGGAGAAAATCCGAGAGCTCGCATAGGGGAGAATTTTAAAGAGCCGATTTTAAAATTTGAGCGGGCGAAAAAATTTAAAAAGCTGATTTTTGCGATCTGCGCGCAGGGAAATTTTAAAAAAGCCGATTTTTGAAGGCTTGCAAGAGCGCAAATCTAAAGGTGCTTTCACTTTTGCGGCTCGTTTTGTGCACTGCTGGGCCGCTTGCTGCGTTGTTATATTTTGCGCCGCTGCATTTTTTGTCGCGGATGCGCCGCCGCACCGCGTACAAATGCGGAGCGCATGCAAGTGCTTGCGAGAAGCGAACGGGTAAAATTTAAGCGGGCATTTCGCTCATTCGCAACCGCGGTATATTTGATCCGTGCCGCCCTGCTACTCCGCCACGAACGAGCCGTTCGCAAAAACGTATCGCGGCATGCCGCCGAAATACAAGCGCAAATCGGTATTTCAGCGCGAGATTTGCAAAAGCATGTCGCGGTTCATCGTAGCAGGATCGCCGGCGCATTTGAAATTTATCTAGGTCTGCCGGCGCGATAGGACGAGGCGGATCGTCTCATCTATGCGCCGTTTGGAGGCGCGCGTATTTATGTTTGCCCTGCACTCGCCTTAAACGGGCGCTAGGTTTGAAATTTAACCCGAGCGGGCTAGGAATTTTAAATTTAAGCGGATTTGGGCTTTGGCGGTCAGATCTGCCTGCGCGCCGCGCAGGACCGTATCCGCGTTAGAATTATCGCCGCCGAGATAAAATTTCGCGCGGCAGGCACCGTAATGCGGCGATATGAAATTCTAACGCTCCTAAATAAAACGGCATGAAATTTTAAATGCTCTTAAATTAAAACGGTGCGAAATTTAATCGCACTGAGCCGCCGCATTAAATTCTAAAAATTCCAAGCCGCCTCAGGCGGCACAAAATTTAGCCGCGCCCGGCGGTCATATAAATTCCGTCGCTAGCCGTATCGTGCGGAGCCGCATCGCGTCAGATCGGCGTTAAGCTCTACCGCCGCGCCGCGCGGGATTACGTAAAATTCTACCGCCGCGCCGTACTACGCCCGATAGGATCTACATTAAATTTTGCCGCCGAGTTGCACCGCACTAGATTTGTTTTAAATTTTGCTGTCGTGCGCACTAAATTTACGGTCAAAATTTCGTCGTCGCGCCGCGCAAAATTTGCACAAAATTCGCCGTATCGTCGAGTCAAATTTGTCTCAAAATCCATTACTGCGGCGAGCTGCGTTAAAATTTAGATCAAAATTTCGCTAGCATGCCTATCTGTGGTAATTTTTTACGAATTTTTCTATGCGCTCAAAGCCGCGTTTTAGATTTTCCATGGAGCATGCAAAGCTTATGCGGAAGTGCCCATCCATACCAAATCCGCTTCCTGGCACCGTGGCTACGAGCCCTTTATCTAGCAGTTGCATGCAGAATTTCATACTATCAGGTTCTACCTGAGAGCAATCTATGAAGAAATAAAATGCGCCATCTGGTTTTACGACACTAAGCCCTGGGATCGCGCCTATCGCGTCCGTGCCAAAATCGCGCCTGCGCTCGTATTCGCGCCTCATCTCCTCGATAAAATCGTCCGCCTCGCCGCGCAGCACCGGCATAGCGCCTGCCTGGACGATGCTTGCTACGTTGCTGACGCTTTGACTTTGCAGGTTTACCATCGCCTTATTTAGCTCATCGATCGCGCACGCCGTGTATCCGAAGCGCCAGCCGGGCATCGCGCCGCATTTGCTTAGCCCGTTGATCGTCACGGTGCGCCCGAACATATCCTCGCTGATGCTTGCTGCGGCTATGAAACTCTTGCCGAAGACGATTTTTTCGTAAATTTCATCGGCAATTACTAAAATGTCCGTGCCTTTTAGTACTTCCGCAAGCTCTTGTAGCTCCTGGCGCGAATATACGGCGCCTGCGGGGTTGCTTGGGTTGAAAAGGCACAGCGCCTTCGTGCGCGGCGTGATCGCGGCTTTGAGCTGCGAGGCGGTGATTTTGTATCGGTTTTCCGCCTTGGTGTCTACGATGACGGGCTTGCTGTCGCAGAATTTTACAATTTCGGGATAGGTGACCCAATAAGGTGCCGGTATTATGACCTCATCGCCTTCGTTTAAGATGCAGTTAAAGGCATTAAATAGCGAGTGCTTGGCGCCTACGTTGGTGATGATCTGATCAGGCCTGTAATCTAGGTCGTTGTCGCGCTTTAGCTTTTGCGCGATTAAATTTAAAATTTCAGGCGTGCCGGCAACCGGCGTATATTTTCCGCAGCCCTTAGCCATAGCCTCTATGACAGCCCTTTTGGCGACTTCTGCGGTATCGAAATCAGGCTCGCCCGCACTTAGGATTACGACGTCTTGCCCCTGGGCTTTCATCTGTTTGGCTTTAGTGCTGATTGCGATCGTTAGGCTTTCGCCGAGCTTGCTTACGCGACTTGAAAGTGTTAATTTCATTGATGCTCCTTGGATTGGTTTAGACAATTTAAAATTTGATTTTTGACGCTAAAAGCCCTGCCGCTACTTGGGTCTTGGTCGTAGATATCGTCGATTTTATAGTTACCTCCGCTACGGACGAGTTTGTAGATTATCGTCTGCGCACCGTAGGGGCAGGTCTGAGTTACTACGACGGTATCGCGCTGCCCTAGCTCAAAATCATATTTCGTGTCGTCGCAGACATCCTGACCGCCGATTATCGGATCATAGTCCAAGCAGCCTACCTCACCTTCGCCAGTAGATGCTTCATCCTGCATAAGCACGGATCTGAAAGAAGCCGATAGAGCATTTTTGTGATCGCCAAAATAGGTGTCCTTGATGTATAGACTTTTTACTAGGCTTATTCTGGCGTCGTCCGCGGAATTTTTTGCGCTATTAGCATCGCTGCCGCTTGCCGACAAAATAGCACAAATTATAAAAAATAGAGCTTTTTTCACTTTAACCCTCTTATTTTAATGATTTCAGATACTCTTCGTAGAATTTATTGAGATCCTCATCCATTTCGGCGATATCTTTTCTGCCGCTACAGATGCAATCTTCCAAAATTTCGATACGCTTGATGAGATATTTGATAAGCTCCTGGCTGATATCGGGAATTTTATTATGTGCCAAAGGATCGCTCTCGCAGCTTCCTAAAATTCTAGCGGGCACGCCCACGGCGGTGCAGTTTGGCTCGACATCCTTTATGACGACGGAATTTGCGCCGATTTTGGAATTTTCGCCGATGGTGATGTTGCCTAGCACTTTGGCTCCCGCACCCACTACGACGCCGTTTTGCAGCGTCGGATGGCGCTTGCCGTGCTCTAAGCTCACGCCGCCGAGAGTGACGCCCTGATAGATCAGACAGTTATCGCCGATGATCGCCGTTTCTCCGATGACAAGCCCCGTGGCGTGATCGAAAAACACGCCCGAGCCGATACGTGCGCCCGGGTTTATATCTACTGCGGTGATTATACGAGCAAGTCCGCTGATCGCGCGAGCTATAAGCTTAAAACCTCGCTCGTAGAAAAAGTGTGCGAAGCGGTAATTTATCAGCGCCCAGACGCCGGGATAGCAGAAAAATATCTCAAATACGCTATTGCATGCGGGGTCTTGACGCAAGGGCTCGGTAAAGTCCTGTTTTAAAATTTGCCAAAAACTCATTTGATCGTCTTTAAGTAGCTATTGTCGTTTAAAAACAGATATAGCTCGCCCAGGATATGCTTTTTCTCTTTATCTCCGATAAGATTTGATTTTTCGACGCGCTCGTTTAGGCTTTCGCGGATATCTACTACGTCGTAGTCCATATCCTCCAAGATGTCGATGACCGATTGCGATTCGATGAAATCCTTGATCTCAAAACCGCCGTCATCCTTTAAAATCACGGTCGCCTCTGTTGGGTGTGCAAAGAGGTTGTGGCTCATGCCAAGCACCTCCTGGTAGGCTCCGACAAGAAAAAAGCCCAAAAAATACTCCTCTTTTTCAGGATCGAAATCGTGCAGAAAGAGCGGATTTTTTTGGCTGTCGAATTCTATCTCGCCGTCGCTATCGCAGGTGATATCCCAGATCGACGCCGATAGCGTGGCGCGCTCGTCCAGCCTCTCTAACGGCATGATTGGGAAGTGCTGCTTGATGCCCCAAAAATCGGGCAAGCTTTGAAAGATCGAGAAATTTACCAAATAGCGTTCTTGGGCGTTGCCTAGGGAGTTTAAGAAATTGCTGTATTCTTGCTTGTTGCCTAAAATTCCATACGCCTTTCGCATTATTAGATGAACCAAAATTTCGCCGTTTGAGCGGTCGATCAGATCGACATATCCTAGATCAAAAAGGGTAAGCACGCTCTCCATATGCGACATGGCGTCGTGCAGATACTCTAGCGCGTTGGACGGCTTTAGAGTTTTATACAGATCGTATAGCTCGGCGACTACCGGCGGATTATCCTTTTTTAGGGCGAGCTTCTCTTCGGCGTATTCTTGGGTAAAAAGCTCCAAAATCGGCGCTACGAGCACCGCATGGCTGGCGGCTACGTATCTGCCGCTCTCGATAAAAATATCCGGCTCGGCCTCTTTTTTATCCTCTGCGATCGATTTTAGTAGGAAAACCACGTCGTTGGCGTATTCTTTTAGCGTATAGTTGCGGCTGGAGCTTTCTTTGGCTTGGGAGTATTCGATAGCAAGACCTCCGCCTAAATTTATAGATTTTAAATTTTTCGCACCCATTTTGCGAAGCTCGGTGTAGATATTACCCGCTTCGATGAGAGCCTTTTTGAGCGGGTGGATCTCTGTAATTTGCGATCCGATATGAAAATGAATCATCGTAAACTGCTCGATGAGATCGTTTTTCTTCAGTAAGTTTATCGCCTCTATAAGCTCGGTCGAGGTAAGGCCGAATTTGGAATTTATCCCGCCGCTTTTTGCCCACAGTCCGCTTCCGGAGTTGTGCAGCCTGATGCGTAGCCCGATGAAAGGCTTTGGCGCAAAGCGCTCCTTAGCCGTTTCGATGATAGTTTCAAGCTCGTTTAGCCCCTCGATCGTAAGCGTCACGTTATGCCCCATTTCTGCGGCGATGAAGCCGATATTTATAAGCTCCTTATCTTTAAAACCGTTTACGGTAATCGGTGCGCCGTAGTTATTATACGCCATCGCTAGCAGTAGTTCGGGCTTGCTGCCGGCTTCGAGTCCGTATCCGTAAGGCTCGCCGATATCGACTAAATTTCTAACGAAGCCAGGGAATTGATTTACTTTAAGCGGATAGACGGCGTGGAATTTTCCCTTGTAGCCGAACTCCTTTATGGCTCGGTTAAAATTTGAATAAATTTCGACGATCTGCTTTTTGATGAGGTGCGGGAAGCGCAGTAGTATCGGGCCTCGCACGCCGTCTGCGCGGATCTCTTTTATGATATCCACCAAAGGCTGCTTGAAATCGGAGTTTAGGCATAGCTTGCCGCCGTCTATCGTGAAGTTGGAATTTCCCCAAATATTTAGTCCGTAATCATTCATGCTCTATCCTTAAAAAATGCTTCGACCTCTTTAAATTTAATCGCAAAGGTGGTTTGATCCTCTAAATTTTTACACCATACCTCGGCGCGATCAAACTCGTCCTGTCCGATGCAAAGGCAAAATTTAGCCTCCGCTGCGTCAGCCGCTTTTAAATGCTTGGCTAGGCTCTTGGGCTCGTATGAAATTTGAGTTTTACAAAACTTTCGCAGCTTTAATGCAAACGAAAACGCCGTGCTAACAAACGCCTCATCCAGCGCGCCGATATAAATCCCCTCGCGCTCTTGAGGGGCTTCGCGCGTTTTTAAAATTTCGGCTATTCGCTCGATGCCGATCGCAAAGCCCACGCCCGCCGTCTTTCTACCGCCTAAAAACTCCACGAGCCTGTCGTAGCGCCCGCCGCCGCCTACGGCGCTTTGCGCGCCAAGCTCGCTTGAGACGAACTCAAAGGCGGTTTTGCAGTAGTAGTCAAGCCCGCGCACGAGCTTCGCATCGATCTCAAATTTTTGTCCGTTTTGGGTTAAAATTCTTTGCAGCTGCGCAAATTCCGCGGCGCAAGCGTCGTTTAAATTTTCAGTTATAAGAGGCGCGGCGGCTAAAATTTTCTGGCAGCTCTCGTTTTTGCAGTCCAGCACGCGGATCGGATTGGTGTCGATGCGCCTTTGGCAGTCCTCGCAGAGCCTGTCTTTGCGATCTTGCAAGAAATTTACGAGCTTGGTTTTATACGCAGGCATGCACTCCTCATCGCCTAAAGAGTTGATTTTAAGCGTTGCGGCGACATTTAGCTCGCGTAAAATTTGAGCTAACATCAAAATCACGCTCGCATCCTCATAGACGCTACTTTGCCCGAAGCACTCGACGCCGAATTGATGAAACTCGCGCAGGCGTCCCTTTTGCGGGCGCTCGTAGCGAAACATCGAGCCTTGATAATAAAATTTATGTACGCCGCCGCTGCGGTCTAGCTTTTTTTCGATAAAGGCGCGCACGACACCCGCGGTGCCCTCGGGGCGCAGGCAGACGCTATCGCCGCTTTTGTCGCTAAACTCATACATCTCTTTGCCGACGATGTCGCTGCTCTCGCCGACACTGCGGCGAAATAGCGCGGTCTGCTCGAGCTTGGGCGTTTCTATGAGACAAAAGCCGTAATTGCGCGCCACGCGCTCGCACACGTTTAAAATTTGCGAGTAGATGCGCGCTTGCTCGCCTGAAATATCGTTCATACCGCGAAGTGCTTTGATCATCGATAAAATCCTTTGTGAAATTTTAAAATTTTCAAATTTTTGCGGCGATTATAGTTAAATTTTCCTAAATTTTAAGCCCTGCCGCTCGCGGTTTTATGTCGGTTTTACTTATTTGCATCGCGCGCCGTTTCGGCTTAGGCGTGTATTTTAAACCGGTTAAGCTCGGCGGTAAAATTTCTACCTCGCCGCCTTGAAGCTCAAGAATTCCTCGTAGCGGCGATCGATGATCTCTTTGATCTCGGCGTAATTTTGCGGCGAGTTTTCTATGTAAAAATAGGCGTTGTCGAAGTTTTTATCGCCAAATTTTCGCGCGACGAAATCGTCGTAATCCTGCAAATACCAGCCGTGCGTTTTGGCAAATTTCGTGCGGTCCGTGGTGTAGTAGGCCTTCGCAAAGGCCTTGCCCGCAGTGTTTAGCTCATCGCTGCTCAGCACGCCGTCCATGGCGCCAAAAAAATACTGACGATAATCAAAGCTATCGTCCATCCGCGCTATATCGCCCGCGAAATCCGCCGCGAAGTCCTTGGAGTAGAGCTTGCGCTCCATACACCAGCGGAAGAAAAACGCGATGTGCGTCGCGCCGTTTTCCTGCGGAATGTCAGTCGGCGCATTTTTCGCGCCCCAGTGCCATTTTGCCTTGTCGTAGGTCACGTAAGCCATTTTGCTCTCCTTTTTTTGGACTTTAAGTTGCATAAATTTTAGAAATTAAAAGCAAACGACGCTTGGTAAAGCTCTAAATTTTATCCGATGCAATCTGCACCGTGAAATTTCAAATTTTATATCAGATCGCTCATTACCTCATAATCGCATTCGCTTCGTAAAATTTTGCCGCGGCTAAAATTACGTTTAAATTCTATCGCATCTCGTAGAATTTCACGCGCCCCGTCCTATGTCCTTTAGCCGCTGCTTTGCCGCAGCCGTCACGTCCTCTTCGTAATCATACCACGCAAACATCGCGCCGTGCTGCACCGAGCCGCCCAGCAGATCGCCCCCTTGGCGGTTTTTCAGATCGATATTTGCGAGCTTAAATCCATCCAGCGTCGCTGCGAACTCGCGCAGGCGCTGCGGCGGAGATTTGAGCTTGGTGTAGAGGTAGCAGCGCCCCGCCTGGCCTTTGCGTCCGACGCGCCCGCGCAGCTGATGAAGCGACGCGAGCCCCATCCGCTCGGCACCCACGATTAAAATGACGCTAAGCCGCGGCAGCGAGATGCCCACTTCGACGATCGTCGTGGTTATCAGCAGTCGCCCCTCGTCTCGGAAGCGGCGCAGGATCTCCTCCTTGTCCTTGTCGCTGCCGTGAGTAATCATCACGTCCGCAAACTGAGCCTTCCAAAACGGCGCCGCCTCCTCAAGGCTTTGATAGACCGAGCTTTCGCTTTGCTGCACGAGCGGATAGACGATGATTGCTTGATTGCCCGCGGCGAGCTCTCGGCGCAGATCCTGCATAAAGCCCGTAAATCCGTCGTTTTGCAGGATTTTGGTTTTGATCTGTTTTTCAAACGGCAGCTGTTTTAAAAAGCTAAAGCTCACGAGCTCGGATTGGATCATGCTTAACGTGCGCGGTATCGGCGTGGCGCTAAACTGAATAAAATGCGCGCGAAACTCGCCGCTTCCCGTTAGGCGCGCGATCTTTTCGCGCTGGTTGGAGCCGAAGCGGTGCTGCTCATCGACCATTATGAGATTTGACGGCGCGAGCTCGTGGTAGAGCAGGGCGTGAGTGCCGATGATAAGGTGCGCGCCCGCAAAATTCGGCTCGCGATCGCCGCTTTTTACGAGTAGGACTTTGATCTGCGGCGGCAGCAGACGGAGAGCTTCGGCGTAAATTTGCTCGGCTAGGATGCTCGTAGGCGCCATCAGATAGCTGATGCGCGGATAGTTCATAGCCGCGCTCGCGAGGATCACGAGAGTCTTGCCGCTACCTACGTCGCCCATGACGACGCGGCGGCGCGCCAGAGGGCTTTGCAGATCGCTAGCAATATCCTTTATCGCGCTTAGCTGATCGCGCGTAGGCTCAAAAGGAAGTGAAGCAAGCCAATCCGAAATGTCGTGCAATGGGTAAATTTGCGCCGGGAAACTCGTTTTTTTCGCGCTTAGTTTTTGCAGGTAGTTTAGAATTTCTACAAATTTCAGCGTACGTAAAATCGCAGCTCCGCTCATCTCTGCGACGGCTACGGCCCGAGCGGTCTTGGCGGCATGGACAGTTCCAGCGTCTCTTGCAATTTGAGCTATTGTAGGTATGGCGGTTGTAGCTTGGGCGGCTGCGGTCTGGATAATTTCAGTTTGATAATGCGTAGGCTGCACGGCACAATCGCGTGAAGCGCTCATCGGTGCGGCGAGCGCGTCTTGAACAGCATCGGCGCTTGCATTTTGAGCGATCGTAGGCTCTGTGGTCTGCACAGCCGTTGCCGTCTGAATATTTTTGGTTTGATCGCATACGGGCTGCACTCCCGTAGCTTGTGCGTTCAAAGTTTGGGTGGTCGCGAATTGCGCGCTCGCTACTTGGCTTGAAGTTTGGATTGCTGCGGATTGCGTATCTACGTCTTGAGTTTGGGCGGCTGTGGGTTGCGTATCTATGTCTTGGGTGCTTAAATTTTGTTTTGCGACTGCGGCTTGCTCGGCTATGGACTGCTCGGGCGCGACATGAGTTAGCATGGGTTGCGCGGTCAAAGCTCGAGTGTCTGCTGACCGTGCCATTGCTCGGGTGTCGTATACTAGATTTTTTGAAATTTTATCGCCGCTCGCCGCCGCATCATTGTCGCTTTTGAGATCGTCTGAAATTTCATCCTTGCGCGCCTCGGCGCCGTTTGCGGCAAAAAAATCCTCGTCGCTTTGGACGTTAAAATTTTCGTCGTTATAAATCTCCTCCTCGCGCGCCTGAGGTTCCTCGCCGTCCAAAATTTTATCGCTCACAGCCTCTCCGCTGTGGATATTTTGGCTGGGCGAGGCTTCTGCGCCATTTGGAATTCCGCCGCTTAAAATTTCATTCTCCGCGCCGTGCTTTGCTTCGCAGGCAAGAGCTCCGCCGCTTTGCGGATAGTTTGAAATTTTACTCCTAAAAATTTCACCGTTTTGCGATCTGCCGTTTAAAATTTTGGCGGCGGCGGGGCTTTGCGAGTTTGGGATTTTGCTATTATCTGAAATTCCATCGCCATTTAAAATTTTATCGCTGCTTGGAATTTCGCCTCTTAAAATTTCATTCCCATTCGGAATTTTGCCGCTGTTTGAAACGTCGTCGCGCTCGCTAAAATTTTCCGCGCCGCCTTCCTTGAGCTGCCTATTTAGCGCGGCTAGCATTCGCACGCTGCGCGGCGAGCTCTCGTGTAGCGCAAGCAGTACCGCCGCCTCGTCCGCGCGCAGCCCGCAGCCTAGAAGCGCGCCCGCGCTTAGATATTTTTTGATCAGCTTTTGCGCCGCGGCGTCGCTCAGCGCGGCTTTGTATTTGGGCGCGATCCTGCCCGGCTCGCTTACGATTTTTGGGTTTACGAACTGCCACGAGCCGAAGCTCTCGTCGCATTTGCCGTGGATGAAAAATTTTTTGCCGCGCTTAAAGGCGCCGAAGTGCCAGCTTTTGGCGTTGAAGATCACTATTTTGATCTCGCGCTCCCAGCTGAGGCAGTGCGCCGTGACGATGAGCATCGAGCCGCGCCTGTGCTGGAAGAGGCACTCGACCTCCGCCGTGCTCTCGCCCGCGCGGGGCGCGTCTCTAACGCTTAGATCGTCGAAGCTTTTGGGCAGAAGCAGCGCCAGATCCAAAAGCGTCGTAATGCCCGCCTTTTGCAGCGCTGCCGCGTCTTTTGCTTCAAAAATCAATTTTCATCCTTTAAATTTGATAGGCGTTTAAGCCCTTGCGCTGTGAAATTTTACGCGCCGAAGCGAAATCACTCGCCTAAATTTGATCGAAATTTTACGCGCCGCATCGAACGCTTGCCTAAATTTGCTCGGAATTTCGCCCATTGCGGCAAATTTGCTCGCCGGCTTCGCCCATAAATTTTACTCGTTTGCGCGCACTTTGTTTGGCAACCGCGTCTTTGCGGTGCACACCTCGTTTTAAAACATAGCGCGATCGCTTGAAATTTCACGGCGCGGCTTACAGACGGCGTGCGAAATCGGGCTTTATTTTGCGCGCTGAAATTTTACCGAGTCGTGCACGGCGCGCCTTTAAATTTAGCCGCTCTTGTAGGGCTTGCAAATTTAATTACTTTTGCAAAGCCCCGCAAGTTTTAGCGCGACGCAAGCACGGTTTTAAATTTAAAAACGCAAGCCGTCCGCAAACGGAGCGCAAAAGTAAAATTTAGCGCCGTTCGCGCCTTAATATTATCCGCGCCGCTTTACAAATTTTAAAATTTACCCAAATTTTAAGCCGGTCGCAGGTATGCACTCGCTGTGCCGCGACGGACTAAATTTTAAGCCCCTTTTTCGCAGCTGCCTCGTCGCAAATGACGGAAAAACTTAGGTTCATGATCTCGTCGTGCGACTTGATGAAATCATTGAGCGCCCCGAGTTTTAGCGTCTCGATGCGCTTTAAATTTCGCTCGAACTCGCCGAATACATAGCCCTTGTAATACTCGCTCTGTGCGATCGCTGCGCGCTTAAACATCGTCTCTTTTTGCAGCACTGCGCTTCCGATTAGGAATTTTTTAGCGCTTTTCAGCTCCGCTTCGCTCACGCCCGAGGCGATAAATTTCGCGATCTCCTCTTTTACGAGCGCGGCGGCGTTTTGCAAATTTTCGTTTTTGGTCTGCAGATAGCCCCAAAACTCGCGGTGGCTAAGCTCGAAATCGCCGCGCGCATAGACTGAGTACGCAAGGCCGTGTTTGACGCGGATGCGCTCCATCAGCCTGCTGCCGAAACCGCTGCTTCCGAGCACGAATAGCGCGGTGTTTGCGATGAACTCCTGCTCCTTTGGCAGCGTAAAGGGCGCACCGAAGTAGATGTAGGCTTGCTGTGTCTGCTCCTTTTGGATCTTTATTTTTTTCGCATCGCTCGGCGTGAAAAACGGCAGCTCGCGCTTTTCTCCGTTTGTAAAGAGGCTCAAAATTTCCGCGATTTTTGGGTTTTTATCGCTCACGTCGCCGCATAAAACGACGTATAAATTCTCTAAACTCAGCGAGGCGAAAAATTCCCGCACGTCCTTCATCGTGATCCGCTCTATGCTCGCCTCGTCGCCTATAAGCGGCCGCTCGAGCCTCGTGCGCGGATACAGAAGCGCTTTTAGGTTGCACGTCGCGATGTAATCGAACTCGCTTTTTAGCACGGCGATCTCGCCTATGGTTTGCATTTTTAGCTTTTCGAGCACCGAGGGCGTTAAATTGGGCTCACTAAGCAGCTCTCGCAGCATATCTAGGCCGAAATCGAAGTGCTCTTTTAGGCAGTTTAGCTGGATGCCGAAGGTTTCAAAATTGCTCGCGGCACTGATTTCGACCGCGCGGATATCGAGCTTGCGGTGGAATTCGCTCACTCCCAGCGTCTTTGAGCCCTCGCCCAAAACGCCCGCGCAGATGCGCGCAAGACCCAGGGTCTTCTCGCTCACCGCACCGCTTGCTTTGAAAATTAGCTTGAAGCTCGCCACCGGCAGCGAATCGTCGAATTGATACAAAAAGTCGATTTTAGCGCTCTTACCGCCTTTGGTTTTAAGTGAAATCTCTTTTTTTTCCATCGTTTTCCTTTATAAAATTTTTAAATTTCATCGTTCTTACGGGCGCGGTTTTAAAATTTTGACATAGCCGCGCCGCTTTTAAAATTTGCGCCGGGCTCGTTTTAAAAATTTCGCTAAAACAAGTTTTCAAAATTTCGTTCAAACTCGCTTTAAAATTTTACGCTCGGACGGTTTTACTCATCCTGCTTAAAATTTTAAATTTAATCGCACCGCTTTTTTGTAAAATTTCAGCGCCCAAAACAGCGCGCCGCGCCGTATTTGCAGTACGAGACGAAATATATCCGTACTCAAACACGGCAAGCGTTGTAAACGAAATGTCTCTCACGTGCCGTCTCGGTCGCATTGATCTTGCGGCGCGAAATTTCGCGTCAAAAAAATTTTAAGGCGAAATTCCATAGCGGAATGAAATTTTATTACATAAATTTCACTTGCATCCGTAAATTTGAACCCGTACCGATATCAAAATTTTAAATCCTGCCGCGAAATTCCACGCTCACGATCACGAAAATTCGCTATCTGTTTTAAGACAAAATTCTACCGCTATATTCTAGCCGCAAGCGCATAAATTCCTGCCGTAAACGCGCAAAAGCCCGCACCTAAGCGTACGTCTCCAAAATATCGTAGTTGGTGTTGCGCTTGGCGGGTATTTCGTCCACGTCGCGGATTAGCGCTATCATCTCGTCTTTGCTCATCCGAAAACTCGCGCCCGCCGCCTTTACGACGTTTTCCTCCATCATCGTGCTTCCCAGATCGTTCGCGCCGAATTTCAGCGCCAGCTGCCCGATGTAGCTGCCCTGCGTGACCCAGCTGCTTTGGACGTTATTGAAATTATCCAAAAATAGCCGCGAGACGGCGAGTAGGCGCAGGTAGCGGTTCGGGCTTTGCTTTTTGATCTCTGGATGCTCGCGCAAAAGGCGGGTGTTTTGCCCCTGAAAGCTCCATAAAATGAACGCTCGAAAGCCGCCCGTGCGGTCTTGTAGCTCGCGGATTTTATCCCAGTGCTCTACGATCTCGCGCGTGCTTTCAAGCGTGCCGAACATCATCGTGGCGGTCGTTTTCATGCCAATGTCGTGCGCCTCCTCGTGCACTCTAAGCCACGTGGCGCTGTCGCTTTTGCGCGGCGCTACTAGCTCTCGCACGCGGTCGCTTAAAATTTCGGCTCCAGCTCCCGGCATCGAGTAAAGCCCCTTGGCTTGCAGCCTACGAAGCACTTCAAGCGTGCTGATGCCGCTAAGGCGCGCGATATAATCGATCTCAATCGCCGAGAAGCCGTGGATCGTGATGCTCGGGTAATTTTTGTGGATGAACTCCACGAGATCCTCGTACCATTCGATTTTCAGCTTCGGATGAACGCCGCCTTGAAATAAAATTTGCGTACCGCCCACGGCGATGAGCTCCTCGATCTTTTCGCCGATCTGCTCAAAGCTCAGCACATAGGCGTCCGCGTCGCTTGCGTGGCGATAAAATGCGCAAAATTTGCAATCTATCATGCAGGCGTTGGTGTAGTTTATATTTCGATCGATGATGAAGGTCGTGACGCGATCCGGATGCAGCTCGCGCTTGCGCGCAAACGCCGCGCGCCCAAGCTCGTTTAGATCGGCGTGCTCGATCAGCTCTAGCGCCTCATCGGCGCTCATTCTAGCCATTGGCTCCCTTTAAATTTGCATCGCTCGCGGCGGCATTAGAATTTTTATCGTCGGCACTCGTGCTGTCCGCACCGCCTAAATTTGCGTCGCCGTCATTTAAATTTACGCCGTCTACACCGCTAGAATTTCGACTACTATCTTTTTTAAGCACGATCTGGCCGTTTTTTACGCCTAAAATTTCGACGCGATCGCCATCGTTAAGATCTGAAATTTCATCGCTTTTCCAAAACGTGCCTTTGAAATAGACCATGCCGTTTTTGACGGTGCCGGTGCCGCTTTCGTCTAAAAAATTATCCTCATGTTTCTCTTCTGGTTTGAAAAATCGCGATTTAAGCGGCCTTTTAAGTACGATTAGAAGTACGAAAGAAAGCACAAACGAAAGCAAAATTTGCACATCCCAATCAAGATGAAAGCCGAAGCTCAATAGCCCCGTGATGAAAAATCCGGCGCTGAAAAATATAAAGGTAAAATCCATCACCAAAAGCTCGACGATCGCCAAAATCACGCCGATTATGATAAAAATCAGCGCGTTCATTTGAGCTCCTTCGCGCCGTTTTTGCCGAGGAATTCTTTAAGCACGCTAAGAGAGCCGATAAGCTCGCTCGTTTCGTAAGGGATCAAAATTTTATCCTTGCTCGGGTTTTTGGACAGCTCGCTGAAAGCATTTACGCGACCCTGCGCGAGCAGGTATTCCGCCGCAAAGCTGGAAGCGCTCATCGCTAAATTTATACTGTCCATCGCATCTTTTTGACCTTGCGCAAGCGCAATCTGCTCATATTTTTTCGCATCCGCCATACGCTCGATCGCCTCGGCTTCGAGCACCTTCTCCTGCTTTAGCGCTTCGGCGTTTCGGATGAGAGCCGCTTTTTCCGCTTCGGCTTTAAGCTCGATCGCGCGCTTTTCGCGCTCGGCCTTCATCTGCATATTCATCGCCTCTTCGATGCCGTGCGGTACCGAAATTTCGGAGATCTCCACGCGCATGATCTTTACGCCCCAGTTATCCGCGGCGTCGCCCAGAGCGATTTGCAGCTTGGAATTTAGCTGATCGCGCGAGCTAAGCGTGCTGTCTAAGCTCATCTCGCCGATCGCGCTACGTAGCGTCGTCATCGCTAAATTTGAAATCGCGCGGCGATAATCCTCGACGTTGTAAAGCGCCATCTTGCCGTCGATGACTTTTAAAAACACGATACCATCGACGCTTATGTTGACGTTATCTTTAGTGATGACTTGCTGTTTGCTGATGTCTACCAGCTGCTCGCGCACGCTCATTTTCGCGCGTACCGCGTCAAAAAACGGCACGATGATGTGAAAGCCGCCGTCGAGCACCTTGTGAAAGCGACCCAGCCGCTCGATGATTAAAATTTCCGATTGCGAGACGATCTTGACCCCCATCTTTAGAATTGCCGCGATGAGGACGCAAAATACTATTACCGTAGTTACGAACCCTTCCATTTTCACTCCTGAATTAAAATTTCGCAATTATAGCATTTTTAGCTTATTTTGGCTTTTAAGGCGCGTCGTGATACAATTTCGCTAGATTTTTTATATAAATTTACAGGATAAAATTTTATGATCAGATACATCGTGCTGCTTCGCCATTCGCGCAACTACCGCCTGCTCTTTTCGGCGGGTTTTATATGTATGTTCGGCTTGTGGTTTTCGGTCGTTGGGATCGCTACGCTGCTGATTGAACTTGGCGCGCCGGTGTGGGCGATTACGGCAGTGGGCGTCGTTTCGTTCGTGCCGAACGTTTTTTTAGCGCCCATTAACGGCATCATCGTGGATAAATTTCAACCAAAGCCGCTGATGACGGCGATGTTCATAACCGAGATGATCAGTATTTTCATGCTGATTTTTATCGATAGCTTGGATTATTTGTGGCTGCTGCTTTTGATCGTGGTCGTGCGCAGTGTCGCAGGCACGCTGTTTTTTCAAACCGAATCATCTACGCTACCAAAATTTCTAAGCCGCCCCTATCTCAAGCTTGCTAACGAGATGACGGGCATTATCTGGACGGTCACATATACTTTCGGTATGGCGAGCGCGGGTATTTTTATCCACTATTTCGGCGTGCGAGCGGCGTTTATTTTGGATTTTTGTTTATATGTTTTTTCGTTTTTCATCCTGCTGCGGCTAAATTTTAAAGACCTCGCAAGAAACGCGCCAGGGCCCGTGTTTAAGATGCTAAAGGAGGGCTTTTCTTATCTGCGCTCGCATCCTTTGGTGGTGCATCTCATCGTCCTTCACGCTTTCGTCGCCGTCACTACCTACGACAATCTCATCGCGCTTCTTGCGAAGTATAAATATAAAGAAATTTTAAGCGCCTCGCTAGTCATCGGGCTTATGAATATGTCGCGCTCGGCGGCTGCGTTTTTCGGACAGATATGGCTAAGCAAGATCGTGAATAAACATACGTTTTTTTGGCTATTGCTGGGGCAGTTTGCGGGCATCGCGCTGTGGGCGGCACTGGAGTTTAACTACTGGCTTTCGTTTGCGGGCATGATCGCGGCGGGATTTTTCATCACGACGGTGTGGTCGTATTCTTTTACGCAGCTGCAAAGTCACGTCGATAGGGAGTTTTTCGGGCGCGTTATCGCCTACAACGACATGGCGTATTTCATCGTCGCGACGCTCGTGTCGGCTGCGATCGGATTTTTTTTCGAGCTTGGATTTTCGCTTTCGCAAATCACCTTCGGCATGGGCTTTATGTTTGCAATCGCGGCGTTTTATTATAAATTTTTGATCTACGAAAAAATTTAAAATTTTAAAGCTATCTTTTCGGCGCGATCTCGGGGCGGAAGATAGCAAATATAAATAAAAAGCTCATCGCTGCGAAAAACACCAAGATAAAGCCGTTTGCGCCCAAAAATTTCATCATCGCGCCGATTATCAAAGGCGAGCAGAGCGACGCGCTCGAATAGATAAAAAGCATCGCCGCCGAAATTTGCACGCGAGATGCGCCCTCGCCGGTGATGGAGTCGTTTGCGCGCGCTATGGCAAGCGAATACAAAGGGAAAGCGCCAAATCCCAACATCAACGCAAGCGCGCATGTTAGGATGAAGCTCTTGGCAAAAAATAGCGCTGCGCAAGCTACGATGCCGATAGCGCAAACTATCATTATGGCGCGTTTGCGGCCGAATTTGTCAGAGATTACGCCGCAGACGAGCTGCGATAGGAAACCTCCGACCATCGCCGATCCCATAAATGCGCCCACCGAGCCCACTCCAAGCCCTGCGCTTAGCACGAAAACGCTCGCCATCGAAAAAAAGCCGTTAATCAAAATGCCCGCGCAAACCACCGTCGCAAACGCAAGCGGCGGCACGATCGAAATTTGCGGCATCGAAACTCGCATACGAGCGGGAACTCTGGGAGGGTTGAAGCGGATTAAATTTACCGGCAGCAGCGCCAGAATGATGAAAAACGCGCTTAGCACGAAGACCTTCATCGTTCCGAAATTTAGCGCTAAAATTGCAACTCCTATCGCAAACGCGCCGTAAAAAACCGCTTCGTAGATCGCCAGCACGCGGGAGCGGATGGAGTTTGTGATCTTTGAGTTTATCCAGCTTTCGATTATCATCAAAAGCGCGTAGTAGCAAAAGCCCAAAATGAAGCGCAAAATTGCCCAATACACGAGGTTTGAGCCAAGATCGTGCAGCATTGCAGCAATTCCGAAAAGCGCCGTAAAGACCGCGTATGCCCGCACGTACGAGAGCGCGCCGATTATCGAAGGCACGAAAAAGCCGCTAAAGATCGCACCTAAAAAGAAAAACGCAGAAATCGCTCCGATCTCAAGCTCGCTGTGGCCGGATTCTTTTAGCATGATGCCCGCGCTTGCGATGACTAGCGCGTCGCCGATAAACATAAAGAAAATCCCTAGAAATAGGGGGCTTAGCGAGCGTGCCGCGCGCATAGATTCAAACAATGACTTTCCCTTGGAATTAAATTTGGCGTATTGTAGCCTTTTATTGATTAAAGCTCGGTTTTTATGGCAAAATATTTGAAATTTTGAAGGAGCGGGTATGAGATTAAAAATTTTAACCGCATTTTTACTGGCGGCGATATTTGGCGGATGCGCGGCGTTTCGAGGCAAGGTATATATATTGGAGGATCCCAAGGTAAAGGAAGCATATAGCGCGATAGAGTTACCGTATAGCATTAAGATAGATGGAGAAACTTTTACCAGAAAGTATAAAAATCTTGCGGCGGCATATTATTTTTTAAACGGTGAGGAAGGATTTGGCTGGAGTAAGCTCGTATCTATATCATATTTCAACGACGTAAAAAATATCGATGAGTATGCGTATGGGATATATCAAGCGATCGAAGAGGCCAATGCGGGAAAAAAACAAGAGGATCGACGCTCCTTCGGCATTTTAAAGACCAACCATACGCAAGCTATAATAATACTCCTCAATCCGCCCGCTCCCGGAGATCCTAATTTCAATAAATATGAAGTCGATCTAATGGTTGCAGATATGCAAAGCTGCGGACTTGTACTTGTGCAATACGCGAAAAATTTTGATTCGGATAGAGATTTTAAAAAGATGCGAAAATTTATAAAGGAAAATAAAGCTAAAATTTTACCGCAGATGCCTAAGATCAAGTGCAGGTAGTGCGCCGAAAAGCCCAGCGTACGATAAAATTTTACCGCAGCGGTTTTAAAACGGCGCGAGCGTTTAAATTTAGAGGCGGGCTCGCAACGAAGCGCTGAAATTTTAAGATAAAATTTTAATCCAAACGTTAAAGCTCTAGCAGTCGTGCCTCATCGCACCAAAGAATCGAGCTTTATTAAAAAGTTCTGCAGCCAAAGCGGCTATCCGCGCGGCTAAATTTCAGAGTAGAGCCTCGGTCTTTGCGGATAAATTTATGCGGCTTGCTTCAAAGATAAAATTTTAAAATTTCATAGAGCAAAACCGGGGCGCAAAAGGGGCAGAATTTAAAATTCTAGCCGTTTTGCATGATCCCCTTTAGGCTGCGATACTCCTCGCACTCTCCCGTCAGCTTTGCGTCGGTGCCGATAGCGAGGATGCGGCCGTTTTTCATCACGGCGATATTATCGGCGCGCTCGATCGTGGATAGGCGGTGGGCGATTACAAAGACGATTTTGCTTTGTTTGATCTTTTCGATGACGTTTGAGATCTCCTTTTCGCTCGCATTATCCAGCGCAGAAGTCGCCTCGTCGAATATTAAAATTTGCGGGTCTTTATACAGTGCGCGCGCGATGGCGATACGCTGGCGCTGTCCGCCGCTAAGATTTGCGCCGAACTCGCTAAGCACGGTGTAAATTCCATCCTTCATCGAGCTTACGAACTCATAGGCGTTGGCGAGCTTGAGCGCTTCTATAACGCGCTGCTCGTTAAATTCCGCGCCGTAGCTTACGTTTTGCGCGATCGTATCGTTGAAAATATAGACGCGCTGGCTTACGAGGCCGATGTTTTCGCGCAGGCTAGGGATGCTAAACTCGCCTATCTCGTCGTTGCCGTTGAATAAAATTTTACCGCTGCTTGCGTCGTAAAAGCGCATCAAAAGGTTCACGACCGAGCTTTTGCCGCCGCCGCTGTTTCCGACGAGCGCTAAAATTTCGCCCTTTTTGACGCTGAAGCTTATGTCTTTTAGCGCCGCCTTGTCGCCGTAGTTTAGCGACACGTCGCAAAAGCTCACCGAGCCTATCTCGCCCATCTGCTTGCCGCCTCCGACGATCGTAGGCTCCAAATCTATGAGCTCAAACGTCCGCTCGCTCGCTGCGATGGCGTCTTGCATGTTGTTATAGAGCGAGGAGACCTTTTTTATCGGGGTGTAAACCATAAAAAGCGCCGTAAGGAAGCTGAAAAAGCTGCCGATGCTCATCTGACCCGCGATGACCTCCTGCCCTCCGACGATGATCACCACCGCGATGCCCACGGCGCCTAGCATCTCCATGATCGGGCTTACCAGGCACGCCGTTACGACCGCCTTTAAATTTAGACCGAAAAATTTCCTGTTTTCGGCGTTAAATTTCTCCACCTCAAAGCTCTCGGCGTTGCTTGCCTTGACGATTTCGATGTTGGAGTAAATTTGACTGAGCGCCGAGGAGATATCGGATGTTTTTTCTTGAGACTCGCGCGAAATTTTTTTCATCCGCTTTGCAAGGCGCGAGAGCGGATATATCGCGCACGGAAAGACCACTAGCGCGAAAAACGAGAGCTTTGGACTCTGATAGATCACGACACCCAAAAGCCCCAAAATCGTAATAATCTGCGTGAAAAAATCGGGGATCATGTTTGAAACCACGACGCGGATACGCTCTATGTCGTTGATCGTGCGGCTGATTAGCTCGCCCGTGCGGAAGCGGTTGAAAAAATCCACGTCCAACCGCACGAGGCTTGCGACGAGCCTGTCGCGAAAGCGGCGCACCGTGTCTTGACCGATGAAGGCGGTGAAGTAGTTTTGCATAAACGCACCGCCGCTTTTCATCGCGAAAACCACGATGATCGCAATCGGAAGCGTATAGAGATACGGCTCGTTTTTTTCGACGAAAATTTTATTTAAAACGGGCTCGACCAGCTTCGCGCTCGCAGCAGTCGCCACGCTCGTCATCACCATACCCAAAATCGCCAATGCAAACTGCGGCTTATAATCCCTAAAATAGGGCTTAAAGCGCGATAGTAAAGTTTTAAAGCCGTTCAAATGCTATCCTTTTTTATAAAATTTTTAAAATTTAAAATCCAAAAATTCATGAAATTTCAAAATTCTTGAAATTCCAAAATTTATAATTCTAAAAATTCCTAAAATTCTAAAATTTATAATTCTAAAATTCCTTAAATTTTAGAATTTCGGCCGCGAGGCAGCACAAATTTGTGCTACGACACGGGACTAATTTGCGCTACGCAAGCTCACTAAATCAACTCGCTCGCATGCGGCGACCGTGCGGGCGACGCCGAGATTTAGCTTTTTTTATTTGCCGCTTTTAAAGCGTTAAGCGCTTAAAGCGAGCTAGTTTTTATTTATCACGATCTTTCGCTTTCGAAAGCCATTTTTAAAACATTGAGCTCTTTAAGGTGCCCATAAAGCGCTCACAAATGCCGTATCGTAATATACACCGCGTGTATCGCAACTTCGCATCTCTGCCACCGCATTGCACTTTTACTCACCACGCTACCGAATGAAAATCGCAGCCTGCCTTGTGGTTTTGCCGCTGCATCAGCCGTATCGCCAAATAAAATCGTGACTTTCATTGATGCGCGCACCCACGAATATCGCCGAATAAAAATCGCGCTAAAATTTTCGCGCGGATTAGCGTTCAGATTTACGCTTCGCATCGTAAAAATCATAAAATTTAACGTAAAATTTTGCGTTAAATTTTACGTTTTACTCCGCTGCGACCTCCCAAACTGTGCCGCTAGCCGTGTCCATCACTTCGATTTTCATATCCGTAAGGCGCGCCCTGATGGCATCCGCGCTTGCAAAGTCCTTTTCCGCCTTCGCCTGCGCGCGCTGTTTTATCAGCTCCTCGATCTGCGCTCTTTGCTGCTCGCTCACGCCGAAGCGAAAGTATTCGGTCTCATCCTCATATAAAATTCCGAGCGTCTGCTTTGCAAATTCTAAATTTGCGGCGATACGGGCTTTTAGCGCCTTATCTTTCGGCGCGCGATCGAGCGCTTCGTTCGCGCTTGCTACAAAGCTATCAAGCACCGCAAGCGCGCCTGAGGTGTTGAGATCGTCGCTTAAAAACTCCATCATCTCCGATCTAAATTTAGCCTCTGCAGCAGGCAGCTCGGACGTAGAATTCTGTCCCGCAGCAGAAGTCAAAACCTCACGGACGCGCTTTTTAAGGCGGTAAATTTTATCGAGCCTCTTTTTACTCGCAAGCAGATCGGCTATCGAATAATTAAAATTTGCCCTGTAATGCGAGCTTAAAAGATAAAATCTCAGCGCCTCGCCGGGTGCGATTTTTAGGGCGTCTCCTACAAAAAAGGAATTGCCGAGGCTCTTGCTCATCTTTTCGTTATTTACTTGCACGAAGCCGTTGTGAAGCCAGTATTTGCTTAGCGCTCTATGGCGGGCGCAGCGGCACTGCGCGGCTTCATTTTCGTGATGCGGGAAGAGCAGATCGGCGCCGCCTGCGTGAATGTCGATGCAAAAATGCGGATCGCCGCTATCAAGGTGCGCCAAAATCATCGCGACGCACTCACTGTGCCAGCCGGGGCGCCCTTTGCCAAACGGGCTATCAAACCAGTTCTCGTCAAATTTCCACAGCACGAAGTCCTTCTCGTCGTGCTTGGCATCGTTTGAGGCGACGCGGGCGATGTTTTTGCCGGCACCCTCTTTTTTGCCGCTAAGACTTAGATAATCCCCGTCCTTGCGCGTGTCGAAGTAGATGCCGTCACCCGCGATCTCGTAGGCAAAGCCTTTTTGAAGAAGCGAGGATATGAGCTCGCAGATCGCGGCGATATTTTCGGTCGCCTTGGGCGAAATGCTCGCGTCCGCGACGTTTAGCGCGCTCATATCCTGCAAATATCTGCGGGTGTAAAATTCTGTGATCTCCTCGAGGCTCTTGCCCGTCTGCGCCATCTTTTTTAAAATTTTATCGTCGATGTCGGTGAAATTTCGCGCAAATTTTACCTCATAGCCCTCCGCTTGTAGTACGCGGCGCAGCAGATCGAAGCTCACGGCGCTTTTTGCATGCCCTAAATGCGCGTCGTCATAAACGGTCGGGCCGCAGGCGTAAATGCGCGCCAACCCCTTGCTAATGGGCTCAAACGGGAGCTTCTTTTTGCTTAAACTATCATAAATTACCATAATACAAGCCTTTTAAAATGTATAAAATCGCCGCTTCGCCCGCACAAAGCGCCGCGATCGCAATAATTTTTTTTGCGCGGATTATAGCCAAAAAGTTATTAAATCCAAAAAAATAGAGGTTGAAGCCGAGCAGAAACGCCCCCGTTATCGTGCTTGCAAACGCAAGCCCTACGGCTCCGAAGGGTTTAAAAAACAGCGCACACAAAGCGACGTTTATAAAAACGCACCAGATCGAAATTTTCGCGCTTAGCTTCTGCTTCATATTCGCATACAGCCAGTGCGAAAAAATCCTAGACAGCCCAAACGGCACGAGCCCTACCATATATGCGCCAAGAACCGCGGCGCATTCGATAGAATTTTGGCGGGTAAATTCTCCGCGCTCAAATAGCAGCTGCGTGATCTCGTTTCGCAGCATCACGCCGCCTATCGCAGAGAGCCCGAGCAGCGCCAAAAGGAAGTAAAATCCGCGCTCCACGAGCGCCAGAGCCTGCGCGTCGTCGTGAGCTTTTACGAATTTGCTCATACGCGGAAAGATCGCCGTGCTAAGCGCGATCGCAAAAAGCGCGAGCGGCAGCTGAAATATGCGGTTGGCGTAGTAGAGATAGCTGATACTGCCGCTAGCAAGGAAGCTTGCAAAAAAGGTATCTATAAACGAGCTTAGCTGAAGCGCCGACGCGCCGAGCACGCCTGCGAAAAAATTTTTATAAAAGCCCTGCGTCTGCGGCTTATCGCCCCGTGCAAGCCGCGCAAAGCCACCCGCTAAGACGCGCAGCATGCCGGTAAATTTTAGCGCATAAACGTGCACCGCAAGCTGCAAAAGCCCGCCCGCTACGACGCCGAAGCTAAGATAGAGCACCGCCGTGGCGCCGTCCTTGCCGCGAGCCAGCAGAAGCGCCGCTATCATCGCTAAATTTAAAAGTGCGGTCGAAAACGCCGTCGTAGCGAAGTGGTCGCGATACTGAAGCAGCGAAGCAAAGAGCGTAACGACGAAGATAAACGTGAGGTAGAAAAAATTTATCCGCACGTATGGCACGGCAAGACCGATCTGCTCGGCGCTAAATCCGTATGCCAAAACTTTGGTAAAAACGGGTGCGGCGAGCAGCACGAGCGCCGTTAGAAGCGCGATGAAAATGCTAAATTTAATAAGTACCGAGGCTGCAAAAATTCCTTTTTTACGCGCGGCGGTAAAGCTAGGCAAAAACGCCTGCGTAAAAGCACCCTCACCGAATAGTCTGCGGAAAAGATTGGGTAGTTTAAACGCTACGAAAAACAGATCGCTATAAATTCCCGCGCCCAAAACCGATGCGGTAAGCAGGTCGCGCACGAAACCCAAAACTCGCGAAACCAGCGTGCCTGCGCTATTTGTAAAAAAGCCTCTGAGCATAAATCTCCATTAAATTTTATAAAATGCCAAGGTTGATTATATTATAATTTCCCCTATTTTTTGATTTTGGAGAGAAATTTTTGCGGAATTTAGCCTTTTCGCTCGAAAACTCGGGCGGGAAAAACATCCTATCGCTACGCGGGCAGTGGAACTACAAAAGCTCGCGCTCCCAGCTACTTGCACTAAAAAAAGCGGTAAAAAATTTAAACGAACTGGAGCTAAGCTTAAGCGAAATTTCAAATTTAGACTATTTCATGGCGCTGATGATCAAAAACGCCCTTGCCGGCAAGCGGGTTAGCCTTGTGGAGGATAGCTGCAAAGCCGCCAAAATTCTAAGCTTTATGGATGATAAAACGATCGATTTTAGCTACGTACCCGAATCTCGCAGGCTAAATTTTTTAGCGCAGATCGGACTTTATTGCCATCTTGGAATTCTAGGCTTGCTAAGCCTTGCAAGCTTTTTAGGCGAGTTTTTTTCCAAACTCGCGGCTTTTGTAATTCATCCGATGAAATTCCGCTTCAAAGAAACCGTAAATTTCATCAAAGATAGCGGCATAGACGCGCTTTTCATAGTTTCATTGACGGCATTTTTGATCGGTATCGTGCTTGCTTACATAGGCTCGGATATGCTCTCTAAATTTGGCGCCAGCATCTATATCATCGATATAATGGGCGCTTTGACGCTTCGTGAGGTAGCGCCTCTTATCGCCGCTATCGTTATCGCGGGTCGCTCGGCTTCGAGCTTTACGGCACAGATCGGCGTGATGAAGATCACCGAAGAGATCGATGCGATGAGGACGATGGGCTTTGATCCGTTTTATTTTCTTGCGATGCCGCGCATTATCGCGATGGTACTAATCATGCCGCTAGTCATTTTTATCGCAGATTCGGTAAGTATTTTTGCTCAGATGATCGTATGTGATGCGTATTTAGATATAGCCTTTAGCGATTATTTGGATAGATTTAAGGCTTCTGTAGAGCTTAGGCATTTTTTAGTAGGTATAATTAAAGCGCCATTTTTCGGGGCATTCATTGCTATCATCGGCTGCATGCGGGGTTTTGAGGTTAAAGGAAATACCCAAAGCATCGGCGAATACACCACCATTAGCGTCGTAAACGCGATATTTTGGGTTATCGCGATCGACGCGGTATTTGCGGTTCTGTTTTCGGAAATCGGGCTATGAGCGAGCAAGTGCAATCTAGCGAAACCTCCAAAATCATAGTCGCGCGCGACGTTACTACTGCATACGGATCGCGCGTTATGCACGATTGCGTGAGCTTTAGCGTCAAAAAGGGCGAAATTTACGGCTTCCTAGGCGGCAGCGGAAGCGGCAAAACGACGTTAATGAAAACGCTCATATTTTTAAAGCGCCCACAAAGCGGCGAGATTAAAATTTTCGGACGCGATATTTGGCGCGCGAGTGAGGCGGAGCAAAACGAGATCCGCCTAAAATGCGGCGTAATGTTTCAGTTCGGCGCGCTTTACAGCTCGATGAGCGTGCTTGAAAACGTAGGCGTGTTATTGCGCGAATACTCTAAATTTAGCGAGCGCGAGATAGATGAGCTATCGATGTTTTGGATCCAAAAGGTGGGACTTAAAAAAGAGGCTGCCGCGCTTAGCCCAAACGAGCTTAGCGGCGGTATGAAAAAGCGCGTGGCGCTGGCTCGCGCGCTAGCTCTGAGCCCTGAAATTTTATTTTTGGACGAGCCAAACTCGGGGCTTGATCCGCTCAGCGCCAGAGCCCTTGATAGGCTCGTTTGCGAGCTTAGAGACAGCCTCGGTGTCACGGTCGTGATGGTGACGCACGATGTGGATAGTATCTTTGACATTTTGGATCGGTTTTTGATCGTAGATAATCAAAAAATTGCCTTTGAAGGAAACATCGAGGAAATTTCAAACCTAGAGAATAACCCGCTTGAAGAGCTATTTAAGATGCGGCAAAGAGATTAGGCTTTGAAATTTACCGAGCCGAAATACAGCTTGCGGCGGGTAAAATTTAGATAGGTAGGAGCTGAAATTTTAAAATAGCAGCGGAAGAATTTTAAATTTTAAACCTAGCGAGGAATTCCGGGATCCGCAGGGCTTAAATTTTTAAAATTTAGACCTTAGCGGCTCAATCGAAATTTTAAAATTTAGGCGGGTCGTATTTAAGGGCGCATTTATTGGATAGTGCATAAATTTTAAAATTTCGGCGAGCAAGCGGCGTTAAATTTAAACCGGGGCGGTAAAATTTTACGCTAAAATACGGCGCGGCGATATTTTGAAATTTCAAAATGCACGCTAAGCTTTAAAATTTAAACTCAGATGATTCTGCGAATTTTGCGACTATTTGAGAAAGTGCTAAGTTTTAAAATTTAAGCTCAAATGGCTATTTTAAGGCATATCGCAGGGCTTAAATTTTACGCTCTGAAATTAGGAGAAAAGATTGGAAAATAGAACTTCATACACGATAGTAGGCGCATTTGTTATGATCTGCGTCGCGGCTCTTACGGCATTTATGTGGTGGATGCTTACAAAGACTGATCGCAGCGAGAGCTACCGCTCCTACTATATCCACACAAAAGAGCTTCCTGTAGGCATTAAGGAGAATTCCGAGGTTAAATTTATCGGCGTAAATGCGGGCATCATCAAAAGCATCGACTTTGCCGATATCGAAAATGCGATCATCGAGATTGAAATTTCGGTAAAAAGCAAGCTACCGATCTCGCAAGATAGCGTCGCCAAGGTAGAATCTCAAGGCATCAGCGGAATCGCGTTTATAAATATCACGAAAGGAAGCGGCAAGCTTTTTCCGCCGAATGATAAAAAGCCGATAATTGTGCTGGATAAAACGCTTCTTGATAAAATCGGCTCTAAAGCTGAAGTCATCACCGATAGCGTGAGTGAGATGATCTTTAAGATTAATGGGCTGTTATCTAAGCAAAATACCGATAAAGTGGATAGAATCCTATCTTCGATGGATAAATTTAGCGCTGAGCTAAGTGATGAGAAAAAATTCCAAAACCTAGACGCACTGCTTGCTAACGTAAATACTCTCATAGCAAATTTAAACGAGCGCGAGAAGGAGCTAGACGCGCTGTTAGATAATCTAAATGCTTTTGCCGTGAGTGCTGCCAATCTATCGAATTCACTGGATAAAACCACAGGCATCATCACTAAGCGTATCGATCGCGGCGAGTACAATCTAAAAGCGATCTTGGATCCTACACTTGAGGAGGCAAAAAACACTCTTGGCGAGCTAAAAAAATCGCTTAGAGAATTCCAAGGCGCGATGTTTAGGCTAGAGGACAATCCTTATGATTTCTTTTTCAAAGACACTTCTAAAGGCGCGGATCGCGACGATAAAAAGGAATAAAGATGAAAAATTTTATAAAGTTTACGCTTGCTGCGACGCTGGCGGCGATATTTTTAGGCGGCTGCTTAGCTAAGCAGGCTAAGCCATACACCTACTACGAGCTGCGTTATGATCAAAAGCGCTGCGTAAATCCTAGCGGCGCGCGCAAAAATATCTTTATCGACACCATTACGGCGACAGATCTCGTCGATAGGCGGGATATTTTAATAGTGGATTTTAGAAACCGAACACGGTTCGCAAGCGACGCCAAATTTATCACGATGCCTAGCGAAATGGTATATAAGGCGCTGCTTGATGCGGCATTTTCCACCTGCTCGCTAAATCCGATATTTGTGCCAAAAGAGCGGGATTTGCGCCTAAAAACCAGTATCGTAGCGCTTCAGGTCAATAACGATCAAGCAACCGTCACGATGGGGTATGAAATTTTGAATTCTTTAGAAAGCATAAAATCCGGCATCGTCACTAAGCGCGTTTTCGTGCCAGATCCCAGCTCGCAAAGCATTTATAATGCTCTAAATTTAGCGCTTAATGAGAGTATAAATGAAATTTTAAAGGCTCTTAGATGATAGCGGCGATCGAAGGAATTATCACGCGCAAGGAGCCCACTGCTTGCGTTATTAAATGCGCTAGCGGCGTAAGCTACGCTCTTTCGTTGTCATTAAATACCTCCGCGAAGCTCACGCAGGGCAGGCTGACCGAGCTTGCGTGCGTGCAAATTCTGCGCGAGGATGCCGATTTGCTGTATGGGTTTTTAGACGAGAGTGAAAAAAGGATGTTTGAAACTCTAATCAAGCTTAGCGGTGTAGGTGCAAGCACGGCGATGGCGGTTTGTTCGACGCTCGCTCCGCAGGATTTCGCGCGTTGCGTAGCTACGGGGGATGCTGCGACGCTAACTTCAGTTCCGGGCATCGGCCCAAAGACCGCTAGACGGATCATTGCCGAACTAGGCGATGCAAAGCTAATGGAATTCGGTCCTAGCGAGACTTATAAAAACGAAGCGGCATCCGCGCTACAAAGCCTTGGATTTAAGCGCGATAAGATCAATCAAATTTTAGCGGGCTGCAGCAGCACGAATACGTCAGATCTTGTCAAAGAGGCGTTAAAAAAATTAGCGTAGAAAATAAAATTTGAAGGAAAGCAATGAAATTTGGCATAGTTTTTGGAGCTCAAAGCTACGAGCACGAAGTAAGTATCATCTCGGCAATTGCCGTTAAAAATGCCCTAAAAGGCTGGGACTTGGAGTTTGTATTTTGCGATAAAAATCGTAAATTTTACCGCATTGAGGATAAAAATATGCGCGCGGCATACTTTAAGCAAGGCGGCTATGCTAAAGCAAAAGAGCTTAGCATCGGTGCGGGCGGATTTTTTGAGAGCGGAATGTTTAGCAAAAGCATGCTAGAAGTCGGCACATATATCAATCTAATCCACGGCTGCGATGGCGAGGATGGCAAAATGGCAGCGCTATTTGAGTTTTTTGGCATCCCTTACATCGGACCTCGTATCGAAGCTAGCGTGCTAAGCTATAATAAAATTTTAACCAAGCACTTAGCCGCAATCGCAAATGTAAAAACCTTGCCATATGAGATCGTAAATCGTACCAGCCTGCCTAATTTTAATTTTCCGATCATCGTCAAGCCCGCTCATTTGGGCTCTAGCATCGGAATTTCGATAGCCAAGAACGAAAGCGAGTTTAGCTACGCGCTGGATCAGGCTTTTGAGCTGGACGACAGCGCGATCGTAGAGCCATACTGGGAAAACGTAAAGGAATTTAATCTCGCAGGCGCTAAAATAGACGGCAAAATCGTATTTTCGAACATCGAAGAGCCAAAAAAAGAGGGCTATTTAAATTTCGATCGTAAATATTTGGATTTTTCGCGTAGTGGCGCGATCGAGCCCGCTCGTCCTGGCGCTTTATTAGAGGGTAAGATGAAAGATGCCTTTACGCGGCTTTATAACGCAGGATCATTCGATGGCGCGCTGATCCGCTGCGATTTTTTTGAAAAAGAGGGCGAAATTTATCTAAACGAGATAAATCCAAACCCAGGCAGCCTCGCAAACTACCTATTTGATGATTTCTCCGAGGTTTTAGCAGCTCTTGCTTCGTCGCTGCCGCCGATGAGGCAGATCCCCGTAAGCTACGAGCTGATCACCAAAATCACCGCTAATAAGTAGCCAATCGTTTAAAATTTTACGCTAAATTTTGCGTAAAATTTTACTCCAAAAGGTCGAGTTATGATAAATCAAGACGAAATTTACACCGCTACCGAGATCGTGCGTAACTTCAGCACCGTTTTAAACAAGATCAAAAACCAAGAGATCAAAAAAGCCCTGATCGTTAAAAACAACAAATTCGAAGCCGTGATGATCAGTATGAGCGAGTTTGAGCGGCTCGAAAAGGCAGTCGAGCTACTCAAGGCCGTTTACGCCAAAAGGAGCGGCGGTGGCGAGTAAGGAGCTCGTCTGCGGTGGCGAAAGCTACAAAATCAGCTACGAAATTTCAAATTTGCAGCGTGCCGAATATATTTTGGTGTTGCACGGCTGGGGTGCAAACAAAGCGCTTATGTCTCGGGTTTTTGCGGACAAATTCCGCCGTTACGCGTTAGTGTGCGTCGATCTGCCGGGATTTGGCGCCAGCTCGCAGCCTGCGCGCGCCCTTGGCAGCAAGGATTACGCAGAGATTATGCGCGCCTTTATCGCAGCTTTCGGCAAGCAGCCGGCAGCGATCATGGGGCACAGCTTCGGCGGCAAGATCGCTGCATTGCTAGCTCCGCGCAATCTCATACTGCTAAGCAGCGCCGGTATCATCGAACCCAAGCCCTTTGCCGTGCGCGCCAAAATCGCGATTTTTAAAATTTTAAAAAGACTTGGACTGGCGGGGCTTTGGCGCGCGTTTGCGAGCAAGGATGCCGCAGGTATGAGCAAGACGATGTATGAGACGCTAAAAAACGTCGTAAATGAGGACTTCAGTGATATTTTTTCCGCGCTAAACCCGCAAAATGCGCTCATCTTTTGGGGCAAGGACGATCGCGCCACTAGCCTAAAAAGCGGCGAGCTGATCCACTCGCTCATTAAAAATAGCAAATTTTATCCGCTGGCAGGGGATCACTTTTTCTTTTTGCAGAGCGCGGAATTTATTGGCGAGCAGATTGAAAAGGAGCTTGGCGGCAGCTAAATTTAACGATTCGGCGCCGCGCTAAATTTAAAGCGAAACGCGATTTTGTGTAAATTTTAAAATTTAGCCGCGAAATTTTAGCGCCGCTAAAAATCGGGCTTTAGATGTAAAAACAGATCATGCGAAAGGCAAGAGTGGACGCATTTTAAAAAGCGTTTCAATGCGGCGCTTTAGTGCAGTTCGCCCGCGTTTTAAAATTTTGAAATCTGTTTGCGTCAAAGATCGCGAACCGAAGCGTAAATTTAGATTACAAAGTCGCGGGCACGCAGCACATATTTAAAATTTAGCGGCGTAAAATCCGCTCTTTGGGCGCGCAGTATAAAACGCAAAACTCAAATTGCGGCGTGCCGCGTTAAATTTTAAAATTTTAATGCGGCAACGGATCGTTTCTGCTCTGTGTTTGCGGTTATGGTGGCTGTAAAAGACGCGGCAAAACCGTGTATGTATGCCGCAAAGCGAACGATTAAATTTAGTCGCATAACCGCGCCATCGCTTCGTCGCGATACGAAGCCGAAGTGCTCAGACGGCATAAATATCGCGCAGCATTATAAAAGCGTCGCAAAGCCTAACCTGCGAGGCGCGGCACAGTATCAATAACGAAAGAGCCGCGCTGCAGCGTAAATTTATCTAGCGCGGCTCGTGCAGCTCACAAGAGCGCGTGAATTTATGAGTGCGCAAGTTTGCAAAAATAGAATTTGCAAAGCGAGAATTCATAAAATTTACAAATGAAGTCGAATGTCGGTTAGCCCGAGCTCGCCGCGTTTTGCCCGCACAGGCTTGCAAGGCGGGCGCGCAAATTTATAAAAAGGAATTTTAAAAGATGAATATAATATTTTTGATCGCGCACGCGGCATTCGTCCTGCTGATGGGCTTTTATCTGATCACCTGCCTGCAGTGGTTTTCGTATAAGCCCGCGCGCATCATCTTTCACTTCACCAAGCCCGCGTGGCACCTTTATTTTTTGATTTTGCCGCTAGCGGCGTATTTTGGCTGCGAGATCGCGGCGAGCCTCTGTGCGGCTAAATTCGGCGCCGCGCCCTTCCATGCCCTGCACATCGCTAAAATTCTAATCGTCGCAGCCTACGCGCTCGCGCTTTATTTTTGGCAAAGAGGGCTTGATAAAAAGCTCGTCTTTACGCCGCGCGTGAAGCGATTTTTTGCGATTTTGGCGGTTTGTGTGTTTAGCTTTAACGTCGCGTTTTATGCCGCGGGGGGCCCGATTTTGCCGATATTTTTACCGCTTGGCGCCGCTCTTGCGGCGAGCTTTGCTTACGAGCGGGCACAGGCTTCGAAATTTAAGGCCGCTGCACGCAAAAAACTAGCCCAGATGCCCTCGCTTACGATCATTCAGATCACTGCGAGCTATGGCAAGACGAGCATTAAAAACTTCTTGTATCAAATTTTAAAAAGCGACTTTCGCTGCTATAAGACGCCGCGCTCGGTAAACACGCTAGCAGGGCTCGTGCGCGACGTAAACGAGGCACTACCTGCAGATACGCAGATCTACATCGCCGAAGCAGGCGCCAGGCTAAGCGGCGATATCGCCGAGATCACCGAGTTTTTGGCACCGCAGATCGTCGTCGTGGGCGAGATCGGCGCGCAACACATCGAGTATTTCAAAAGCATCGAAAACATCCGCAAAACCAAGCTCGAAGCGCTCACGAGCGCGCGGCTAAAGCATGCGTTTTTGCACAGCTGCACGCAAAAAAGCCCGAGCGAGTGCATCACGATCTACGATGAGGGGCTGGAAATTTGCGGCGCGGATCTGGACGGCATAAAATTTAGCCTTAGCTTGAGCGATGATGAAAGCGGTGCTAGCAGCGAGAATTCCACGCTGCATGCAGACACATCCGCTGCGGATAGCGAAGGGCAGGGCGATTTGAGCTTAGACGCAAGCGGTGCGGCATGCGCGGAAAAATACAAAAATTCTAAAAATTACGGCGCCGATTTTGACGATGCAAATTCCATGTCCCGCGCCGAACGGAGCGAGCAAGAATTTTGCGAACAAGCCGTCCGCGCCGCTAGCGACGATAAAATTTGCGGCATCAAAGAGCAGGGCGTGCAAGAAGCTCCAAACGAGCATAAAACTTTAAACGGGCGTAGCGAACAAGGAAAGAGGCATGAGTTTTTCGCGCCGATTTTGGGTAAATTTAACGCCGCAAATCTCGCCGCGTGCATAAAGATCGCGCGATTTTTAGGGCTTAGCGCCGATAAGATCAAAAGTCGCGTCGCGCACGTCGGCGCCGTCGAGCACAGGCTCGCGCGGCTCGATGCGGGCGGCAAGATCATCATCGACGATAGCTTCAACGGCAATCTAAGCGGCATGCTGCAAAGCTACGAGCTGATGCGAAGCTACGGCGGGCGCAAGGTCATCATCACGCCGGGCATCATCGAGAGCACGCGCGAGGACAACGAGACGCTGGCTGCCAAGATCGATGAAATTTTTGATCTCGCGATCATTACGGGCGAGCTAAATTCCGAGGTGCTGCAAAGCAAAATCGACCCCGCAAAGACTATCGTTTTGAAAGATAAGCGCGATTTGCAGCGGGTTTTGAGCGAAAATACGCACAGCGGCGATCTGATTTTATTTTCAAACGACGCGCCGAGCTTTATTTAAGCGGCTTTGACGGCACGGCTTGCTCTGCGCTGAGGCATACTGCGCGATTCGACAGGGCGTATTTTTAGACAAAAGACTTTGAGCGAGTGCGGCGAGCAATTTATAAAGTGGCGCGACCCGATAGACGATTAGTTGAAGCGTACGGTGCGATCTGTTTAGATAAGATAGCCTGTGCGGCTAAATTTCGGCGCGCCGAGATCGGCTCGCGTTTTGGCGAGTTAAAATTTTAAATCAAAATTTAAAGGAAAGCTATGGATCTACGAGAAAAGATGCTAGGGCAGCTGCGAGCGCTAAGCGAGGAGAAATTCGCGCAATTTTCGCAGCGCCTAATACCCGCGCCACAGATTTTGGGCGTGCGCACTCCCGCACTGCGTGCGCTTGCCCGCAAAAGCTTCGCCGCTTTGAGCACGGCAGATGAAGCGCGGCGCAAGCTGCAAAATTATAAGCCCGTTTTTCACGAGGAGTTCGTGCTAAAAGGCTTTTTTATAATGCTTTTTAAGCAAGATGAGACGAAATTTGCGCTCGCGAGCGATTTTATCAAAACGATGCCTAATTGGGCGGTTTGCGATATGTTCGTTCCGAAATTTAAAGACGCCTCTTGTGCGGACGCGCTGCTAAAGCAGGCTAAAAGCGGCGCGGACGAGTTTGAGCGGCGATTTTTCTACGTTTATTTTATGCAAAATATGAGCGCGCTCACGCCCGAGGAATTTTTTGAAATTTGCGCCGCCGAAAGCGACGAGCGGTACTATGTGCAGATGGGCGCGGCGTGGGCGATAGCGGAGATGTTTATCAAACAGCGCGAACCTACGCTTGCGTTTTTGGCGAGCAAGCGGGCGGCTAAATTTATCCAAAACAAGGCGATTTCCAAGATCCGCGATAGCTTCCGCGTAAGCAAAGCCGAAAAAGATGCGCTTTTGAAATATAAAATTTAACCGCGGCGGAAAGTGGCGAGGTAGTTAAAATTTCAGTTGCGCGCGGGGCTTGTCAGCCAAAACTGCGAGCTTTAAAATATAAATTTAAGGAGAGAAAATGTTTAGCAAGGAATTTTTAGAAATTTTAAATTATGAATGCGCCGTGGGTATCGCTACCTGCGCGCACGGCGAGGCCCACATCAGCAATACGTGGAACAGATATCTAGTCATTAAGGGTGATCGCATCCTCATCCCAGCCGCGGGTATGAAAAAGACGCAAAGCAACGTGGAGGCAAATCCAAACGTCGAGCTTAGCGTCGCAACGAAGGAGCTAGCAGGCAGGTTCGGCGCAGGGCGCGGCTTTGTAGTGAAGGGCACGGCGCGCTTTATTGATAGTGGTGCGGAGTTTGAAGAAACGAAGGCGAAATTCCCTTTTGCTACAAGGCTACTTGAAATCACGGCTAGCAGCGTAAAACAGGTGCTGTAATTTGAGCGGCGCACGGTTTGGGCGGAATTTTACGGATGAAATTCCGCCGCGAGCTTTACGATGGAATTTTGCCGCGAAATTTTGTCGATGGAATTTTAAAGTTAGTAAAATTTTATAGATGAAATTTCGCTTCGCCGCGAAATTTTAAAGCGGGCGAAATTTTAAAGTTAATAAAATTTCAAAGCCTGCAAAATTTCGAAGTCTGCGAGATCCGTAAATCTCGCTCAAATTTTTAGAACCTAAATTTACGTATTGAAAGGAAAAGTATGAAACGATTAGAGGGCAAAACAGCCGTAATTACGGGCGGAAGCGACGGAATAGGGCTTGGTATCGCAAAGTGTTTCGCCGAAGAGGGCGCAAATTTGATCCTGCTCGGCAGAAGCGAAGAGAAATTAAAAATCGCTCAGGAGGCATTGGGCGGTTACGGCGTGAAAGCTTACACGGTAGAGGCGGATTTGGCGCAAAGCAAAACGATAAAAGGCCTTTGCGAGCGCATTTTAGCACTACCCCTTAAGATAGATATTCTCGTAAATAACGCCGGACTGGGAAAATTCGTACCGTTTGAGGCGACCGACGAAGCGCTGCTGGACGCTCATCTAAATCTAAACGTCAAAGCGCCCTATCTGCTTACTCAGGGTCTTTTGGGCGCGCTTGCGGCTAGCAAGGGCTGCGTGATCAATATCTCGTCGTATTTCGCAAACAGAATGCTCGTGGGGCGCACCACGACGGCATACTCGATCACCAAAGGCGCGCTAAATTCTTTCACTAAATCGCTTGCCTTCGAGGTTGGCAAACTCGGCGTACGCGTCAACGCCATAGCGCCCGGAAGCGTGCTAACGCCGCAGTTTGAGCGAAATTTAAGCGCGCTTAGCCCGCAGGGGCGCGAGGCGTTCGAGCAGATGGTGCAAAATATCTATCCGCTTGGCAAAATCGGCAGCGCGCAGGACATCGGCGAGGCGGCAGTGTTTTTGGCGTCGGATGCGGCGAAATGGGTCAGCGGCGCGATATTTGCGATAGACGGCGGGCTTACGACGAATTAGCCGCGATTGGGCGGAATTTTGGGCGCGGATTTTGAAATATAAAATTTTACGGCAGCAAATTCCGCCGCGAGAAATTTACTCCGTAGAATTCGCAGCGGCAAATTTTACGATGAAAAATTTAGCCGCGTAGAATTTTACGGCTACAAATACTGCTTGTGAAATTCCGCCGTGGCGAAAGCGCAAAATTTTGCAAGTCGTGCGAATTACAACGCAAATTTTAAAATTTATATTGTAAAATTTTGCAGCGTACAGTTTGGGCGGAATTTTACGACGCAAAATTTCAAGCTGCGGCAAAATGGCGCCTGCGGGGCTAAATTTAAAAAAGCGAAGCTAGCGAGCGGCTTTAGATAATTAGAAATTAAACGAGATTGGAGAGGGTTTGAGGGTTTTGTTTCTAGCGATTTTAGCGGTATTTTTGAGCGCGAGTGCGGTGCTTTTTAGCTCGTGCGCAGCTCCGCTGGCGCCCGCAGGCAACGCGCTTAGCGTATACGACATCTATTCCGTAGCGCGCGACCGCCGCAGCGTGAGCGAGGTCGCTAGCGACAAGCTCATCCAGACTAAAATCCAAAGCAAAATTCTATTTACCAAAGGCCTTAGCAGCTGGGATCTGGAGGTCGAATGCTTCTACGGCGAGGTCTATCTCATCGGGTTGCTAGATAGCGAAGCGATGCGCGAGCCGCTGCTTGCTTTAGCTAGACAAACCGAAGGCGTGCGGCGTGTGCATACCTATCTGCGCGTCAAAAAGCCCGAATATCCGTGCAATTCGTTTGAAATTTTTGCAAATTTAAAGAAAAATCTATTTTCCGACACCGACGTTTCGGGCACTGCGGTGCGCATAGCGATCGTAGGCTGCGACGTGGTATTTAGCGGCGTGGTAAGCGACATCGAGCACGAAAAGCACGCGATCTGGTATGCGACGCACGCGCCTGGGGTGCAGGACGTGTATTCGTTCCTACGCGTGGTGAAGGAGTAGGGCTGTTAAATTTGATCGCCCCGCGGCACGTTAAAATTTAACGGCTTGCGGCGAGTTAAATTAAAAGATACGTTCGGTTTATTTGAGCTTGCTTGCACAGCGCCCGCATCTATGAAATTAAAATTTTATCGGCGCGCAAGATAGCGGGGAATTTTAAAATTTGGCTCACGAGTGCGAGCATTAAGTAAATTTAAAGCCGCCTCAGACGATAATTTCGCAGATGAAATTTACGCCGCAAGCGCCCGCCGTATTAAAACGCTAGGTGCCTTAAAAAGCGCGCCGTATTAAAGAGCGGCTAAATTAGAGGCGACGCGAGCGGGCAAATTTAAAAGCGTTAAATTTAAGCGAGCCGCCGAGTTAAATTTAAACGTCGCAACGCGTGCATTGCGAGTGAAAATGAGCTAAATTTAAAGTCGTGCCGCCGCTATCGGCAAAATTTTAGCGCCACGGCGCGGGAGTTCGCACCAAAACAGATAATTAAAATGCCCAAGAGGGCGCAAAATTTAGTAAATTTAAGGAGAGAAAATGAGCCAAAGCCAAAAATGTACGTACCAAACCGCGTGCGAGCTGCCTAATGTGAGGCTGATCAAGCACCCGCTGATCGAGCATAAGCTCACGATCTTGCGCGATCGGGGGACCGATCCGTTTCAGTTCCGCATGCTCGTCGATGAGATCAGTTACCTGATGATGTTCGAGGCCACGCGCGATCTGGCACTACGCGAGGTGAGCGTGCACACGCCCGTGGCGCAAACCGGCGCGTATAAGCTCGCCACAAAGATCATGATCTGCCCGATTTTGCGCGCCGCGCTGGGGATGCTGGGTAGCGTATTTAAGCTTATGCCCGATGCTAGCGTTGGATTTTTGGGCTTTCAGCGCGACGAAAAGACCGCGCAGGCGGAGTTTTTTTACGCCAAGCTACCCTCAGACGCTGCGGAGCGCACCGCGATCATCATCGATCCGATGTTTGCGACCGGCGGCACGGCGATCGATGCGGTTAAATTTTTGCTGAAAAACGGCGTCAAAAAGATCAAATTTATCTCCATCATCGCAGCGCCCGAAGGGCTTCATAGATTTAGCGAGATCTACCCGCAGGTCGAGGTTTTTACCGCGGCGATCGACGAGAGATTAAACGAGCAAAAATATATCGTGCCGGGCCTCGGAGACGCGGGAGATAGGGTGTTTAATACGATGTGAAATTGCGCGGCGAAGGACTTTTGACTGCGTTAAATTTGCGCGACAGTATTTATGCGGCGATAAATTGATCGGCAGCAAACTTTACCGGCAATGGAATTTTACGCGACGCGAAATCTATTTATAAATATGCGAGTTGTCGCCGCTCGGAATTCCGTCGCGGCAATAAATTTGGCAGGGTACGTACTTTTTACGGCGCACGCAATACGTAGTAAAATTTTAACTCGTCGTGGAATTTGTGGCATTTTGAAATTTGTTAAATAAAATTTGAGCTCCGCGATGTGTAAAACACATAAATTTCAAAGTAAGAGAAATATGAAATAGGGCGGTGAAATTTCATTATCGACGAATTTTCCCGTAAAATTCTACCCGCGTAAGATTTTACGGGAAATTTACCGCGTTAAAACTCTGCGACAGAGCGGTAGCGAAATTTTAAAATTTTGCCGCATTTGCGGCGTGAAATTTGTAGCTATCCGCACTGCAAACAAATCGCAATATCGCTATTTTCAAACCTTGCTATCGCACCGCGCGCGGTTTGAAAAAAGTCCGAGTAATCGCGTCTTTTAGACGTAGTGTTAAACCTCGTTACCGCCCATGAAATTTAGCGAGCCGCAAAAATAGCAAGTTTAAAGCCGCCGTATTTTGCGATTAAGAGCGATTTTACGCTGAGCCGTGGAAATTTTGCGCCGCTATACCGTTTTAAACGCGATTCCGCCCTACCGCCGCCCAGTGCGAGCGCGACGAGCGCGAAATCTTACAACCCGCAGTTGAGTTATCGGTAAAATTTCAAGTAAGGGCAAAATTTCGCCGCTATAAATTAAAATCGTCCTTAGGCTCGGGAGAAATTCTAAAATAGCGGATGGAGGTAAAATTTTATCGCTAGGCCGTATGGTGGGCTTGAATTTAGGCAAAATGTCGATAAATTTTGGCTCGCAAAAGAGTCCTACCGCTTAGCAATTCTAAATACGCAAAATCACGCTCATATTGGCGCCGTAGCGTCCGCACCACAAAAATTTACAAATCGCACGGCAAAATTCTTACTAAGCAATCCGATAAAGAAGTCGGAGAGGCGGCGCACCAGACGTACGCGAGGAGTAAAATTCTTACCCAAACGATCCGTCAAATGCGCTTAAATGAAATTTAAAATTTAGCGAGCAAAATTTTGCCTTACTTCACCAGCCCCGCTTCCCTTAAAAAGCAACTCGGCTCGTAGCTAACTTTTCTGATCTTATCAAATTTTGCGTAGCTTAGCACCAGCTCGTCTCGCGCTCTGGTAACCGCTACGTAAAAGAGCCGCCGCTCCTCCTCCAGGCTGCCGCCCATCGCCATTAGCTTGAGGTTCGGGAAGCGGTTTTGCGCCAGATCGATGAGATAGACGCTGCAAAACTCGAGCCCCTTGCTTGCGTGCACGCTGAGCAGATTTACCCCCTCGCCCTCGCTCATCTCCTTTGCACCCAGAGTTATGAAGTTATAAAAGCTCTGCGGATCCGCGTATTTGCCGGCGATCTGCTCTAAAATTCCGCATTTATCATAGATGCGCGCGGTCTCGTCCTTTTTGCGCTCATCGTCTATCTTGCCGTTTTTCAGCGTCGCGCGTTTCGTCGCGATGAAATCTGCCACAAGCGCGAAAAGGCGCGAGTCTTTGATATGCGAGATGAGCGTAGCGGACCTCGCAGCGGAGCCGCTTTTTTTAAAAATTTTATAAATTTCGTGCAAAAATACGGCGCCGCCTTCGGTAATTTTATTGTGTTTTAAAACCGGATGCGAGCGAAAAAACTCGTCAAATTCCAAAGCTTCAAAGCGCGATACCGAGCCGATTATATCGATATCGTCAAAAAGTCCTAGCTGGTAGTTTTTCCTCTTTTTTTCAAAAATTTTAACGCTCTCGTCGGGACGCAAAAGACCTGCGTGAATGCTTCCGTGCCCAAGTGCGATTAGCGCGTCGAAAAGCTCCTTGCTTAGCGCGCTGCCGACGCCTCTTGCGTATTCGCACGTGCTCATAAAAGCCATCATATCTTTGGGGTTTATTATCATCGCGAAGATGTCCGTAAAGGCCTTGATCTCGCGGCTTTCAAAAAAGCTCACGCCGCCTTTTCGCTTCGCGCCGATGCCGAGCTCCTTAAGTGCAACCTCGACGCCGTCGGCGCTGGAGTTGTTGCGAAAGATGACGGCGATCTTTTCGCGCGGGGTGCCGCTTTGCGCGATCTGTGCGGCTACGTGGGCGTATTGCGCCGCTGTATCGTCGTAAACATGCAGCTTAGGCGCGCTAAATTTACCCTCGCGTCCCACGATCAGCTTTTTTTCGTAAAGGCGCGGATTATTCGCGATGACGCGATTTGCAAGCGCCAAAATCGCCGAGCTTGAGCGGTAGTTGATATTCAGCGCGTAAATTTTAGCGTCCGCAAAGCGCTTGCCGAAGCTGCCGATGATATCGATGTTTGCGCCGTTGAAGGCATAGATACTCTGATCAAAATCGCCGACGCAAAAAAGGCTTTTCGTCGCAAAGGCATCGATGAGACTTCCTTGCAGCGAGTTCGTGTCCTGATACTCGTCCACTAAAATTTCATCAAACCGTAGCGGCGCGCCCTTTTTCAGCTCATGGCGCATTTTTAGCAAAACGTCGTTGAAATCGGCGTAGTTAAATTTCGCCTTTTCCTCCTCAAACTCGCGCAAAATATCCGCGTAAATTTCGGCGAATTCCGCCTGATCCTCGTAGTTTTTGCTAAACCACGTCTCAAAATCCGCGCTCATCTCCTTGTTTTGATACAGCGAATACACGTCGTACAGATAGGTCCCGCCGTAGGGGCGCGCGTCGCTTACGTGATAAAATTTGCGCTTTTCTACGAGGCTTTTTAGCAGGGTTTTTAGCTCGGCGGGCTGCTTTAGGATCACGCCTTTACCGAGCTCGCGAAGTAGGGCGTAGGATACGGCGTGGAAGGTGCCCGCGACGATTGCGGAGGTGATTTTTTTATCAAAATGCCGCTGCAACCTCGCTATCATCTCGCTCGCGGCCTTATTCGTAAAGGTAAGAAGCAAAATTTTTCTAGGGCTCGTGCCGAGATTTAGCAGATGAGCGATGCGCGCGACGATGGTGCTGGTTTTGCCCGTGCCCGCGCTTGCGATTATTAGATTGTGCCCTGAAGGGGCGGTTGCGGCGGCGTATTGTTCGGTGTTTAGCTTAGCTAGAGCGTCCAAGATTATTCCTTTGCAAAAAGGCGCCATTATAGCCTAAAATCATTAAAATTCTTTGATATAATTGCGCGATGAAATTTCTAAAATTTACGTTAAAAATCGCGCTATTTTGCGCATTTGCATTCGCTCTGTTTTTGATCCTAGACGCGCTTTATCCGCTAAATTTGGATATGCTAAACAAGCAGAAGAGTAGAATTTTATACGACCGAAACGGCGAAATTTTAAATATGCAGATCAGCGACGATCAAATTTGGCGCTTTTACGCGAGCGCGGACGAGATACCGCCGCGGCTGAAACAAAGTGCGATCTACTTCGAGGATCGCTATTTTTACTACCATTTCGGCGTCAATCCAGCCTCGATCCTGCGCGCAGCTACGTATAATTTTACGCAAAATTTTACTAAAAAAAGCGAGAGCAACGTCGAGCGCGTCGGAGCCTCGACGATCACGATGCAGGTTGCGCGTATGATGCGCCCCAAACAGCGCAGTTACAAAAACAAAATCATCGAAATTTTCAACGCCTTTCAGCTGGAGTGGCACTTCAGCAAGGATGAAATTTTAGGAATGTATTTTAACCTCGCCCCATACGGCGGCAACATCGAGGGGGTCAAAACCGCGGCGTATTTTTATTTCAAAAAGGATCTGCGCGAGCTTAGCAACGCTCAAATCGCGCTTCTTAGTGTGATCCCAAAAAACCCGAATAAAAACCGCCTAGACCGCAGATCAAACATCAACGCGCTTAAAAACCGCCTAATTTCGCAGCTGCGAGAGGGCGGCGTGATCTCGCAAAGCGAGTATGAGCGCGCCCTCGCGGAGCCGTTTTCGCCCAGACGCTACGCAGCGCCCAATTACGCGCCGCATTATGCACTGCTAGCGTTTAACAATTATAAAATGCAGAATTTTACCGCCAAAGATGACGTAAATTTCACTCAAAATTTAAAGCAGGGAGGCGCGCCCGGCGCGACGGCGGGGCAAGTAAGCCCATCTGCGTACCGAGCCGCGGCGGTAGCAGAGTCAAATTTTTCGGACGCGGCTAGTGCCGAAACAAATTTTACGACTGCGGCGAAGGTTGGGACGAATTTATCAAGCGTCGCAAACACGCAGGCGGGAGTGGATTTGAAAGAAATGAATCCCAAAGAGGCGGATTTTAAAACGGATGCTCCGAAGAGTTTAAATTTAGGCGGAACGAGCTTAAATTTAAACGAGCGCGAAGGCGTAGAATCGCAGGCGGGCGTAAAACCGAATGAATCGGAAAGCGCAGTAAAACCAAATGGAGGAAAGAGTGCAAATTTAGATGAACGGCGAGATTTTATTGATGCCGCACATCCGTCGCAAAACTCGCAAAGTCTAAATTTAAACGAGCGGCAAGATGCTGCGCGTTCGCCGCAGAATTTTAGCGCAGATACAAATTCAAATAAATCGCAAACAGAGTATTCGCCGCAAAATCCGAATGCGGATATGAATTTAAACAAGCGGCAGAATGCTTCTGGTGCTGCACATCCGTACCAAGAGCCGCAAAATTCGCAAAATCTAAATTTAAACGATCGGCAAGATACCGCGCATCCGCCGCAAAATCCGCAGGCAGATGCAAACTCTAGCGAGCGGTCGAGCGCAAATTTTAGTGCGCAGACAAACTCCGTTTCAGACGCTAGTACGCAGGCGGATTTTGCTTTGGACGCTAAAATGCAAACAGCTTCTGCTGCAAGCGCCGAATCGCGGGCAAATCCCGCTCCCAATGTCAAGGTGCCGCAAAATTTAGCTTTAGCCGCCCAGGCGCAGATAAATTCCGATCCCAACGCCAAGACGCAGGGAAATTCCGCAAACTCTAAAGGGGGCGTGCAGCCCAAGGAGCAAACCGTGCGAGCGCAGGAGTTTGCGCGCCTTAGCGAGGGTAAAATTTATTCGAGCTTGGATCTAAAAACCCAGATCGCGCTTGAGGGCTTTTTGAAAAGCGAGATCCTCTCTCTACGCGATAAGGGCGTTAGAAACGGCGCTGCGGTGCTGGTCGACAACGAAAGTATGAGTGTGATCGCCTACGTCGGCAGCCACGATTTTAGCGCTAATGAGGGGCAAAACGACGGCGTGCGCTCGCAAAAAAACGTAGGCTCGACGCTCAAGCCCTTCATCTACGCTAAAGCCCTTGAGCACGGGCTCATCACCCCTTCAAAGAAGCTGATCGACGCGCCGATAATCTTCGCAGGCTACGTGCCGCGCAACTACAATCAGGGGTTTTTGGGCGCGGTTAGTGCTACGGACGCGCTAAGTCTTAGCCTAAATATCCCCGCGGTAAAGCTAAATTTAATGCTTGGTGATGACGGGTTGTATGAGATGCTATCAAACGTACATCTGGCGGAGTTTAGCAAGGATTATTACGGCGCAGGTATCGCGCTTGGCAGTATTTCGATGAGCCTAATGGATCTTGCTCGCCTATACAGCGCGTTTGCAAACGGCGGCAAGCTACGGAAGCTCGAAATAGCGGGTGCAAAGATCGGCGATGATGCTAAAATTTTAACCCCGCAGAGCGCCTACATCGTAACGCAGATGTTAAGAAACGCGCCGCGCTCCTACCTCGGCTCGGTGTGGCAAAACACCCTAAACGCGCCGCCGCTGATGTTTAAAACGGGCACGAGCGCCGATGCGCGCGATCTCTACACCGTCGCGCTTACGCCTAAATTTACACTCGGCGTCTGGCTGGGAAATTTCGACGGCTCCAAGACTAGGGATCTTAGCGGCGGCGTGAGTGCGGCGAAGGTGGCGTTTAATATGTTTGCCTTCCTCGATAAATCGAGCATGCTGGGCGAGGCGGAGTTTGCGCGTCCCGCGGGCGTGAGCTTTCGGCGAGTATGCACCGATGCGTACCGCGAAAAGGAGTGCGCTCAAAGCGCCGAGGATCTTACGATCGATGGAGTTGAGCCCAACGAGGAGTGCGAAATTTACGGCACGAGCGAGCTTTTTTACCTGCTAAAACACGGTCTAGTCGATCCGCAAAAGGTACGCGCAGGAAGGTGCGCGGCTAAATTTGCCGCCGTAAAGCCCGTGTTAAACGACATCAACGCCAAAACCTACGAGACCGGCGCGGACGGCACGCTGCGGTTAAAGATACAGTGCACAGCGGTTTTTGGCGAGCGGGTATATATCAGGCTAAGCGGCGGTTCGCGGGAGTTTATAGCGCTAAATTCCACCGCGTTTACGAGGGAGAATTCCACGGATTTGGATTCCAAGCATTCTAGCGCGGCGCAGCAAGATAATTTAAAGCAGAATTTAACACAGCAAAATTTTGCAGAACAGAATTCTGCGGTACAAAATTCTATGCGACAAAATTTAGCGTTACAGAATTTAAAATCACAAAATCTTACGAAGCAAAATTCTGTAGAATGGAATTTTATAACTAAAAATCCAGTCACACGGAATTTGGCGTCGCAAAATTCTATCTTGCAAAATTCTACAGAGCAGAATTCGGAGGCTCAAAATTTTACAGCGAAAAATTTCACAGATCAAAATTCCTCGCAGCAAAATTTCACGGCACTAGATTTCACCACGCAAAGCCTAGCGCCTGCAAATTCTAAAGTTAAAACGGGAGAATATTTTGCACGCACTAACGGCGAGGCTTTTACGCTTAACCTCGGCGCAGGGGATTTCGAGCTTGGCTGCTTGGACGAAAATGCAAATTTCGCTAAAGCAAATTTTAGAGTAAATGAAAGAAAATAAAAGGTTAATTTGTATATAATTTCGTAAAATTTTTGCAAAGGAATTTTATGAAGACAAAACTACTAAGCGCAGCGCTATTTTGCGCTTTGGCTAGCTTTGCCGCGGGCGTAGAGATCAAATACGCTAGCGGGGCTTACGAGATTAGCGGGGTGGACGGCAGTGGATTTAGCGTCACGCAAAAGCAGATCTTAAAATGCACTCCCAAAATCACGGGCACCTACGAAAGCGTGAGCGAGAGCTCAATCAGGCTCTATCCTAAGCCGATGCTTAGCGCCGGGGTTAATTATTCGTGCGAGGCGCGCGGGGTGCGCTTTGAGTTCGAAACAGAGCCTTTTAGCACCGAGCATATCGCGCTTCTGCGTCCGGGGTTAGTGGCAATTAAATTTAACGATGCGGTTAGCAAGGACGCGCTACAGCAAGCGACTAGAATTTACCGCGCGCAGAATTTAGCCCAAAACGATATATCCTACGAGCTTAGCTCGCACGATGATAGGAATTTTTTATTCAGCTTCGATCCTAAGGCACAAAACGTCGTATTGCAAATAGAATCTCTCACCTCAAAAGCGGGCGCAAAGCTGCAAAATCCAGTGGAGCTGCGCACGGATGAGGAGCCTTTTAATGATAGCATTAACGCTTCAAATTTAAGCGGCGTGCAGATCCGCCCTGCGGCCCTAAAAGACGGCTCACTCGCAGCTAGAGTGTGTTTCCCTAACTATATGGACGAGCTGTCCGCCAAATACGTAAGAATTGCAGGCGTGAGTAAATTTAGCCTCACTCAGCCGCGATATTATTATTACGACGAAGATGAAGAGGGCGGCGAAAGCGACGATCCTTCATGCTACTACTATGCAGATATAGTAAGCGACGAGTTTATGCCGAATAAAAGCTACGAGATTAGGCTGCTAAAGGGCTTCGGAGATAGCTCATATATTTTGCGTGACGAGATAAAACAAAGCGTAAAAATGGGCGACAGGCTGCCTTTCGTAGCCTTTAGCGACGAGAAAAATTTTATCCCAAAATCCGCTTCGTTAGCTTTTAAAAGCTCAAACGTAAATGAGGTTAAAATTTCGATTGCCAAAGTCCCTGAGCAAAATTTTAGGTATTTTTTAAACTTTGAAAGCAACGAAGATAGTGTAGGTGGGTTAGCTAGCGAGATCGCGGTTAAGAGCTTTGATATAGGGGGCGCTAAAAACGCCGTCGCGGAGCATAAAATCGCGATGGATTTTAAAGGCTACGAGGATGGAATTTATAAAATCACGGCGTTTTACAAAGTGGGCGAAAAGATGCAAGAGGTTTCGCGCGTAGCCTATCTTAGCGACATTACGGCTCAAGTGGTGCTGCTTGAGCGCGGTGCGCTCGTTTATACTTCTAGGCTTAGTAATGGCGAGGAGCTAAGTAGAGCGAAGGTTAAAATTTACAGCGATAAAAACGAGCTAATCGTAGAGGATAAAACGGACGGAGATGGAATTTTGCGATTAGAAAATATGGAAATTCTAGCCAAAAATCCGCGCTCTATCGAGATTAGCAAAGGCGATGAGCATGCGTTCGTGCTGTTTAATAACGCCGTAGCAAGCGTAGAGAAAACGATTACTGCAAAGCGTCCGTTCGTTTATCTCGCAAGCGAGCTGATAAGCCCGAATGAGCGGCTTTTAGGCACGATCGTGATGAAAAATCGCGATTTTAGCTCTTTAAAAAATACGCCGATTAAATTTAAAATTTACGATCCTAGCGGCACTGTGGTGATCACGCGCGCGCAAAACACCGATGAGTTCGGCAGCGTTAAAATAGACGAGCTGATGGGCGAGAAAAGCGGCACTTACCGCCTAGATCTCATCTATGAGGATAAAATCATCGCTTCTAAAAGCTTCAGCGTAGAAAATTTCGTCCCAAACCGCATTAAAAATGAAATTCTCACTGCCAAAGATGAATACGGCGCGGATGAGATCATAACTTTAAAGCTAAGCTCAAACTATCTTGCAGGCGCGCCAGCTGGAGATTTGAAAGGTTCGCTGGAAGCAAACGCCTACGAAAAAGAGCTGAAAATTAAAGGCTACGAAGGCTTTTCGTTTCTAAACGATCGCTTAAAGAAAAAGGGCGCTACGCAGCTTCGTAGGGCAGAATTTACGCTAAGCCCCGCCGGTAAAAAGGAGCTTGCACTCTCGCCGGCAGCAGCTGATCTAAATGTCTCTAACGCCATAAATATTCTACTAAATTTCAGCGTAACCGAGGAGGGTAAAAACGTAAGTGCATATCGCAACCTGAGCTATCTGCCTTATGATCGTATCGTAGGAATTCGCGCTAGCAAGGACTTTATCTCAAGCGGCGATAGCGTAAAATTCGGCTTTGCACTGCTAGATTCCAAAACCAAAACCGACGTCAAAGGCAAGATCGACGTTGAAATTTACCGAGACGATTTTACTTACGTTTATGACGGCAACAGATACGTCGAGCAAGAAAGCTTTAATCTCGTAAGCGCCGTTAGGACCGATGCGCGCGAGTTTGAGTACAAATTCCAAAACGGCGGCAATTATCTAATCGTCGCAAACGATTACTCAAGCGGCGCAAGTGCTGGCGTGCGCGTGGACGTAAGCGGCTGGGGATATTATGGACGGGTAAATGCTAAAGACGTTCAAAGCGCTAAAATCAAACTCGCAAGCGACAAGGTTAAAGCCGGAGATAAAATTAAAGGCGTCATCAATTCGCCGGTAGAAAGCGGCGTGCTAAATATCTCGCTCGTAGGAGAGCAGGTTTACGACTATAAAATTCTATCCATAAAAGGCGGTAGCGCGGAATTTGAGCTTAGCGTGCCGGAGAATTTCGTCGGCGGACACATCAACGCTGTAATCGCGCGCGCTGCGACACCCGCTGCGATGCCGCTTAGAGCCTATGCAAACGTGCCGGTGGCGCTAGATGCGAGCTCACACAAGGCTAACGTGCAAATCCTAGCCGAGAAAAACTACAAAAACGGGCAAAACGCGCAGATCAGCGTAAAAAGCGAGCCAAATTCCAAAGTCATACTCTACGCAGTCGATCTTGGAATTTTAGATATCGTCTCACAAGAGGAGCTTGATGCATTTAAGGCGTTTGACGTTAGCGCGTATTTTGCGCTGCGGTACTTTGACATTTACGATGATCTTAGCATGTATCAAACTACTGCAAAAGAGCTAAGCTTCGGCGGCGACGGCGTGATGGCGAAAGCTAAACGGAATTTAAGCCCGGTCGAAAACAAAAAGCAGAAAAAATTTATCAAAATGCTGATCGCAAAAGCGAACGCAAACGGCGAGGCGAAATTTGAGCTTGCGATGCCGAAAAATTTCAACTCCACGATCCGACTAAGTGCCATGGCTATCGGAGAGGCGGCTACGATCGGCTCGGCAAACGTCGAAGCTAAGGTTCGAGACGACGTGATCATAAAACCGGCAGATCTAACCTACATGGTACGCGGCGATGAAATTTCCGTGCCGCTAACGCTCATCAACACCACCGATAAGGAGCAAAAGGCGGTCTTGAAAATCAGCTCATCTCCTTCGGTTGCTATAAGCGGCGGCGAGGCAAATTTCACGCTCAAACCGCTGGAGGTCAAGCACACGAACTTCACCGCGAGCGCGCTTGATATTGCGGATGCGAATATTAAATTTGATCTTGACGCAAACGGGCAGAAATTTAGCAATGACGTGGAATTTGACATCATTAGCCAGTTTCCGCGCTCGAAAATATTTCATGCAAGCTACGGCGATAAACCCGTAACGCTCAAAATCGATCCGAGCTATAAAGAAATTTACGCTCACGTAAGCTCTACGCCTAATGCTTTTAGCCTAGCGGAGGAGCTTTACTCCTATCCTTACGGTTGCACCGAGCAGCTTACTTCAAAGATGGTGGCGCTTGATTATATAGCGCGCAAAGACTCCAACCAGACCGTAGTAAACTACGTAAACGCTCACGCAAATCGCATCCTCTCTCGCCTCAAACCTAGCGGCAGTTTCGGCTACTGGAGCGCTAGCGGCGTGACTAATTACTACGCTTCGATCTATGCAAGCGACATTTTATTAGAGCTTGATGCGCGCTATAAATTCCTTAGCAACAAGCAAAGATCGCTGATATTTAGCGCCTTAAAATCAGACTACGAAGATCAAGCGACGCTTCGAATATACGCGGATTTCGTGCTAGATCAATACGGCAAGCTGGATGACGATGAGATAAATTTCATTTACGACAACGGCCTTTATGACAACTCGCCGATGGCTCGCATCGCTATGGCTGCGATACTTAAAAAGCACAATATGACGACCGAGTTTAACTTCATGCGTGAAAAAATAAACCAAATGGATTATGACTACGCCGAAGACGGAGCGGGCTTGACGTTTGCTAGCGACATAAGAGACGCCGCCTTTAAGCTCTACGCATTCGGCAAGGCGGGCATCAAGGACGATAGCACAAGCAAGGCAGCTATCGCGCTCGTGCGCAACCTAAAAGATGCGGACAATACGCAGGAGCGAGCGAGCGTCATACGCGGATTTGATGCGTATTTTAAGGACGCGAAAAAAGATATTAGCTTTGCTTTGAAATACGACGGCGAGACGAAAAATTTCAATTCGCCGCTGGATACCAAGCTCGCAGTTAAAGACGGCGCGATAGAATTTACGCCGATGAGCGGCAATGGCGAGCTGTTTTTTACGGTGCTGGGATTTGGATATGAAAGCGCTGCGGTCAAACATAGCCCGCTTAGCATAAATAGACCGTTTGATAACGACCGAGATAAGAAGGTTGAAATTTATCGCGAGTTTCTCGATGCTCGCGGCAACATCGTCGATCTAAACAAACTCAAAGTAGGGCAGAAAATTTACTCTAAGATCAGCTGGCGAGCGAATCATTACCTGTATAATTTTGCGATCGACGAGGCGATGCCTAGCTGCTTTGAGGCGGTAAATGAGCGCCTGGGCTCGGCCGCACAGGCTCGCCCGGAAGGCTTTGTAGATAGCGTAGCGATCGAGCATACGGAGTATCTGTATGATCGAGTGCTTCACTTCCCGAAAAGCGGTTATTTTTACTACGATCCGCAAGAGGGATATAATAGTACCGGCGTCATCTACACGCCGATAAACGTGATTATGTCGGGCTCGTGCGCGCTTCCTGCGATCTCTATCGAGGATATGCAATACGAGCGAGTAAATAATTACGATCTGCAAACGCTTAAATTTAAAGTCGCTCGCTAAGGCATAGCGATTTTAAAGCTCGGCGCAAATTTTGCATTATTGCGATTTTTGCGCCGAGATTTTTATTTTGAGCGATATTTTATAAACGAGCGCTCTCTATAAATTTTAAAATTTTAAATCTCCGCCTGCCGAATTTCAAAATTTTATATCAACGCCCATATTTTATAGCTTTTTACTATCTATTATAACGTTATTCTATTTGACTTACCTTTAAATTCGAGTTATCATTTCTTTTAAATATACACTTTCAATTAAAGGAGTTGCAAATGCAAGACGTATCAAGACGTAGTTTTTTAAAGATTAGCGCAGTGGGTGCGGGGGCACTTGCGCTGGGATCTAGTAGCGCGTGCGCGGCACAAAATGCCAAGGACGTCAAATTCGACGAGGAATACGATATCGTCATCATCGGCACCGGTTTTGCAGGGCTTGCCGCGGCGATTAAAGCCAGCGGACGCGGTAAAAAGGTGCTTATCTTAGAAAAGATGGGCCGCGCGGGCGGAAATTCCGTCATCAACGGCGGAAATATGGCCGCTCCGATGAATAAATTTCAAGTCGCACAAGGCATCAAGGATAGCAAGGAGCTTTTTATCGCCGATGCCGTAAAAGACGGGCTTGGGCTCAATCATACCGATCTTTTAGGCGTGATGTTTGATCGCAGCAACGATGCGGTGGATCTTTTGGTAGGCTGCGGAGCGGAGTTTAGCGATAAGTTGATCTTTGAAAGCGGCCACAGCGTCGCAAGAAGCTTGCAATCGACCAACGGCTCGGGTTCGGGTTATATCCAACCGATGATGGGTAAACTTCAAAACGATCCTAACGTCACCATTAAAACCCGCACGAAATTTGACGATTTTATTGTGGACGACAGCGGCCGCGTCGTGGGTGTAGAAGCTCGCGAGGAGTATAAATTTGATCCGAAACTCTTTAGCGACGATCTGGAAAATAAAAGCGGCGAGAAAAAGAGTTACAAAGCCAAAGACGGCGTTTTGCTAGCCTCGAGCGGATACGGACGCGATCTATGGTACCGCCAGATCCAAGATCCGCGCGTAGTGCCTAGCATAGACAGCACCAACCATCCGGGAAGCTCGGCAGGAGCGATGCTAGCGGCAAACAGAATCGGCGCATTTACGCTTCTTACGTCGTGGATTCAGTTCCTTCCGTATTGCTCGCCCGACGAAAAGGGCTTCGGCGCCGCAGTAAATTTCACCAATCACTGCTGCAACACCTACGGTCTTACCGTCGATCCAAAGACGGGTAAACGCTTTATGGACGAGCACGCAGGGCGCAAGATTAAGGCGGATGCTTGCTTTAAGGTCATCGCCGAGAGCGAGAAAAACGACAACTATCCGGTAAACGTCTGCGACTCTCAAGCCGTCGCCGCGCGTAACCCGGTCTATACTTCAAGGCCTTTGGAAGCGGGCGTTGTGAAGAAATTTGACACGCTAGAGGAGCTTGCGAAGGCTTACAACTTGCCGCTGGGGCCGTTTTTAAAGACCGTAGCGGATTATAATTCATACGTCAAAGCGGGCAAAGACCCAGAATTCGGCAAAGTGGTAGATAAGCTAGACGGCATCGACGTTTCCAAGCCGCCGTTTTACGCAAGCCGCACGATGCCGAAGGTGCACCATACGATGGGCGGACTTGAGATCAACACCAAAGCTCAGGTAATCTCGAGCCTTACTCACGAGCCGATCCCGGGGCTTTGGGCTGCGGGCGAAGTAACCGGCGGCGTTCACGGCGCGAGCAGGCTGGGAACCTACGCGATCCTTGATTGTATGGTTTTCGGAATGATCGCGGGCGAAACAATCGGGGCTTAAATTTAGCGCCTGCGAAATTTCGGCACTAAGCGGGCAGCAACGCGTGCTTTGTTAAATTTTGGCGCGAAGTAGCGGTATGCGCTTTGCGCCGAAATACTATGTGCGGTCTTTAAAATTTAGAAGCAAAGCCACAAAGCGTGCCGCAGAATTTCAAAGCATTTTAAAATTTAAAGCGCTTAAAATTCTGCAGCGCGAGTTTTAAATTTGAATACCGCGCACTTTAAAATTTTATAGCGGCGGCAAAATTTCGCACAGGCGGCGAGCAAATCCGTGCGCCGTAAATTTTAAAATTTACGCCTAAACTTCGGCTAGCGGAGCAGAATTTATTAGCTTTAAATTTGCGCTTTTAAAATTTTCTTTTCTAAATTTTTAAAATTCTATCACTAAGTCTTTACGTTAAATTTTAAATTTCGCTACGTGGGTGTATAATCTATAAAATTTCAACGCAAGGAGCAAAAAATGCAAGAAATTTCAAGACGAAATTTTATGAAAATCGGCGCGGCGGGAGCTCTGGCTTTAGCTGCAAGCAGTGCGAGTGCAGCACAAAACGCAAAAGACGTAAAATTTGACGAAGAATACGATGTTGTTGTTATCGGTAGCGGTTTTGCGGGCTCGATGGCGACACTTCAGGCTCTTAAGCGCGGTAAAAAAGTGCTTATGATCGAAAAGATGGGCCGTGCGGGCGGCAATTCCGTCATTAACGCCGGTAATATGGCGGTGCCAAATAATGAATTCCAAAAAGCCGCGGGTATCACGGATAGTAAGGAGGCTTTCATCGCAGATTGCCTAAAAGACGGGCTAAATTTAAATCACGTAGATTTGCTAGGCGTCATTTACGACCGCGCAGGCGATGCTTTTGAATACCTAAAAAGCATCGGAGTGGAGTTTTCGGGCAAGGTGATATCTGCCAGTGGACACTCGCTAAAGCGCGCCGTACAGGCCAAAAATGCTAGCGGCTCGGGCTACATCCAGCCGATGCATAAGGCGATCGAGGAAAATGCAAATGCTGTAATCAAGAAGCGTACTAAATTTGATGATTTTGTCGTAGATGACAGCGGCCGTGTCGTAGGCGTGAAGTGTCGCGAAGAATATAAGTTCGATCCGCAGCTTGCTAGCGACGATAGGGAAAACAAAAGCGGCGAAGTAAAATTTTTTAAAGCCAAAGATGGTGTCATTTTGGCTGCGGGCGGATACAGTTCGGATAAATGGTTTCGCGCGCAGCAGGTGCCGTATCTAAAAGACAATATCGAAACCGTAAGCCAACCAGGCGCTACCGCAGGTGCGCTTATCGCGGCGATGAAGCTAGGTGCGAATCCTTTGCAACTCAGCTGGATTCAACTAAATCCTTATACTAATCCTAGCGAGAAGGGATTTGGTACTTCTGCGCTATTTTCAAATCACTGCGCTAACGACTATGGTCTAACCGTCGATCCAAAGACGGGCAAACGCTTTATGAACGAGCACGCCGGGCGCAAGATCAAAACCGAAGCGATCTTTAAATGCATGGCGGAGAGCGAAAATAACGACAACTACCCCGTAAATATCTGCGATCAAGCAGCAGTTGATGCAAATAATCCGGTCTATACGTCAAAAGGCGTAGAAGCAGGCTCAATTAAAAAATTTAATACCTTGGAAGAGCTTGCAAAATTTTATAAAATTCCGCTGGAGCCGTTTTTAAAAACCGTCGCGGATTTTAACGGCTATGTCAAAGCAGGAAGCGACCCGGAGTTTGGCAAGCCTTTGACAAAAGCCGATGTAGGCGGTATCGACGTATCAAAAGCTCCATTTTATGCGTGCCAAACAAGCCCGAAAATTCTTTACTGCATGGGCGGCGTGCAGATCAATACCAAAGCCCAGGTTATTGACGCGGCTAGCGGCGAGCCGATCGCAGGGCTATATGCAGCGGGCGAAATCACCGGTGGCGTTCACGGCGCAAGTAGGCTCGGTACTATGAGCATGGCTGATTGTATGGTTTTTGGCATGGTGGCGGCAGAAAATATCTGAATTTAGGGTGCGACGGCATATTTAAATTTCGCTGTCGCGTCTAAATTTTAAAATTTTATGCAAAAGAAACGTAAAATTCTATTCGTTCGGTAAGGGTTAAATTTCACCGAAATTCGCATAGTTTGGGGGGCGGGCATGATAGCGATCTATTTTAGCGCCACGGGCAACACGAAGCATTGCGCGGGTAGGCTCATCGCTCATCTTGGCGGCGTTTGCGTCTCGATCGAGAGCAAGGCTTGCAATGAGCTTTTAAAGCACCACAATGACGTCATTTTGGCATATCCCGTCTATTTTAGCGACCTACCGCGTATCGTGCGCGACTTCCTCTACCAAAACGGCGCGAGCTTTAGCGGCAAAAACGTATTCATCCTCGCTACGATGGAGATTTTCAGCGGCGACGGGGCAGGGTGCGCGGCTAGAGTTTTAAAACAATTCGGCGCAAACATAACGGGCGGCGCTCATATCAAAATGCCCGCGTTCATCCTCGATGTGGCGATTTTTAGCTACTCGCAAGCGAAAAACGAGCGCATAATCAAAGAGGCGGACGCTAAAGTCAGACGCGTTGCGAAGGCGCTTATCGCAGGCCGTCCGCCGCAAGAGGGGCTGAGCGCGCTTTGTCGTATCGCAGGGTTTTTAGGACAGCGGCTTTGGATGAAAATTTGGGATAAAGGCCCCTTTGCTAAGCGCAAGCCGAGCCTCGATCCATCGCGATGCAGCGGATGCGGGGCTTGCGTCAAACCCTGCCCGATGCGAAACATAAAGCTCGCTTGCAAAAAGGCGCAATTCGGCGATGATTGCACTCTTTGCTACAGGTGCGTAAATATATGTAAGCGCAAAGCGATTACGATCCTAGGCAGGGCGAAAAATTTAGAAAAGTCCATCGCCGCAGACTTATGAGGACGAGCTCATGCCTCACAAGTTCGCAATAAAATGCGTAACAACGGGCGAGGAAATTTTACTTTTTAACAGCGCTTCGCACGGCTAAAGCGCGATGTTTCGCGACAAGCTCGATGCGGAAAAAGTAACTCGCCGCGAGCTAGTGAAATTTAACCTGCCGCCGTGCAAGACCCGCGTAAAATTTGGCTACAGCAATCACTACGACAAAAGAATACGAGACAGACGAGCGTGGTAGAGTCATACTGATAAACGACGGGGCTGCCTCATGGGGCGAGGTAAGGCAAACGGCTTTGATTATATCGCCGTAAGCTGCAAGAGAGAGGCGGGCAAAAAGACAAAATTTCGCTTATGTAGGCGGCCTTAAATCTCAAGTCCGTCTTTTTTACTCCGTATTTAAATTTTTACTCGGTCGCTAGATACTCCTAAATTTAAATTCTCTAGAGCCGAATGTGGCGTCTTAGAATTTTAGCAAAGGTTTATTCTGTAATACTGCGCCGTAAAATTTCAGCGAAGGCTTATTTTACCGCATATCTCAAAATTCTTAAATTACCCGCGCCGGCCCACTTAAGCTATAAAGCGCTTGCCTTATCACTTCGCCCAAGGGCAAAATGCCGCGCCTTGTCTTATTAATTCGCCGCGGAATTTCGCGGTAAAACTAAATTTTAAAATTTGACCCATTTAAATTTAAAAAGCGCACGACTATCGCAAAAATCATCCGATATTATTGGCGACGCCGGCCTAATTTTAAAAATTACACCATCGCCCCTATATACGGCTATGGCTGTTAAATTTTAAGCAACGATAGGCGATAAAATTTTAAGAATTTCGCCGCCCAGCATTTCTTTACGCCACCAAGCCCACAAAACCGCCTAAACCTTCTTAAACTCCACGCTAAATTTGCTTCCGCGTCCTACCTCGCTACGTAGTGAAATCTGCGCACCATGGATCTTTGCGATTTGTGAGGCGATGGCTAGTCCGAGCCCCGCGCCACTATTTTGCTCGCGATTTCTGGAACGCTCGATTTGATAGAGCTTGTCCCAAATTTTAGTTTGCAAAGCAGGCTCGATGCCCTCTCCATCGTCGCTTATGCTAAGTTCGCACGCGTCTGCACTGACGCAAAGCTCTAAAACGACGCTGCTGCGCGTAAATTTTAAAGCATTGCTTAAAAGATTGTTAATCAGCCTGGTCAAAAGCAGCTCATCGCCGTTTACGCGCACGCCCTCGGCTATCTGCGAGCTAAAGCTTAGCCCCTTTTGTGCGCACAAAAGTTGAAAGTCTTGCGCGCACTCGCTTGCGATTTTACTTAAGCTTATGGGTACCAAACACACGCCGCGCTGTAAGCGGGCAAGCTCTAAAATCTGCTCTATTAGCGCCGAAATTTTACGCGCTTGATTGTTGATGACCGCGAAACTCTCCTTCACCTCGCTCGCGTCTTGCTCGTAGACTAGGGCGTAGTCGCTTTGAGCCAGTATGACGGCAGCGGGCGTACGCAGCTCATGCGAAAGGTCGGCGCTTAGCTGCCGCTCGCGCTCAAACGCGCTTTGCAGTGATGCTAGCATTTCATTTAACGTAGCTGCGAGCGCGCTTAGCTCATCCTTGCCTCGCGGTAGTTCTATTCGTCGCGTAAAATCGCCGCTAGCTCCGATCTCGCTAGCTGTACGCGACATAGTGCGCACGGGCTTAAACGCTCTTTTTATTATTGCGTAGCCGCCGTAGATGATGAGCGCCACAAATAGCGGCGATAGGATAAGAGCGATCAGCATCACGCGCTTCATCGCAAGCTCAAACTCGCTAACTGCGATGACGCCGCGTATCCATGCGCTGCGCCCTTTGATCTGCGCGTCGTAATAGAAAAACTCATCGTCGTCAAGCTCCACCTCGCGCGCGCCTTGAGGCGAGAGCGGCAGCGCAGGATCGAAGCCTTTAGGCACAAACCCTGCGATCACGCCGCCTTGTCCGTCATGCTCGTAGAAAAATACACCGTCATCAAAGCTTTTAAATTTTCCCTCGCGCGCGGCTTTTTGCACTAGGTGGGCAAGCTTTTTTTGGCTGACGGAGCTTCCTGATACTTCGTCTAAAATATAGCCGCAAATGCCGATAATAGCGCCTGCAAGCGCCAAAATAAATACGCTGTAATAAAGCGTCACGCGTAGGCTGATAGGTAGCGCGCGCGAGATAAAATTCTCTTTAGCAGTTGAGAATGCAAGGACTAAGGCTTGAGTAAAATTTCTTATCGAGATTTTAGACGCGAAATTTTGTTCTTGACTTTGCGCGAGAACGCTATTAGAATTTTGCGCTAGATCAGGCGTTGCGCTTGTAGCAGCAAAATTCGGCGCGGAATTTGATGCCGGATTTTGCGTGGAATTCCGTTTAAAATTTGACGCCTGGCTTTGAGTAGAATTTAGAACCCGGTTTAACTCGATATTTTGCGTGGGATTTTTCTTGCAGCTTTTCTTTAAACACGCAAAATTATGCGTAAAATTCTGTTTAAAATTTCGCACGAATTTTAATATGAAAAGCGCCGTAGCGGCAAAAATCTGCTTCGCAATCGCCGAAATTTTAATCCAAATCTTGCTATTTTGCCACGACATAGCCAAGCCCTCGCTTCGTTTCTATTATATCGCCATGCTCGCCTAGCTTTTTGCGGATATTTTTGATTAAAACATCGATAACATTTGAGCTTGTTTCGTCGCTAAAATCCCAAATGCTCTCGCCGATTTGTTCTCGACTCAAAATCGCACCGCGATTTAGCATCAAAAGCTCTAAAATTCTATATTCCTTACCCGTTAGCTCCACTACCTCGCCCGCGCAGACGACCGATTTTTTGCTTAGATTTAGGCGCACTTGCCCTATGATAATTTCGTTATCCGCAGTAGCGTTTTTACGCCTGATAATTGCGCGAAGTCGCGCCAAAAGCTCACGAAAATCAAAGGGCTTAACCATATAATCGTCTGCGCCCAGATCAAGCCCTGCGATGATATCTCCTTTGGCGTCCCGCGCAGTTAAAAATAAAACCGGCGTTCCCAGTCCGCGCGCCCGCGCCGCCTTCAAAAATTCAAAGCCGTCCATCACGGGCATCATCGCATCAAGCACGATAGCGTCATATTTCGCGACATCCAAAAACTCTAGCGCTTCCTTGCCGCAAAAGGCGCAATCTACGCTGTAGCCGTCCTTTTTCAGACATTTTGCGATGATTTGATTTAGATCTTTTTCATCCTCGACAAGTAAAATTTTCAAAGTGCTCCTTTAAAATTTTGCTAATTCTAATCCGCCATTTTAGCCAAAAACGTATAAATTTTGAGGCGCCTTGGATGTGTAAACCTGCTCGCTTTATGCACCACTAAATTTCAGTAGCGTTGGGAGCTGCGCTAATTCGCAGGCGCCTTTTGCCTAGCTCTAATCTCGCTTGCCTTTTTATCCGCTACGCTTCCTAACCGCCCTAAAAAATTTAGTGCGCCTGCTGCGATATTTAGCGCAAAAAGCCCAAATCCTACGCAGCCAAGCTTGAAATTTTGCTTAGCGATTTCGCGTTTGCAGTGGCTGCAAAGCACTGGCTTGCAAGAATTACAAACCTCCGCGCAGCTTGCTGCGCTGGCAGAATCTCGCGCGCTTGCGAAATTACTTGTATCAGAAAAATTTTGTGTATCGGCGAAATTTTGCTCGCTAGTGAAATTTCGTACACTTGATAAGTCTTGCGTCTGCAAAGAATTCCGCTCGTCCTTATAATCTTTCGCATCCGCAGAAATTTTTTGATTTTCGCAACATTCCATGCTAGAAAAATCTTTAGAATTTTGCTCGCAGGGCGCGAGATTCCGCTCGCTTGTTTCGCTTGCTAAATTTGCCGAAAAATCCTGCGCATTTTCATCTAAATTTTTAGCTGCGTCTGCATTTTGGGCGCCATAGTCAGCGTTTTCGTTTATGCTAAAATCCCTAGCGTCCAAAGCCTCACTAGTTTGGGCGAAGTTATCTGCTCCACCCTTTAAGCTTTGATTTTTCATCTCACGCCTTTGCTTATTTTTGACGCTGCAAGATCTGCTCGCCCGTAGCGGCGTCGATTAGCACCTCTTTTTTGCTCATGCCTTGGCGCAGTTTGACTTCGTATGCAGGCTTACCGCCGTTACTTTCTAAATCAACCTCGCGAAAATCCCAGCCGACGTTTGCGCTAAGTGCTTTGGCGCGAGCGTCTGCGGCACTGATTTTGACCTGCGAATAATCAATTTTACTAGGCTTTAGCTTCTTTTGCGTTTGAGTCTTTAAAATTTCGCCGCTTTGAGCGTCGATTTTGATCTCGTTTTCGCTACCTTCTTTATACGACTCTATCTCATAGACGAGCCTTCCGTGCTCATCGTCGATTTCTACACTTTTTATAGTCGCGTCACCAAAGTTTTGCTGTGCGATCCCTATCGCTTGATCGAATGAAACTTTAGCATCTTTTTCGCTAAAGTTTCCTGCGTTTAATGCGCCTACAAGGGCGAATGTAGCGGCGAGCGCGCCTAAAGCTTTAAGATTTTTCATCTTTAATCCTTTTAATTTTATTTCCAAATTTTATTTTGGATGGCGCAATTTTAAAATTCCAAGATGAAGCTAAGATGAATACGCGCAGAATTTTAAAATTTCACAAAAATTTTGCTGCGATTTGTGAGATACGAAGCGCGGAATTTCCGAGCATTTACCAAAACGCCGTAAAATTTCAACTTGAAATTTTATCTCAAGGAACGCTTCGTGCCTAGCTTTTTTAAAAATCCGTCGCAGCAGAAGCTTATTTTTCTAAGCTCGCTTGCTTTTGTGGCATTTTTTAACTTCTCGTTTTTTAAAAATATCATAAACGCCTACGGAATCTCGGGACTAAATTTTATCTATCTTGTCTGCGACGCGGTGGCTTTGATTGCTTTTTTGACGCTATTTTTTACAATTTTTAGCTCGCGTTATACGACCAAGCCGATTTTGATGATCTGCTTTTTTATTTCGTCGTTTACGGCGTATTTCATGGATAGCTATAACGTCGTAATCGATTCGGAGATGATCCGTAACGCAGCCCAGACGAACTTTGCCGAGTCAGCGGATCTTTTTAGCCCAAGACTAGCGATTTACGTGCTGGTGCTGGGCGTCTTACCCTGCGTGCTGATTGCTCGCGCGCGCGTTAGCTATCGTCCGCTTAAATTTGAAATTTTAGCTAAGCTCAAAACAGCGGGCATTTGCATAATAATCATCGCGGCGCTGCTTTTTGGATTTAGCAAATACTACGCGTCATTTTTCAGAGAGCATAAAATTTTACGCAGCTACGCAAATCCCGGATATTGGATCTACAGCGGCGTTAAATTTGTCGCAAAATCCAAAAAGCAAGGCTCGCAGCCTCTGATGCAAATCGCTACGGACGCGCATATCGATGAAAATTCCACAAGCTCAAAAAAGCTCGTCGTCGTAGTCGTGGGCGAAGCGGCGAGAGCGGATAGATTTTCGCTAAACGGCTACGAGCGAGATACTAATCCGCTACTAGCCAAAGAGCAGGGCGTCGTAAGCCTAAGCAATACCCATTCTTGCGGCACTTCGACGGCGCAAAGCGTGCCGTGCATGTTTTCGCTGCTAAATCGCGAGGAATTTAGCGTCGAAAAGGCTGCGGAGGAGCAAAACGTATTAGACATACTAAACTGCGCTGATGATATGGCAATTTTGTGGCGCGATAACAATTCCGATTCCAAAGGTGTGGCGCTGCGCGTAAAATATCAGGATTTTAAAATTCCGCAAAATAATCCGATCTGCGACGTAGAGTGCAGGGACGAGGGGATGCTTGCGGGGCTTGATAAATTTGTCGCCGAAAACGCGGGCAAAGACGTATTAATCGTGCTGCATCAGATGGGCAATCACGGGCCTGCGTATTTCAAGCGCTATAAGAAAGAATTTGAAAAATTTAGCCCCGTTTGCCGCGATAACGAGCTTGAGAACTGCTCGCAGCAAGAAATTTCAAATGCCTACGATAACGCGATTTTATACACGGATTATTTTTTAAGCAAGGTTATAGATTTTTTAAAACCGTATTCTAAGACGCGCGAAACGGCGATAATCTATATGAGCGATCACGGCGAGAGTCTCGGCGAGGGCGGCGTTTATCTGCACGGCATGCCCTATCTTTTCGCTCCCGAGGCGCAAAAGCATATCGGTGCGATCGTTTGGCTAGGTGAGGGAAAAATGCGCGAAAGATATGATCTAAGCGCGCTTAAATCACATAAGGATAATGCTTTTTCGCACGATAATCTTTTTCACACGCTGCTTGGAATTTTTGAAGTAGATACCAAGGTGTATAACAAGGATTTGGATATTTTAAATGGAGTGAAAAATTAGAATTTCGCACTAAATTCCGTCGTAAATTGTGAGTGAAATTTTAGCAATAAAAAATTTTATTGGCAAAATTCTAATTTAAGCTTAGTTTAAAATTTTACCTAAGCTCGGGCGAAATCTACTCTAAAAATTTTTATGCAAAAGCCAACAAAGAGGCAAAGTGCTGCAAAAGCTCAATCTCTCATTTATCGTTGCGAGCTATGAATTTTAAATTTCATTAGAAATTTTACGTGCAGTTTTGATAAATGCCTGCGCTAGATGGTTTAGACGTTTGCCTTTTTTGTAGGCAATTATCAGCGTATTATCGAGCTCACGCGCGCCTACATCAAAGAGCTTTATCCTGCTCGCCTTATCCTCTTTTATCATCTGCGGTATGCTAAAGCACACTCCTGCGCCGCTTGCGACGATAGCATTGGCGATATCAAAGGTCTCCGTGCGGCACAGCACTTTCGGCGCAAATCCCGCAGCAGCAAAAAATGCATCTATCTGCTCGGCGCTTCTTAGGCTTTGATTAGGCAGGATGAATCTTTCCTCTTTTAAGCGCGAAATGTCAATTTTGGGAACAGATTCGTTTTTAAACTCAAGCGAGAGCAGATGGGTGGAGCTTAGAGCGACATAGGTTTTTTGCGTTAGAATTTTAACCCCGTCAAGCCCGCTCATATCGATGGGCAGTATCAGCATACCGACATCAAGATCACCTTGAAGTAGCATTTCACGAATGCTAAGCGCAGAAGAAAACTGCGTGATTTGTAGATCCGAATCCTTAAATTTTTTGCAAAACATCGGCAGTAGCGACGGCAGTAGATTATAGCCGTTTTGCGAAAAACCGATGCGAATTTTATCATTTTTTACGCCGCTTATTTCAGAGATATCGTTTTTTAGGTCGTTTATGGCATCAAAAATGACTTTGGCTTTACTAGCATAAATTTTTCCCGCGCGCGTAAGCGAAATAGGATTACTCGTGCGGTTAAAAAGCTGCGCTCCAAGCTCACGTTCCAGTGATAAAATGCTCTGTGATAGCGACGGTTGCGGGATTTTAAGTGCCTCGGCAGCCTTAGTAAAGCTACGGAATTCTGCTACTTTTAATACTAGCTCCATGCGATGCAAATTCATTTAGCCTCTCCAATTGATAATTTAATTCTTATGAAATGATACACTAAATAATATTTGACTTATGTTAAAAATGAAACTAAAATTACGCTTTTAGTTTAGAACTTTAAACTTAAGCTAAGAATTTCTCAAATGGAGAGGAAAATGAGCGAATCAAATTTCAACAGACGCGATTTCTTAAAATCCGCCTGTATCAGCGTCGGCGCACTTAGCCTTAGTGGCTGCGTGGATACCGACAAAAGTAAAAGCGCAGACGGCGGCAACGAAGGCGGCCTTCCTAGTGTGGATGTGCTCGTTATAGGCTCTGGAGGCGCGGGTTTGCGTGCAGCCGTAGCGGTAAGAAAGAGTAATCCAAATCTCAGCGTCGTAGTAGCTACGAAGATGATGCCTTCGCGCAACGCCACCTGTATGGCGGAAGGCGGTATCAACGGCGTTACGAGCTTCAGTGGCGGCGATTCGTATAAACTCCACGCCTACGACACCGTAAAGGGCGGCGCATATCTCGTAGATCAGGACGCCGCGATTAAATTTTGCGAGCTTGCGGGCCCTACGATTGCCGAGATGGATTACATCGGCACGCTGTTTTCCAGAAACGCTAGCGGCGGCGTGGATGGCAAAGAAAGCGGCGTCCCAGGCGGCGTAGCGCAGCGCTTTATGGGCGGCGCGTCTAAAAAACGATGCAACTACTCCGCCGATAAGACGGGCCATATCTTGATGCACGCCTGTTTTGACGATGCGGTCAGCAACGGCGTGAAATTTTTAATCGATCACGAGCTTCTTGAGATCAGCGCACCTGACGGCAGATGCGAGGGCGTCGTGCTTAGAAATATCCAAACCGGCGATTTTTATCCAGTGCTTTGCAAAGCCTTGGTAATCGCAACGGGCGGATATACGAGGATGTTTTACAACCGCACCTCGGTGCCTTATATCGCTACCGGCGACGGTATCGCAGCAGCACTGCGCGCGGGTCTTGGATTTAGCGATCCGGAGATGGTGCAGTTTCATCCGACCGGTATCAAAAGCGGCGGCGCGCTCATTACCGAAGCTGCGCGCGGCGAGGGCGGATATCTGCTCAATAACAAAGGCGAGCGCTTTATGAAAAACTACCACGAAAAGATGGAGCTTGCGCCGCGCGATGTCGTAGCTCGCGCGATCGAAACCGAGATTCGCGAGGGTAGGGGATACGGTGAGGGGCTAGGCGCATACGTGCTACTTGACGTAAGACACCTCGGAAAAGATAAAATTTTAAAAGCCCTTCCTAAGATCAGACACACCGCCATTTTGTTTGAGGGTATCGATCTTATCGAACAGCCGATTCCGATTCGTCCTACCGCACACTACTCGATGGGCGGCATCGAAGTGTCTAAATTTGACGATATGAGCACTAAAATTTCGGGACTTTACACCGCGGGCGAAGCGTCTTGTATCTCGATTCACGGCGCAAACCGCTTGGGCGGAAATTCTTTAACCGACGCAGTCGTAACGGGCAAGCTCGCAGGGCTCGGCGCAGCGGATTATGCCGCGAAGCAGGAGGGATTCGGCTCGGGTAAAAGAGCGAGCGAGCTAGCGCAAAAATGGCAGGCTAAATTTAAGCAGATCGCAAACGGCTCGGGCAAGGCAAACGAGATGTATGAGTTGCGCGAAGAGCTAGGCGCGCAGCTTTGGGACAATATGGGTATCTTTAGAACCGGCGAAAAGCTCGATCTGCTTTCGCAAAATTTAGAGGGTATCAGAGCGCGCTACGACGAGCTACGCGTCGCGGATGTAAATCCTGTTATGAATACCGCATTTACCGACTACATCGAGCTTGGAAATTTGATTCTGCTTGCGCGTTGTGCGTGTTTGGCTGCACAAAAGAGGCTTGAAAGCCGCGGCGCGCATACCAGAGAGGATTATCCGAAGCGCGACGATAAAAATTTCTTAAAGCACAGTATCGTGACGATGAACGACGCGGGCGAGCTAAGCTTGGGCTACAAAGAGGTCGTCGTTACGGAATTCTCTCTTGACGGAAGGAAACCTCAATGAAATTTATCATAGACCGCTTCGACGGAAGCAAAAATTATAAGCAAGCCTACGAATTAAGTTTGGAGCAGATCAAAGGAAAGACCCTGCTTGGAGTTTTGCAGTTTATAAAGCAAAATTTAGACATCACTTTAAATTTTACCGCAGCGTGTCGTATGGCGATATGCGGAGCCTGTGCCGTAAGGGTAAACGGACACTCATATCTTGCCTGCGATACCAAGATGGAGGCTTTGCTTGCGGAATATGAAAATCCCGATAGCTTTACGATCTCTCCTTTAAATAATTTTCGAGTAATCTCGGATCTAGTAGTGGATTGGGAGCCTAGTATCGAAAATTTAAGAAAGATTAAACCTACTATTACTCCTAAGAAAGAATTTAGCGCCGAGAAGGGCTGTAAGCAAAGCCCTGAGCAGATGGAGCGAATTAAAAAGCAGTGGGATTGTATTCTTTGCGGATGTTGCGCTAGCGAATGCAATAAGCTAGAAGCGGATGCGAGCGATTATATGCAGCCCTTTGTTTTCACGCACGCTAACCGCGCCGCGTTTGATTCAAGAAGCAAGGACGCTATGCCTCATCTAAAGCCTGCGGTTCTAAACGGATTATGGCTATGCGTACACTGCCAAGAGTGCGCCGATCGCTGCCCTAAAGGCATAAGCGCTCAAAGCGATATTACCGCACTTCGCGCCTTAGCGATGAAAAAAGGACTTACCGCAGGAAGTGGTCCAGCTCACGCAGAGGCGTTCCTGCTAGATATCGTAGAGGGAAGCGGAAGGCTAAACGAGATCAAGCTTGCTCTAAGAAGCGAAGGCGTATTTGCCAATATGGGCAAGATGGACGTAGCGGCAAATTTAATGGCTGCGGGTAAGATGAATCCTTTGCACGTATTCGGAGGCGAGGAGATCGAGGGTCATGCAGGGCTCGTTAAGATGATAGAGGCCGCACGCAAAGCTCAAGCTAGCGGCGAGATAGAATAAGGAGGAGAGGATGAATAACGAATTTGCATTTTTCCCGGGTTGCGTTTTAAGTCAAGCCGCAAAGGAATCTAAAATTTCACTTGAAGCGATCGCTCCGGTGCTGGGTATTAAACTTCACGAGATAAAAGGCTGGAGCTGCTGTGGGGCTAGTCAAGCTCAATGCGTCGATCCCATGGCAAGCCTAGTAGCCAATGCCAGAAACATCGCGCTAGCCGAGGGTATGAATATGCCTCTGCTAACTACCTGCTCTACCTGTATGCTAACTCTAACCAAGGCTAAACTTACTTTAGATAAGGGTACTAAAAGCTATATCAATACCTTTTTAAAAGAGGGCGGTATGCAGTATCAGGGAAGCACCGAGATAACGAGCTTGCTTTGGGTGCTATATCAGAATTTAGACACGCTAAAAGCCAAGGTTGTTAGACCGCTTTCAAATTTAAAAGTAGCGCTATTTTACGGCTGCCACTCATTAAGACCGGAGCGCGAGCTTAAAAAAGAAAGCTCAACCAATCCGAAAAGCTTTGAAGCGGTAGTTGGCGCACTTGACGCTCAGATAGTGCCTTTTGAAAAACGCCTTGATTGCTGCGGCTTTCACGCTAGCTATCCTGCGGTAAAATCAGTATCTAAAATGTCAAGCGAGATCGTAAATGACGCTGCCGAGCATGGAGCGGACGTCGTAGTTACTCCTTGTCCGCTATGTCAGATGCAGCTTGATATCTATCAGGAGCGATACCAAGAAGCGATGAACTCCAAGGCAAGAAAGCCGATCATCCACCTATCCCAGCTTGTGGGGCTTGCACTTGGGCTAAGCAACGAGCAGCTTGGACTAAACATCAATATCCAAGATGCAACGAGATTGGTAAGCTGATCTTTGGAAATTTTCTAAAGATTTAACGGGTGATTTTGCAAAAATACTTCGCTGCGGCACACAAACAGTGCGCCTGCTAGTATCGCACAAAATCATCCAACCTACGCCTGCTTTATCCTAAAATATTTTTCGCTACTATAAAATTCTTGATAAAATTTCAGCGTCTCGTAAATTTTAACGCTTCATAAAATTTAATGCTTCATAAAAATTTAATGCTTTCTCCGCTGTAATTTAACGTTTCGCCCGCCGAGCAAATTTTAATCCGCCTTTTATTTTTAAATTTAAAACCTACTAGACGATGAATAAATATAAAATTTTAATTAAATCTAACGAAATTTAAGGTGCATAAATTCTAAATTTTGATAGAATGCTTTCCAAAATATCCTAAAATTCAGGAGGAAGATATGGTTGATTTGGCTCAAATTTCGGCTAGACTTGATGCCGTTGAGCGTTTGCCGCGAATAAAAGCGAAGGAAAGCATACAAGAAAGGCTTAAGAGCAAGGGTTTTTCGCGCCGCGATTTTATGAAATGGAGCGGAGCGATGACCGCGATGCTAGGGCTTCCAGCCGCATTTGCGCCGAGCGTGGCGCGAGCTGCGGAGCTTGCGGATCGCTTGCCGGTGATCTGGCTTCATATGGCGGAGTGCACGGGCTGTAGCGAGAGCTTACTTCGCACCGATACGCCTACGATCGACAGCCTTATATTTGATTACATCAGCCTCGAATACCACGAAACGATAATGGCTGCCGCAGGCTGGCAAGCCGAGGAAAATTTAGAGGGCGCGATCGAAAAATACAAGGGGCGCTATATCTTGATGGTAGAGGGTGGAATTCCAAGCGGCGAGAATGAATTTTTCCTAACCGTGGGTCCTGAGGGCAAGAGCGGAGCTCAGCACTGCAAGCACGCTGCCGAAGGCGCTGCGGCAATATTTGCGATCGGCACCTGTTCGAGCTTCGGCGGTATCCAAGCCGCGGCTCCGAATCCGACCGGCGCCGTAGGTTTGGACAAAATCATAAACAAACCCGTCATCAACATCCCGGGCTGTCCGCCTAGCGAAAAAAATATCGTCGGCAATGTGCTAAATTTCATCCTTTTCGGCACGCTTCCAAGCCTTGACGTTTACAACCGACCGAAATGGGCTTACGGGCTGCGCATCCACGATCTATGCGAGCGTCGCGGGCATTTCGACGCGGGCGAGTTTGTAGAAAGCTTCGGCGATGCGGGCGCAAAGGACGGATATTGCCTTTATAAAGTAGGCTGCAAGGGCCCTTATACGTTTAATAACTGCTCGCGCGAGCGCTTCAACTCCCACACTAGCTGGCCGGTACAGGCTGGTCACGGCTGCATAGGCTGCTCGGAGCCTGATTTCTGGGATCATATGGGACCTTTTGAGGAGCCTTTGGCGGATCGCCTTTATGAAAGTGTTTTCGGCGGGCTCGGCGCTGATGCTACCGCAGATAAGATAGGTGTCGGAATTTTAGCAATCACGGGTGTTGCGGTAGCGGCACACGCAGCGATTGCGTCATTTAAGAAAGATAAAGGGGAATAATCATGTCGCAAAGAATCGTAATAGATCCGATAACCAGAATAGAGGGACATTTAAGAATAGAGGTCGTAGTGGATGATGAAAACGTCGTCCGCGAGGCTTATAGTAGCTCGACGCTATGGCGCGGGCTTGAGACTATAGTAAAAAACAGAGATCCGCGCGACGCGGGATTTTTTATGCAAAGAATTTGCGGCGTCTGCACCTTCTCGCATTACAAAGCGGGTATCGTCGCGGTAGAAAACGCCCTCGGTATCACTCCGCCGTTAAATGCCTTGCTGACGCGCACGCTGATGGCTAACGCGCTATTTTTGCACGATCATCCGGTGCATTTTTATCAACTCCACGGGCTTGATTTCGTAGATGTAGTAAGCGCTCTTAGCGCCGATCCTAAAAAGGCGAGTGAGGAGGCGTTTAAATACTGCGATACCCCTTATGCGTGCGGTGCGGATAAACTAAAAGAGGTGCAAGATCGCGTGGGTGCTTTTGTTAAGAAAGGCGCTTTGGGGCCTTTTGCCAACGCCTACTTCGGCCACCCAACATATAAGCTTAGCCCGGAGCAAAATTTAATCGCTCTTTCGCACTATCTTGAGTGTTTGCGCATTCAGCGCACGGCGGCTCAGATGATGGCGATATTCGGTGCGAAACAGCCTCATCCGCAAAGCCTCACCGTAGGCGGCGTAACCTGCGTAATGGATATCCTAAGCCCTGCAAGACTGGGCGAATATATGTCTAAATTTAAAGAGGTCGCGGACTTCGTAAATCGCGCCTACTATCCTGATCTCGTAATGGCTGCGAAGGCTTACGGTAACGAGCCTAGCGTGCTAAACGATATCGGCGTGGCAAATTTATGGACTCACCAAGAATTTCAGCTTTCAAAGAACGAATGGCTATTTCAAAGCGGCATGATCCTTGACGGCGATATTAGCAAGGTTTTGGAGCTCGATGAGAACAAGATCACCGAGGAGGCAACGCATGCGTGGTATAAAAACGATGCGGCGCTTCATCCTTACGACGGCGAGCAAGAGCCGAATTATACGGGCCTTAAGGACGGACAGAGTATCGACGCGCACGGCAAAGAAGCACATACAAAGGTGCTCGATACCCAGGGCAAATACACCTGGATCAAAGCTCCGCGCTACGACGGCAAGCCGCTTCAAGTAGGACCGCTTGCAAATATCGTGGTAAATTACGCAAAGAAAAACGAGCGCGTAGTAAAGGTCGTGGATCAATTCCTAAAAGACGCCGGCTTGCCGCTTGAGGCGGTATTTTCGACGCTTGGACGAACGGCGTGCCGTATGATTGAGGCTAAAGTCGTAGCCGACAACGGACTGATTGCGCTAGAAAATTTGATCGCAAACATCAAAAGCGGCGATACCGAAACCTGCGCAAAATATGTAATCGATAACTCAAAAGAGTACAAAGGTCGCTATATCGGCCACGTGCCGCGCGGCGCGCTTAGCCACTGGTGCAGGATCGAAAAGGGCGTCATCAAAAACTGGCAGGCGGTCGTACCTTCTACTTGGAACGCCACTCCGAAGGATAAAGACGGCGCTATGGGCGCTTACGAATCCTGCTTGATCGGGCTTAAACTTGCCGATCTTTCCAAGCCGCTAGAGATCATCCGCCGCATCCACTCTTACGATCCTTGCATCGCCTGCGCCGTGCACGTAATGGACGTCAAAGGAGCGGAGCTTGGCTGCTATAGGGTAGATCCCAGCAAAGGATAAATCATGAAAAAAAGATTTGCGGAATACGAGTTCTCAATCGGTCTTAGGCTCACACACTGGCTGCGCGCGCTTTGCATTACGCTTTTGGTGATCACCGGATATTACATCGCCTTTGTTTTCACCGCGCCCGAGGTAAATCCCGAGCCGGTGCTTTTCATGCAGGCTAAATTTAGATTCGTGCATCTGATCTTCGGCTTTGCGATGATCGGTGCGGCGATCTTTAAAACCTACCTTTTCTTCTTCGATAAAAAGAGCAGAAAAGAGCTTTTAAGCATCAAAGATTTTTTTAGCCCGCGCGTCTGGATCGCTCAGATCAAATACTATATCTTTTTGGGCGAGCACCCGCATCTTCGCGGCGTTTATAACCCGCTACAGTTCATCTCCTATCTGGGCTTTTATCTAGTGCTATTCGTAATCTGCCTAACCGGAATGATTCTATACGTTCACGTCTATCACGAGGGGTTGGGCGGCGCGCTATACGGGCTCTTACGCCCGCTGGAAGCTGCGATGGGCGGTCTAAGCGAAGTGCGAATGATACATCATCTTTGCATGAATATCATCATAATCTTCGTACCGATCCACGTCTATATGGCGGTCTTTAACGCCGTCAAGGGCAGAGACGGCGCGATGGATGCGATCGTAAGCGGCTATAAATTTAAAAAGGAAGAGCACGCTTGAGGGTGCTGGTACTGGGTATTGGCAATGTCATCTACGCGGACGAGGGCATAGGCGTGCACTTCGTCCGCGCGCTCGCGCAGAACTATAAATTTTATCCTAAAACCGCCGCACGAAATTCTAAGGCGGGCGAGAATTTAACGGCGCAGAATTTTATGCAAAATTCCGCCCAAGTATCTGCGATACAAAATTCTACCTCGCAAAATTCCATAGAGCGCGACCCCTCGCAAAATTCTGCGGATGAAAATTTTATCTCCGAGCAGAATGCCACAGTAGTAAATTCTCTCCGAAATTCCAAGACGGTAAATTTAGATCGAAATTTCGCCGCTCAAAATTCCGCCAAGCAGAATTCCGCTTCAAATTTTACTTCGCAGAATTCCGTCATAAATTCCGCAGCGCAAAGCTCTATCAATTCGGACTTCATCGCCGTAAATTCAGCCGCGCCGAGCAGTAGCGCGGATCAGATCCGATTTATCGACGGCGGGACTCTGGCTAGCTTTCTTATGCCTACGATAGCGGAATTTGATGAAATTTTGCTCGTAGATTGCATAGACGCGGACGGCGCAAAGGGCGGCGAGGTGTATTTTTTCGACTACGACGCGATGCCTAAGCAGATCAGCTGGAGCGGCTCGGCACACGAGGTCGAAATGCTTCAAACCCTGCAGATGATGGATCTTTGCGGCGATCTGCCTCACGTTAAAATTCTAGCGGTCGTGCCGCGGCGCATCGAGGAAGCGAGCTTTAAGCTAAGCTCCGCGATATTAAAATCTTCAAAAACTATGGAAAAAACGGCGCTGCAGTACCTATCGGATCTTGGCTTCGCGCATGAAAAAATCGCCGATCTTAGCGCCCAAGATATCGCGGATCGATTTGCAAAAAGGGGGCGAGATGATAGTAGCATATGAGTTTAACTACCTTAATGAAAACGCGCTAATAGCGCACTTCTTGCTGTTTTATGCTCGCAAAAGCGCACTTGAGTTTTGCCTAAAAAAAGAGGCGAGCTTAATAAGCCTTTTCGTGCGCGGCGGCGAGGATGAAATTTTAAAATTTAGCGACGAGGCGATGCCTCTGATTCCAAACTCCATATTTTTGGCAAAATCCTCCGTGCGCGTGGTGGACGAGGGCGGCGCCGAAGCGAAAACGCTGAAATTTAACGGCACGTTTGAAGATACCTCCTCGGGCGATATAAGTAAATTTTTAGAGGATGAAATTTCAAATGCCCATAGCGCGGCTAAATTTAATAATTTTACCCCGCGAGTGATGAAGGAATACCTCGCTCACGCCGAGCCGTCTCAAAACGAATTCGCAATAATAAGCGGCGCTAGCGTGCTTCATGACGGCAAATTTGAAGCGGTAAGCAGGGAGAATTTTGCCCGCTTACTAGAGTTTTGCCGCATAAACTTATTTCATGCTCAGCAGGTGCAGATTAAGCGCGGTGGCGCAACTTTCACGCTCAAGGCGGACGTGGATTTTAGCGCCGATTTTCTGATAGCTGCAGGAGTGGGCGCGCTGGATGGGATTTTTGTGAGCGACGAAAAGAGCAAAATCGCGCTCGCAGCCTTCGAAAAGCCGCTCATAAGCCTAAAAACCAATGCGATTTTTAGAAAAAACCACGAGGACGCGCCTAAATTTTTTGACGTAAAGCTTGCGGGTGACATATTCGTGTTTGCGCTGGGGCGCGCTTTGGCAAGTGACGGGATCTATTTTTTAAGCGCAAAATGCGAAAGCGCGGCGCAAAAAGATAAAATTTTTAAGGTCGCGCCGCTGCAAAACGGCTTTTTGATCGTGCAAAACGAGGATTTTTTAAGCGGCAGCGCGAGCTCTTATCTGAAAAACTCAAACGACAAAAACTCCGCTCTTTTTGCGCTTACGTGCCGCGAGAAGGGGCTTTTAGATGATCCTAAAAAACGGGTTTTGCGCTGCTTTTTGGGAGTGGGCGCGGACGACGAGATCGCAATTTATGGCGAAAGCTCTAAAAAAATTCTGCTTAAATTTAATCTGCCGCGCAGCTTCGACGAGCTTAAGGCGCAAATTTGCGCGGACGAAACGGGCGCGAAGTTGTTTGAAAATTTCAGCGCCAAATTTAGCGTAAACGCCGCAAAAATCGATGAAATTTTGAAAAGCGCAAACGCGGGATTTCACAGCATCTTTAGCGTCGCCGCGCAGCTTATCTGGGGGCGCGATGCGGCGTTTTTGATCGCGGCTGCGGAAGATTTTGCGGGCGGCAAAGGGGTGCGACTCGATTTTTGCACGGACGAGCGCGGCTGCGTGCAAGCGGATAAAATTTTGCGCTCAGCGATGAGCTATGCGCTCGCAGGCGCCAATGAAAAGCTGTTTGCGTTCGGATTTTTCGATAGTTTAGGCTATTTTTTAAGCGATCTGGCGGATGAGCGCAAAGAGGACTTTGACGTTTTGATCTTCGGCGGAGCGATGTTTAGCGGGCGCAAATTTGCGGATTTGATGCTTAGGCTTTGCAAAAATTTTGACGCGAGCTTTAGCGACAGCTTCGCGCTTCAAGCTCGCTAGATTGGGTGTATATGCGAATTTTCGGCAAAACTACTAAGTCTTATCCGCAAAACGGCGAGTTGCGCGGACATTGCGGCGCCGATAGCCGCGTCATACGGACTAAGCTTAGCGCAAACGAGACCTTGCGAAATTTCAAAAAAAGCGGCAAAGGGCGCGGGCGTGAAGGAACAAATTTTATTAAATTTAGAGCATATTTTGAGGCGCTCGGTACGTTTTGTCCGCTTGCAGCGAGCGCAACTTGCTTGCAAAACAGCTGCGGCGGCGCGTAATTTATGAAAGCACATACATGAAAGCGGCTAAATTTGAGGTTTTCGGAGCAGTGCAGGGGGTCGGGTTTCGCCCCTTCGTCTACAAACTCGCCGTGGATTTGGGGCTAAAAGGCGAGGTTTATAACGACGGCGAGGGCGTTAAAATCATCGTTTGCGCAGACCTTTCCGAGCCGCAAAAAGGCTCGATTGATAAAAATTCCGCCCCTTTAAATTTAGATGAGCCAAATTCTAACGAAATTCAAGCGCAGAAAGTATCGTCATCAGCTGCTCGGTCTTTAAATTCTGCCGAGTCGAATTCTAACGAGGCCGCGAACTCATCACTAAATTTTGCAAGTTCAAATTTAAACGAGAGTTTCTTTTCGCCGCAGAGTACGCCGAGCTTGCCGCATGATTTGACGGATGATTTGCAAACCGCAGCGAGCGAGAAATTTTTACCGAACTTATTCGAGACCGATCTAAACGAGCAGGGCTCCATTTTGCCAGCTTCGTCGGATCAAAATTTCGTCGTGCAAAATTCGTCGCAGCAGCGCGGTATGTCGCAGAATGAATCGTCGCAAGGCTTGCAAAATACTAAGCGCGACTTGCAAGATGCGAAGTGGGATTTGCAGGGCTTTAAACGCAATCCGCAAAGCGCCGAGCAAGATCCGCGCGAAGAAGAAATTTTAGAAATTTTCAAGCAGCGACTTCGCAGCGAAGCGCCGCCGCTTTGCCGAATCGATAGGATCATCCGCACCGATCTAAATACGCAATATTTTACGCAGAATTTTACTGATTTTAAGATCACGCAATCCAAGAAGGGGCGTAAATTTAACCCGATCCTGCCCGATTTTGCGATCTGCGATCAGTGCAAAAAGGAGTTTTACGACCCGCAAAATCCGCGCTTTCACTACCCTTTTATCAACTGCACGGATTGCGGCCCGCGCCTTAGCATCATCGCCGCACTGCCGTATGACCGCGCAAACACCACGATGAGGGCGTTTGAGATGTGCGAGTTCTGCCGTGGCGAATACACGGACCCGCTCACGCGCCGCTATCACGCCGAGCCGATCTCCTGCCCGCACTGCGGCCCGCAGCTGTTTTTATGCGGCGCGGACGGCGAAATTTTATCTAGCGGCGAGGATGCGATAGCGCGCACGGCGGAGCTTTTGCGGCACGGACAGATCGGCGCGATCAAAGGTATGGGCGGCTTTCACATCGTCTGCGATGCGACGAACGAGCGCGCAGTACGCATGCTGCGAACGCTCAAAAAACGCCCAAGCAAGCCTTTTGCGATCATGTGTCGCGACGCAGCGCAGGCAGGGCGCACAGCGAGCCTAAGCGCAGAAGAGGAGGCGCTGATAGATTGCAACGTCAAGCCGATCGTGATTTTAAAAAAGCGTGAATTTGTTTGGCGCACAGAGGCGGGCTTTGCGGCGGATTTCAGCGCGCAAAATTTAAAGGTGCAAGACCAAAATTCTATATCGCCGAAATTTGCTGGCGAGCTAGAGAATTCGGCGCAAGAGCAGGGTTTTGCACTACAAAATTTACGCAATTTGGCGGCGCAAAATTTTAGCACGCAAAATGTTGGAGTTTGCATGGAGCAGGGCAGGTTGCATAGTGCGCAAATTTTTAGCAAAACGGCGCGCCGCAGTTTCGCCTGCGACGCGGCTACAGGCGACTTGCGGAGCGCAGAAAACGAGCTAGGACGCGCATCGAATGGGTCTGGTTCGCAGTACGCGGCTAAAAATTTGAACTCGCTGCAAGCAGAAGGCGAGCTAAAGCTGCAGCAAGCAATTAACAAATTAAATTTACAGTCCGCGGCAGATAGCCAAGACTTGCAATGCACGGCGAATGGGCTTGATTCTCGGCTTGCGACGGACAAGTCTATTTCGCAAAATTCGGCGAATATTCAGGGTTTGCAACATGCTGAGTATAGAGTGGACTTGCAGCGTGCGGCGTGCGAGCCGAGTCCGCAACAGACGATAAATTTGCAAGGTTCATGCTCTGCGCAGGCGTGTGTGGCGGAGGCGCATGGCGCATGTTCCGCTAACAGGGGCAATTTCGTGCGTTTACCTGCGAGCTTTTCGGCGATTTTTAAGGCGGGTGCGATTTTTATCGCTCCAAGCGTGGCGCCGAACCTTAATAAAATCGGCATTTTCCTAGCCAACACCGGCGTGCATCTGCTGCTTTTTGAATACTTTGATCGCCCGATCGTCGCCACAAGCGCCAACATTAGCGGCGAGCCCATTATTGTTAGCAGCGAGGAGTTGCGCGCGAAGCTGGACAGCGTCATCTCGTTTTACCTGGATAACGACCGCGAAATTTTAACGCCGAGTGACGATAGTATCGCCTTTTTACCGCTATTTGAAGCGCGAACTTTGGCGCCTGATTCAAAAATGGCTTGCAATTCGAACACAATTTCCGAGTCGCTTCCGATCTGCACTCAGACGGAAAACTCTGCGCAAAATTCCATTCTAACGCAGAATTCCGCAACCATACAAACCCTTATCGCGCCGCAAAATTTTAAGGAAAATTTTGCAGATAGGCGAAATTTCGAGAACTCGCAAAGACCTTCCGATACGGATACAAGTTGCGACGTCGTAAATTTTACTTCCAAAACTGGCTGCGGCGGCACAAATTCGGCGCCTCAAAAAAACCAAAACGATGCAAATTCCGCCGCCGAAGCGAAACTTGTTTGCGGAACGAAATTCACCCGCGCCGCAGGTCTCGCAAATTTAAAAAACGTTGCAAATCCGACAAGCCTCGTAAATTTCGCAAATGCCGCAAAACCGGCAAGTACCAGTACCGCAAATCTGGCGAGCTACACAAATTTTTCCGCCGAAGCGGACGCTCTAAATCGCGCGCTATTTTTGCGAACATCTCGCGGAATGAATCCAAAAATTTTCCCTAGCAAATTCCGGCTAAAAGGCACTTTCCTGGCGCTCGGAGCGGAGCTTAAAAATCAGTTTGCAATCTACAAAGACGGGCAAATTTTCATCTCGCCCTACATCGGCGATCTTAAAAATGTCGCCACGAATGAGCGATTTTTCGCGCTTTTGGATATGTTTGTGCGCGCCTACGAGCTGAAATTCGACGCCGTCATCGCAGATCTGCACCCGCAGTTTTCGCACACGCGATTTTTCGAACAGCGCGGATACCCCGTGATCCGCTACCAGCACCATTTCGCGCATCTGGTGTCGAATCTGGCGCAAAATGAGCTGTTAGGCAGCGGCAAAAAATACCTAGGCTTTTGCTTCGACGGCACCGGCTACGGCACGGACGGCACGATCTGGGGTGGCGAGGTGATGATCTTTGATCCGCGCGGCTACCGTCGCATCGCAAAATTTGATGAGATCGCGCTTATCGGCGGCGAGAATGCGATCAAAAACATCTACAAGCTTGCGCTTGCGCTCATATTTAAATTTAATGCAAAGGACGCTGCGCGCGAGTTTTTGGCAAAATTTAGCGCGAGCGAGACGACAAATTTAGAAAAAATCGCACCGCGTGCCGTCCGCTCAAGCTCGCTAGGGCGGCTATTCGACGCATTTGCGGCGGTCATTTGCGACCTACGAGCCGTAAGTTTCGACGGCGAGGCGGGCATGCGGCTAGAAAACCTATACATCCAGGGCTGCGAGCAGAGCTATAAATTCGCGCTAAAAAAGGCGGGCGCGGCAAGCGAAGCGGGGATTTTTGACGAGATAAAAAGCTCTATCGACTCTGCGGTGCGCATGCCCGAGAAATTTGGCGCGGCGAAAAATCCTATCCGCAGTGCAGAACGCGAGGATAAAAGCGGCGTCTGCAGAGGAAATTCTATCGATGCCGCGGTGCGAATAGCGGAAAATTTTAGCGGCTCGATAAATCGCGATAGCCGCGCGACGAATTCTAATAGCGGTGAAAGATTTGCAGCCACGAACGCCGCGAACGTTTGCGGCTCGGCTAGCGACGCGGAAAATTCCGTATCAAATTCCGAGGTTGGCAATGTATGGCAAAATTTTGCCTATGCGCCCAATTTAGCAAGTGCTCGGGATTTAAATTTCACGAAAGAGATAAATTATGATTCATCAATGAGTGCGGCAAATTCCAT